>USCL01000071.1 GCA_900553145.1 uncultured Desulfovibrio sp.
GGAGAGCTGTGTTGAGGAAGGCTTTGCAGCAGGGACAAACCCGCAGGCCCCCCCGCAGGAGGATACGGAGGACGCCTCTTCACGGAAGGGAGAACACCCCACTGCAACGGCTGGCGACGCCTCCACAGGTGACGGGCCGCCCTCTTGGAAGCTGGCGGGCCCCTCCGGAACCCCATTCTTAAGAAACGGCGGAGAAGACAGAGCCGAAGAAGAAGAAGAGGACGTCTGCGGCGGCTCTCTGAGCAAAAAATCA
This sequence comes from uncultured Desulfovibrio sp., assembly GCA_900553145.1. Classification (GTDB taxonomy): domain Bacteria; phylum Desulfobacterota; class Desulfovibrionia; order Desulfovibrionales; family Desulfovibrionaceae; genus Bilophila. The sequence continues at coordinate 254 of USCL01000071.1, forward strand.
AGGCTCACGCCGAGCACGTCGGCAAGCTCCACCAGCCTGTCCAGATCCGGGGCGGATTGCCCGGTCTCCCACTTGGTGACGGATTGGCGCGATACGCCCGTGAGCTGCGCCAGATCCTCTTGAGAAAGGCCCATCGCCTTCCGGCGCGCCTGTATTTTCCCACCGATATTGAGATGCTTTCTCGTCATCGGGCGGATATAGCGTTTTCGGCGCATAAACTCAAATTCAAGGAACACAACGCACAGGGAGGCATGGCTTCATCAAACAGAGGATTCCGGAGAGCAAGCATTGCCCTTGAAAAAGAAGGCCCTGCCACTGTAACCGATTGATATTTCATTTCATAAAGTTTCAGACAGATACTAAAAGGAACTTCCTTTGTTGTGGAGTTTATCAATAAAAAATATTGTAACTTCAACATACTATGGATGCGTATCAATCAAATGCTATGACAGAGCCAAAAAGAAATGAGCGGGCCTGAAGTGTTTTTTTCTGGGCGCAATATGAGGGCACGGTGAAGAAACGGGTTGCGTTTATTTACGGTTGACTACAGACCGTATGCTATCAAAGGATTCTTTACCCACTTGAAAGCGCGTCTGGCTTCGGGGCAACGGACATTGCCGATGCACCCCCGGTGACGGATTTCCAGCCTCTGCCGCATCAACCGCTTTCCTGAACACAGTCAAAGAAAAACGGCGGACGCCCCTGAAGACGTCCGCCGAGACATGCCCAATGGAATGCCTAATCGCTTATTTCAGTTTGGCGAGAGCCTTGTCGTAGAACGCGCACAGTGCGTCGATGTCCTGCTTCTGCTGGATCTGGAGGAGTTCGGGCTGGAGCTCCTGCATCACCTTGGCGTACCCCTCGGGGTCCTGCTGCGCCTTGGCCTGCACAACCTGCGCAAAGGCCGCGGCCTTCTGCTGGGCTTCCTCGGCGGTGCATCCGGCTTGGGCCAGACCGGCGGTTCCGAGCGTCAGGGCCATCGCCGCGCATACGATCAACTGTTTCATAAAGGGATACTCCTTCAAAAAAAATTTTCCTGTCGGACGGATTCAGGCTGTCACCGGAACCGTTTCCGACGGCCCTTCTTTGCCCGAGATCCCTTTTCAGCGCCACCAACCGTTGGTTTGCATCCCGGCAACCTACAGGTGCAATCAAAAAATAAAGCACGGTTAGAAAAATTACACTGCGACATTTTCACCATAGAACGCCGCCATGAGCCTTGGCGGAGGCTTCGCCTTCGCACACCGCAACATGCGAACCGCATCGGCAGGGGCAAACGCCCTCTTCGCCAGCGGCGCATTCCTGTGATGCCCCCGCCGAAGAAGACGTCTGACAGGAAGGAGCATTCGGAAAAAGACTCTTTCGAGACGCAGCAGAAACCATGCTTCCAGCGTGCGCGGGAACGGGCTTTTTCCTTTTCTACCAGACAGGCGTCCTAGGAAAGGGGGCCCGCCCTTCAGGAGGGGCGCCTTTCCCCCTGTACGTCACACCTCCCCCAATCGTCCTCAAACGGGCTATTAGGGAACGACCCGGGAAACGACCGCCACGAAGCACATCAGCGCCAGCGTAATGCAGAACACGACCACAAGGTTGGTGGCGTGGGCGACGAAGCCCATAAGCGCCGGGCCCGCGAGCACGCCGAGGTAGCCGATGGTCGTCACCGCCGATACGGCAAGGCTCAGGGGCATAAACTTCTGGCGGGCCGTGGCCGAAAAAAGCACGGGCACAATGTTCGAGACGCCGATCCCGACCACCGTGAACCCGGCGAGCGAAGCCCATGCCCACGGCGCGGCGACCACCAAACCAAACCCGGCGGCCGCGCACAGGCTGCCGTAAAGCAGGACGCGGGCATCGCCGAAAGCCTGCACGATGCGGTCACCGAACAGGCGGCCCGCAGCCATCGCCACGGAAAAACACGCGAAGGCCAACCCGGCGCGGGCGGCTTCCGTGCCGCGTTCGGCGGTCATGAACAGCGCGCCCCAGTCCAAAATGGTACCTTCACTCAGGTACATAATGAAACACAGCACCCCGATCAGGAGCACGATGCCGCGCGGGATCACGAACAGCGGGGTTTCGCCCTCGCTGCCATAGGGCAAGAAATACCGCCCGAAGGCCGCCAGCAGCACGAGCATGGACAGGCACAGGGCGAACATGGCCTGATACGGCGACAGGAACCCGAGCAGCAAGGCCATGCCCCCGGCCCCGCAGATGCCGCCCACGCTATAGAGGCAGTGGAAGCCGGACATCATGGCCCGTCCGGCGGCCTGCTCCACGAACACGGCCTGAATGGTCAGGGAGACGTCCATCATCCCGATGGAAGCCCCGAACAGGAAGAGGCACAAGGCCATCAGCCATATGGATTCCACCGAGGCCAGCAGCGGAAGCGTCAACAGGAAGGCCGTGCCGGAAATAAGAATGACTTTCCGGCATCCGAAACGCCCGGAAATCAGCCCCGTAAAGGGCATGGCGAGCAGCGACCCCGCGCCGACGCACAGGAGCAGCATGCCGAGGACGGCTTCGTCAAGGCCGAGCCGGGCCTTGGCATACGGAACCAACGCGGCCCACGAGGACACGCCCACGCCGAGGATAAGATAGGCGATGCGCGTGGTCATCTGTTCGGCTTTACCGGGAGGCGGACAATCGGAACGGGAAATAGGCATGAAACGACCTCACAAGGAATCGGAAAAAAGATGTTTCTCAAGCCCCTCGACGATGGCGGCGTACACGTTGTTGAACGTCTCCATGTCGGCGGGAGAAATGGAAGCGAGTACGGCCTGTTCGTGGCGATCTAACTGCTCAAAAATACGTGTCACGAATGCGTCTCCCGCAGGCAGGCAGAATACCCGCGTCCGCCGCCTGTCCGTCTCGCAGCGTTCCCGGCGGATGAACCCCGCCCGTTCAAGCTGATCAAGCAACCCCGTGACCGTCTGCTTGGGCATGAAGCATGCTTCAGCCAACACCGTGGGCTCGGTCCCTTCGGGATGCCTGAGCACCGTGTCGAGAATCAGAAACTGCGGGTATGACAGACCCCGCCGCTGAAACCAGCGCGCATACAGGCTGGTTTCCTTCTGGATATACCCGTAATGGCGGTACAATGCTTTTTCGGTATCGTACATGTCCACCTCCGTTATAGGAAAAGCAACCCTTTCGGTTTGAAAGAAAATCTCAAAGCTCAGGGGGGTCCGGCGCCGTTCATCAAAAGCCGTTGCTAAATAGTACGCAAACGGACTATCCTTATCAGTACTATTTGGCAAGAAAAATCTTCCGCCCGCCCCCGTGAAGCCGAATCCTCCCTGAACAAGCCCAGTACTGACGCCGGGGCCAGCGTAACTGACGGAAGATCATATCGCTATGGCGGCGAGACGTTCACCGAGCCTAGCGAGTGGGTGATCTACCTGTTGGCGAAGCCGGGAATTTGCTCCTGTGGCTCAAGGACGTGGAGGAAGCGCAATGAGTGAAGACATACAGATGTTGCGGGATCTCAGTGAAGTGAAGGCCGAACTGTCCGCGGTCAAAGCCGAGCTTGCCGGATTGCGCGAACGTATCGGCGATGTGGGCATCTCAAACCTGCACGATCACGGCAAGCGCATGTCCATGTTCGAAACCCGCGTTGCCGCACTTGAAGCCGCCGAGAACCGCCGGGACGGGGCATGACCACTTTCGTGGCCGTGGCGGCTACGGCAGGAACGACCGGAAACGTCCTTACGTGCTGGATTGTGGGATAATCGGTTTACATATTTCAGCTGAAGTAATCCCCATTTTTAGGAAAAATGTCATGGAAAGGGGCAATACTACGCCCAAGATGACCCCCAATTCCACGGGATCCCGGATCGACAGCGTTAGGGGAGAATAGGAGCTACGCCATTGCCGAGAACAGTGAGCGCAGGCACGGGCTCGGCGCCGTGCCGCTGGTGCCGTTCCTGTTCGAGCTGACCTCGCCCATGATCGGGCTCCCCGTCACGGACGACGTGCTGCCCCTGATCCTGCGCATCTACAGGCGGGACTCCGAACTCGACAAGATGCTGTTCGACCGGGCCGTCCCCCTGCTCAACGTGGGCGGCGTAAGCCAGGAGCATTGGGACACCTTCGTGGTCGCCAGCTCCAACGCCCTCATGAGCACGGAACCGGGCGGCATCACCGCGCAGTACGTGGAGCCTTCAGGCACCGCGTTTCAGGCGCAGGCCGAAGCCCTTGCCCGCGACGAGGCCAGCGTGCGGGAAATCGCCCTTCGTATGGTCCGTCCGCAGTCCGCCGTGGGAGAGTCCGCCGAGTCCAAGGCCATCGACAAAACACAGCTCGACACGCAGCTTGCCAGCTTCGCCCGGCGCAGCGGCAGCGCGGAAGCCCTCTGCTGGAAGCTCGCCGCCCGGTGGCTTAAAGTGAAGGAGGACGGGATCGAGGCGAAATACAACGAGTCGTATGATGTGGGCGAGGCGGCGGTGAAGATCAAGGGGCAGACGCCCGCAAAGAAGTCCCCATAGTATTGGCCTACGTATAGTTTTAAGTTTTAATCAGAACAACAATACTACGATAATTCTATATTTATTTACTGTTAAAAAATTTTCCCTTTGTACTTCTCTATGTTGCAAATGATGCACCATATAGTGCATCATTTTTTTATTTTAATCTTGTTCTCTAACTCACTATTGCATAATCACTAAGTAAACATTTTTGGCATATGTCTTGCTTTCTCTCAAAAAAACAGCGTCCAGCAGCAGTGCTATAACGCTGAAATAGAGGAGAAAGAGATGATTGATAAAGTGTATTCATCACCGGAAGCGGCCCTAGCCGATATCCACGATGGCGCGACCGTCATGGTCGGTGGGTTCGGCAACGCGGGCATGCCCGTCGAGCTCATCGACGCACTCATCAACCAAGGCGCGCGTGATCTCACCATCGTAAACAATAACGCGGGAAACGGCGAAACCGGACTGGCCGCTCTGCTCAAGGCGGGGCGCGTACGAAAGATCATCTGCTCATTCCCGCGCCAGACGGATTCCTTCGTCTTCGACGAGCTGTACCGTACCGGCAAAATCGAGCTGGAGCTTGTGCCTCAAGGCAATCTCGCGGAACGCATCCGCGCTGCGGGCGCGGGCATCGGAGCATTCTTCACGCCCACGGGCTTTGGCACACAGCTTGCGGAAGGCAAGGAATCCCGCGTCATCGATGGTCGCAATCAAGTCCTCGAATACCCCATCTATGCCGACTTCGCACTGATCAAGGCATGGGTCGCCGACAGGCGGGGCAACCTCACCTACCGCATGACTGCCCGCAATTTCGGCCCCATCATGGCGACCGCCGCCAGATGTACTATCGTGCAGGCCTGCTCAGTCGTCGAAACCGGGGATATCGACCCGGAAAACGTGATCACTCCCTGCATCTACGTCCACCGCATCGTGCCTGTTCCCGATCGCCACATCCGCAACGTCGCTCATGGAGGCAACCAATGACCATCGACATCACACGCATGACCCGTGATGAAATCGCCGCCAAAGTCGCCCGGGACATTCCTTCGGGCTCGTTCGTCAATCTCGGAATCGGGCTGCCCACCAAGGTCGCCAACCACCTGCCCGCCGGGAGTGAAATCATTCTGCATACGGAAAACGGCATGCTCGGCATGGGTCCCGCACCCGTGCCCGGCGAGGAAGACAAGGATCTCATCAATGCCGGAAAGCAGCCCGTCACCTGCACGCCGGGCGCGTCCTTCTTCCACCACGCCGACTCCTTCGCCATGATGCGGGGCGGACACCTCGATTATTGCGTCCTCGGAGCCTATCAGGTTTCCATATCCGGCGACATCGCCAACTGGCACACGGGAGCGCCCGACGCCATCCCCGCCGTGGGCGGGGCTATGGATCTGGCTATCGGGGCCAAGAACATCTTTGTGATGATGGACCTTCTGACCAAGACGGGACAGAGCAAGATAGTCCCGGAGTGCACCTATCCGCTCACCGGCATCGGTTGTGTAAAACGCATCTATACGGATTACGCAGTGTTCGAGATCTCGGACGGGGGGCTCACGGTACTGGAGACGGTCCCCGGCCTGACGCTGGACGCGTTGCAGGAGATGACCGGCGTTCCTCTGCGCATGGCCGACTGACACCTTATCCCCCAAAAGGAGCCCATCATGAAACAGGTTTTCATCTGTGATGCGATACGTACCCCCATCGGCCGTTACGGCGGCAGCCTCTCGCAGGTCCGTGCCGACGATCTCGCGGCGATCCCGATCCGCGCGCTCATGGAACGCAATCCGGGCATGGACTGGAGCGCACTCGACGATGTGATCTATGGAAATGCCACTCAGGCGGGCGAGGACAACCGCGATGTGGCCCGCATGGCCCTCTTGCTGGCGGGCATCCCCGACTCCGTCCCCGGCGTCACCGTCAACCGGCTGTGCGGCTCGGGCATGCAGGCCGTCGCGGACGCCGCCCGGGTCATCATGACCGGCGAAGGCTCCGTCCTTGTCGCGGGCGGCTCGGAAAGCATGAGCCGCGCCCCCTTCGTCATGAGCAAGGCCCCGGCGGCCTTCTCCCGCGCTGTGGAGATGCACGACACCACCCTCGGCTGGCGCTTCGTCAATCCGATCATGAAGAAACTGTACGGCGTGGACGCGCTGGCGCAGACTGCCGAGAACGTAGCCAAGGAATACGGAATCAGCCGTGAATCGCAGGATCGCATGGGGCTGGCCAGTCAGCAGAAAGCCGCAAAGGCGCAGGCCGAGGGTTGCTTCGCGCGCGAAATCTGTCCGGTGACGATCTCTCAGCGCAAAGGCGACCCCATCATCGTGGACCGGGATGAGCATCCTCGCGCCACCAGTGCTGAGGCCCTCGCCAAGCTCAAGCCCATCACCTCCCCGGACGGCACGGTCACGGCGGGCAACGCCTCCGGCATCAACGACGGGGCCTGCGCCTTGTTGGTGACGGACGAGGAGGGTGCGAAAAGGCATGGCCTCACCCCAAAGGCCCGCATCCTCGGCTCCGCCGTGGCGGGAGTCCCCCCGCGCATCATGGGCATCGGGCCCGCGCCCGCGACCCAAAAACTCCTACCCCGCCTCGGCCTGACGCTTGACGACATGGACATCATCGAACTGAACGAGGCGTTCGCGGCGCAAGGCGTAGCAGTTATGCGCCTGCTCGGGCTCTCTGAGGACGATCCCAGGGTGAACCCTTACGGCGGTGCCATCGCGCTCGGCCATCCGCTCGGCATGAGCGGGGCGCGGCTGGTGGCTACCGCCGTTCACCAGCTTGAGAGGAACAAAGGCCGCTACGCTCTGTGCACCATGTGCATCGGCGTGGGCCAAGGTATCGCTCTAGTCATCGAACGCGTGTGATGTTCCGCGGAACCGGACCGTCCGGTTCCCTCTCCTCTCCGGGCTGCCAATAAACCATCGAAGGGGCGCACAATGGACAAGCTGACCATCTTTTTCACCGAATTGATGCGGAAATACCTGCCCGAACCGTTCGTCTTCGCACTCAGCCTGACCTTCCTGACCATGATCCTCGCTATATTGATCGAAGGCTGTGGCTTCGTGGATGTCGTAAACAGCTGGGGCAAAGGTTTCTGGGGGCTTCTCGCCTTCACCACTCAAATGGCGGTCATCCTGGCGATGGGCTACGTGCTGGCCACGGCTCCGTTCACCGAACGGCTGCTCGACGCAATCACCGGAATGGCACACACGCCCCGGCAGGCCGTCATCGCCGCCACGCTGGTGGGCGGCATCGGCAGTTACCTCAACTGGGGGTTCGGGCTGGTCATCGGAGGGATCATCGCCAAGAAAATAGCCCTGAACCTCCGGGCCAAAGGCGTGAAGGTCCACTACCCCCTGATCATTGCCTCGGCCTACAGCGGCTTCACGCTGTACGGGCTCGGCCTCTCGGCGAGCATCCCCGTGCTCGTATCCACACCGGGCCATCCTATGGAGCATCAAATGGGCGTGGTGCCCCTCTCGGAAACCATTTTTTCCCCGGCCATGCTGGCGGTAACGCTCATCGTACTGATCACCCTGCCCCTCCTCAACGCGGCGCTGCACCCCAAAGAGGAATCCAAAATCATCGAGGTGGACCCCAACGTCGACGCCGAAGCGAAGAAAGCCCCATCCATGAACCTTGAAACCACGCTCGCGAGCAAGGTCAACAACAGCCGCATCCTGAGCCTCGTGGCCTGCGCTCTCGCAGCCGTCTACGTCGTGGACTATTTCGCATCGGGCAGAAGCCTCGACCTGAACCTCGTCAACTTCGTCATCCTGTTCCTCGGCATCCTGCTGCTCGGTTCGCCGATCAGTTACGTCAACAAGCTGTCGGAAGGCATCCGAACCATTCCCGGCATCATCCTCCAGTACCCCTTCTACGCGGGCATCATGGCGATCATGGATCACTCCGGGCTCGTGGTAAGCATCTCCAGGCTGTTCACGGATGTCGCCACAGCCGAAACCCTGCCTTTCTTCGGGCTGGTCAGCTCTTTCTTCATCAACTTCTTCGCGCCGTCCGCGGGCGGGCACTGGGTCATCCAAGGGCCGTTCATGATGGACGCGGCCATCGCCCTGAAAAGTTCGCTGGCCCACAATGCTATGGCCGTCATGCTCGGCAACGCATGGAACGATCTCGTGCAGCCCTTCTGGATCCTGCCCGCGCTGGCGATCTCCCGGCTCAAGCTCAAGGACATCATGGGCTACACCGTGGTCATGATGTTCTGGATCGGCGCGATCTACATGACCGCCGTGCTTCTCTGGGGGTATCTCGGACACTGATTTTCCGTCAACGACAGCATAGGGGAACCATCATGAACACCTGCGATATGATCATCAAGAACGGCATACTTATCGATCCCGCCACGGGACGGGAAACCCTCGGAGAGTTGCACATCCGGGACGGCCTGATCGTCGAGCCCACCGAAGGCGCGACCGCCAAATACATGCTGGACGCGGCGGGCATGTACGTCCTGCCCGGCCTCATCGACTTCCACGCGCACGTCTACCGGGGCGGCTCGGACCTTTCCGTCGATCCGGCCACCATGCCCGCACAAGGCGTGACCACTGTTGTGGATGCGGGCACGGCGGGGACCGGCACCATGCCCGGCCTGCTCGCCGAAATGGCCTCCGCCCCCCTGCGCATGAAAGCCTTCGTCAACATCACGCCCACGGGCCTCGCCACATTCCGGGCCCACGAGCCCATCCGACCGGAAACCTTCGACGTGCCCCGTCTGCGCGGTCTCTTCCGCGAACACGCGGATCAAATCCTCGGCATCAAATTCATGGCGGGCCGGGAACGCATCGACGATCTAGCCCCACTCGACATCACGCTGGACATCGCATCCGAACTCGGCGTGCCCGTGGTAGTCCACTGCACCAACCCTCCCACAGGCACAGGAGAGATCGCCCGACGTCTGCGCAAGAGCGACGTGTTCGCCCACTGCTTCCACGGCAAGGGGCCGAATATCCTCGGAGAAGACGGGCGTGTGCTCCCCGAAGTGCGTAAGGCCCGCGAGCGCGGTGTGATCATGGACGCCAGCAACGGCAGTGCGCACTTTTCCTTCCGGGTTGCGGAAGCGGCCCTCCGGGAAGGCTTCCTCCCCGACGTCATCGCCACGGACCTGACCATGATCACTCTGTTCGCCGAGCCGGTGCGCAGCCTGCCCCACCTCATGTCCAAGTACCTCAACATGGGCCTGTCTCTCATGGACGTGACCCGCTGCTGCACATCCACCCCGGCGGCCCTGTGCCGGATGGAAGGGCGCATCGGCACGTTGCGGCCCGGAGCCTTCGCCGATGTGACCGTGCTCCGGGAAACGGAACGCCGCACCGTCTTTTACGACACGGACGGAGAAAGCCGCGTCGGCGAGCGTTGCCTGATCCCCCACCTGACCGTCATCCGGGGAATCCCGGCGTTCCGCAGCCCGGATATGCCTTCCCTTTGAGCCGTCCATCGTCCCGAAAAAGACGCGTCACCCCAACAAAGGAGTTTTCGATGAAAGCCGTTATGAAATACGCCCGCGAGAACGGCGCAGTCGGCGTCTTCGACATCGATCCGCCGGCGGCACCCAAAGACGACGAGGTGCTGGTCAAGATCCACAGTGCCGCCCTGTGCGGCAGCGATCTCCACGCCTACGAATACATCGAGTCCTACCGCTCGTTCATGACCGTGCCTGTGGTGCTGGGACACGAGGGCAGCGGCGTGGTGGAGGCCGTGGGGAGCAAGGTCACGACGTTCAAGCCCGGGGATCGGGTCATGGGCGAATCCAACATCTACTGCGGCGTGTGCCACAACTGCCACCTCGGCATGACCAACATCTGCGACGCCAACCTGATGCGCGGCCTGACCACGCCCGGCGTCATGCGCGAATATGTCACATTCGCGGAACGCAACCTTCACAGCGTTCCGGATTCACTGAGTTTCGACGAGGGCGCGGCAGCACAGGCCGTGACCGTCAGCGCTCACGGCGTGCTCGGCCGCATCTCCATCCGGCCCGGCGACGCCGTACTGGTTTCCGGAGTGGGCATCATCGGCATCGCGGCGGCACAGCTCGCACGGGCCTGCGGCGGGGCTGTAATCCTCTCGGGCACCGATGCCGACGAGGCCACGCGCGTCCCGGTGGTCAGGGGCATGGGCTTCGACGTGATCAACTGCCAGAAGGAAAACGTTACGGAGGGCTTCGTGCGGCGCACAGGACGGAAAGCCGACTTCGCCATCGAATGCTCGGGCGCGGCCCCGGCCCTGCTCGGGGCTCTCGACGCCACCCGGAAGGGCGGTTCCGTGCTCATACTCGGTCTGCCCAACAGTGACGTCACGTTCCCTCTCGCCAAGGCCGTGCGCAACGAGATCAACATCATCACCAGCTACACCTCTTCTTGGGGCGATTACGAAAAAACCCTGTCCCTGCTGGGTTCCGGCACCCTGTCCATTGCACCGTTGCTCAAAGCGTATGCGCTGGACGGGGCCTCCACAGCCTTTGAGGATGCCGTGAAGAAAACCGTGGTCAAGCCGGTCCTGCGCTTCACGGACGGCGGGGAGGCACAATGAACGCCTTCCGCCGCATCGCCGTCATCGGTTCGGGGATCATGGGCCACGGCATCGCCCTCGTCTGCGCACGGGGCGGCGCGTCCGTAACACTCGTGGACGTCAGCCCCGACGCCCTGAACCAGGCTAAAACGAAGCTACACGCCGCCATGCGCCAACTCGCGGACAACGGGCTGGCCCTAGAGGATGACGTGGAGCCCGTACTGGGGCGCATCGCCTTCTCTACGGACATGGCTGCAGGGGTGCGGGACGCGGAGCTGGTCTTCGAGGCCGTGCCTGAACGGCTGCCCCTGAAGCGCGCGGTCTACGGACAGCTCGAAACATGCTGCGGCCCGGACGCGATCTTCGCCAGCAATACCTCGGGCATCCCCATCAACACGCTTGCGGCACTGACCGGGCGGCCCGAACGGTTCGTGGGTACGCACTTCTTCATGCCAGCGCACCTGATCCCACTGGTGGAGGTGGTGCGCGGCGATCAGACCCGCGCCGACGTCGTCAGCGCCGTGATGGCATTCCTGTCCGGGGCGGGCAAATCACCGGTGCATGTACGCCGCGACATCCCCGGCTTCATCGGCAATCGCCTCCAGCATGCCCTCGCCCGCGAGGCCATGTCGCTGGTGCAGCAGGGCGTCGCCAGCGCCGAGGACGTGGACACCGTGGTCAAAACCAGCCTCGCCGTCCGGCTCCTGTTCACCGGACCGATTGAGCAGCGCGACTTCAACGGGCTGGATACCCACCTCTCCATCGCCGAATACCTCTACCCCCTTTTGGAAGACACGAAGAAACCTCTGCCGCTGCTCGCAGACCGCGTCGCCGCCGGAGATCTCGGTATAAAAACCGGCAAGGGGTTCTTTAATTGGACGGGCAAGGACGTCGTTGCCGTGCAGGATGCCAAAAACCAGCATCTGATCGACGTGCTTAAATTGCTTGCCGCAGACTGATCCTTTTCCAGAGCGCCGCTCCCCCAGCGGCGCCTTCCCCAAAAAAGGATGGGGTGGCCACTCCCCCGCCGCTCCATCCTTTCCCATCGATTCCACCTTTCCCGATTACTCGATGGCGTAACGTCCCATCTTCCGAAACAGCGTCGTTCTGTTGATGCCCAAAAGCTTCGCGGCCTCCCCACGGCGTCCGCCGCAGCGCCGCAGCGCGTCCCGGATCTGTTCCCGCTCCTCCCTTTGCTCCGTGCTTAGAGACGGCCCGGAAGACGTTCCGTCGAGTGAGGCCCATTCCATCTGAGGCGCCAGCAGCGCCTCCACGTCCACCCCCTCGCCCGCCGAGAGCGCATAGCGCTCCATGACGTTTTGGAGCTCGCGCACGTTGCCGGGCCACGGATACGCCTCCAACTGCCGAATGTCGCGTTGCCGCAATTCGGGTATCCGGCCCCCCGAGCCGGAATGGAGAAAATGCCGCGCCAACACCGCGACGTCGCCTTCCCGATCACGCAGGGCCGGAATAAACAGTGGCAATACATTAAGGCGGTAGTACAAATCCTTGCGGAACCGGCCCTGCTCTACCATCTGCCACAAATTTCTGTTGGTCGCCGTGATAATGCGGATGTCCACGGGGATCATCTTGCTGCCGCCGAGACGCATGACGCTGTGTTCCTGAAGCACACGCAGAAGGCGAAGCTGCGCGTGCTTGTTGAGTTCGGATATCTCGTCCAGAAAAAGGGTGCCCTGATGGGCCAACTCGAATACGCCGGGCTTACCTTTGCGCATGGCCCCGGTGAACGCTCCCTCCTCGTAGCCGAACAGTTCCGACTCCAACAACGAAGACGGCAGGGCTGCGCAATTCAACGGGATAAAAGGCCCCTGCCGCCGCGCTCCAGCTTTATGGATTGCTTGAGCGAACAGCTCCTTACCCGTACCGGTTTCTCCGGCAATGAGTACAGCTCCAGAACTGGCGGCGTATCCGTCGGCGATGTGTTTGGCCCGTGCTATCTGGGGTGACTCTCCAACGATGGAGGAAAAATCGTATCGGGTGACAAACCCTTCGGAATGGAGGTTTTTGCGGGTAGCGGCCCCGAGCTCTGTGACGCGTTCGGCTGGCTGAAAGGTGATGACTGCGCCCCGGACAACCTGCCCGACGAGGGATGGCGTAGCGTCAAGCACCAACGGCCCCCGCGCGGTGTGCAGAAACAGGCTCCGCAAGGATTCGCCCTGGCCAAGGCAATGGGTGAGATCCAGTTCCGGAAGTACGCCGTGCACAGGCATTCCCCGCTCAATGGACGGTACACCTAGAATATCGTGTGCCGCCGGATTGGCAATCTGAATGCCACCCCCCACGTCAGTCACGAGCACGCCGTTGTACAGCGTATCCACTACAATGCGAAAATTTTCCGCATAAGTCTTCTCCAGCTTCCGGGCATAGGCCACCTGGGCAGCTTCCTGCAGGGCGGTTCGCAGTGCCACCGGGCCGGAATCCATGAGCACACAGGGAAATCGCCTCTTGTTGGCAAACACAGTGACGATGGTCCCAGCGATGATCACGTCCATTTGTTCGGCAATGGCCCGATCAACCATCAGGGAGAGGTATTCCTCATCCTCTGTCACCGGATAGATGCGTAGATCGAAGTTGAGATAATGGGCGAACGACTCGATGTTCACTTGGTCGGAAGGCATGATGAATAGCCCCACACGGGGTTTGGCGAGTCCTGTGAGCTCTTGTACTTGATGCAGGGCTTGCGCCATATCCTGAAGGCTGATCGGGATGGAGACGTTGGGCGTATGCAGTTCCGACTCGATGAGCGCAGCGGTGCTGCGCCGTGAAATCAGCACCTCTATTCCTTCCTCCACAAGCCGCTTTGCCGTGGACAATCCCTCGAAATGATTGCCGACCCGGAACACTACTTTGTCGGCCATTCCGAGTTCCCGCGCCACGTTTTCGGCACGATGGGCCACTTCAACAGTAGGTGCGATGAAACCTATGGATGCCGTTGCCACAACACCTCCCCTCCTCAAATGAAATATTTTGTAACAGGCTTTCTGTAAAGATAATTTTCGGAGATGACCTGCATGAACTCCTGCCCTTTTCTCCTTTCCAAAAGGCAAGCTTCATACTACTCCTGTAAATGGTTCCACATATCCATGTCAGTCCCGAAATACCGGGCCAGACGCATGGCTGTATCGGCGCTGACGCCGTGCTTTTCGTGCAGGATTTCATGAATCCGTGTGGCGGGGATGCCGAGGGCGATGGCAAGAGCATTCGCGCTCAAGCCGAGCGGGGCCATATATTCTTCCCGGAGAATTTCTCCGGGATGGATAG
>USCL01000072.1 GCA_900553145.1 uncultured Desulfovibrio sp.
CCCATAAAAAAAGGGGCCGCACCTTTCAAGGTGCGGCCCCTGCCGTGTCAATCACGATGGTTCCCGTGAGAAAAGACCCATCACATCGAGCTTTATACTGTAGAGCAAAGGACGGATCCTCTGCCTTGCTTTCCTTGCTTGATTCGCCTGAAACGCGCCTTAGGCGAGCTTCGTCTTGGCCAGTTCGACCAACTTGGCGAAATCTTCCTTCTGACGCACGGCGAGGTCGGCCAGAACCTTACGGTTCAGAGCCACGCCAGCCTGGGACAATCCAAACATCAGCTTGGAATAGGACAGGCCGTTTTCACGGGCGCCAGCGTTGATGCGCAGAATCCACAGCTTGCGGAATTCGCGCTTGCGCTGCTTACGGCCTACAAAGGCGTACGCGAGCGAACGTTCAACAGCTTCACGGGCGGTGCGATACAGACGGCTGCGGCCTCCGCGGAAGCCTTTAGCCATATCCAAATATTTCTTGTGCCGACGGTGGGCAGCAAGACCTCTCTTCACGCGCATGGAATTATCCTCCGATGCTTATTGGGAACCCGGCGAGGCGGAGATCATGCCAGCCGAGTGCGAAAAAGGGAAACAATACGCTACGCCTAGGCGTAGGGCATCATCCGACGAACAGCCTTCACGTTGGTGGCATCCACCAGAGCGCCCTGGCCCAAACGCATCTTGCGCTTGGCATCCTTCTTGGTGAGGATGTGGCGCAGGTTCTGTCTGCGACGTTTGAACTTGCCGGTGCCAGTGGTGGAAAACCGCTTGGCGGCACAACGTCTGGTCTTCATCTTAGGCATGGTCAACTCCTGACTTGAGGATCAATCTCACGGGAAATCCTGTGGGGCACGACACCCCAACACGTTCACACCCGAAGGCGGAACGCGCATGATGTCCTATTTGGACGCTGTTGGCAAGTGCTCGCAGGGAAGAACCGCGAAAAATCCGCTAGTCTTCCTGAACCGGGGCGTCCTGAGTGCCGCTCTTCTTGGCTACCGGCGTCAGCAGCATCTGAAGGGTGCGGCCTTCTGCTCTCGGTTCCTGCTCGACCTTGCCCACGTCCTTGGTGTCGGCAATGACACGTTCGAGGATGCTCAGGCCGCGATCCTTATGGACGATTTCACGCCCGCGGAAGAAGACCGTCACTTTAACGCGGTCTCCATCCTCAAGGAATCGCTTGATATGCCGGACCTTGGTTTCGAAATCATGATCGTCGGTCTTGGGACGGACCTTGATTTCCTTGATCTGCACCACGGTCTGGCGTTTCTTGGCCTCTTGCTTCTTTTTCTGCGTCTCGTACTTGAACTTGCCGTAGTCCATCACACGACAGACCGGCGGATCGGCCGTAGCGGCGACTTCCACCAGATCAAGCCCGTGTTCCTTGGCCATGGCAATGGCTTCATTCCGGCCCAGAATACCAAGCTGTTCCCCTTCGGGGCCGATCACCCGCAATTCACGGGCACGAATCTGTTCGTTCCGGCGCACGCCGTCTTGGGGTACATCCCGACGAGGCTTTGCATTAAGAGAAGCGATAACTCATCCCTCCACGTTTGAACGGTTCCGCGCAGTCTTCCTGCACCAAGGCCGCCAGTTCGTCCAACGATTTCGCGCCCAGATTTTCTCCGGTGCGCAGACGGACGTTGACGTTGCGGGCTTCCACTTCCTTATCGCCGACGACAAGGATATACGGAATCTTGGCAAGCTGGGCTTCGCGAACTTTGAAGCCCAGTTTTTCGTTGCGCGTATCAACTTCCGCACGAATGCCCTGCTTCATCAAAGCCTCGCAGGCTTCTTCCGCAAAAGCGTTCTGTGCGTCGGTAACAGTCAATATTTTGGCTTGCACAGGGGCGAGCCAAGTGGGGAAAGCCCCGGCATAATGCTCGGTAAGCACCCCGATAAAACGTTCCAGCGATCCCAGAATGGCGCGGTGCACCATGACCGGGCGATGCCGTTCTCCATCCTGCCCCACATATTCCAGCTCGAAACGCTCCGGCAGCGTGAAGTCGCACTGGATGGTGGAAAGCTGCCATTCGCGGCCGATGGCGTCCGTCACCTTCACGTCGATCTTCGGACCGTAGAAGGCGCCGTCCCCGGCATTGATGGTATAGGACAGGTTCGCACGTTCCACAGCCTTGATCAAGGCGTTGGTGGCGAGTTCCCAAGCTTCGTCGGAGCCGATGGCCTTCGCGGGCTTGGTGGAAATGACCACGCGGTACTGGAAGCCGAACAGGGCCATCAGGTCGCGGACAAGCGCGATGACGCCGATGATTTCATCTTCCAGCTGCTCGGGCGCGCAGATGATGTGCGCGTCGTCCTGCGTGAACTGGCGCACGCGCAACAGGCCGTGCAGCACGCCGGACTTTTCGTGACGGTGCACGACGCCGAGTTCGAAATATCTCTGCGGCAATTCACGATAGCTACGCAGATGCGCATTGTAAATGAGCATGTGCGAAACGCAGTTCATAGGCTTGATGCCGTACATGTCGCCTTCGATTTCCGTGAAATACATGTTTTCACGGTAGTTGGCGTAATGCCCGGACTGTTCCCACAGCTCGCGGCGCAGAACCTGCGGGCCCTGCACGAGCTGATAGCCGCGCTTGATGTGTTCGCGGCGCAGGAAATCTTCAAGTATCGTACGCAGCAGCATGCCTTTGGGCAGCCAGAAGACCATCCCGGCGGCCACATCCTCGTGGAACGCGAACAGATCGAGTTCCTTGCCGAGCTTGCGGTGGTCGCGGCGCTTGGCTTCTTCGATACGGTTCAGGTATTCCTTGAGATCTTTGGCATCGGCGAAGGCCGTGGCGTAGATACGGGAAAGCATGCGGTTCTTTTCGTCACCGCGCCAGTAGGCGCCCGCGACGGACATCAGCTTGAATGCCTTCACGAACCCGGCGTTCGGGATATGCGGGCCACGGCACAGGTCAACGAAATCGCCGTTCCTGTACAGGGTAATGGTCCCGTCTTCGAGGCCCTCAATCAGTTCCACCTTGTAGGGTTCGCCCATGTCGGTGAACAGCTTGACGGCGTCGGCCTTGGCAATGTCCATCCGCTCGAACGGAACCGCGGCATCGATGATGCGCTGCATTTCCGCTTCGATGGCTTCGAAGTTCTCAGGCGTAAACGGCGTCTCCACGTCGAAATCGTAATAGAACCCGTTTTCGATGGAGGGGCCGATGGTCACCTTGGCGGCGGGGAACAGTTTCTTGACGGCCGCAGCCATGACGTGCGCGGCGGAATGGCGGATGAGGCTCAACCCTTCGGGGGAGTCGGCAGTAACAGGAGTCAGGGTGATAGTCTCGGTAGCAGTGGGGACAGGCGCAGTCAGATCCAGAAGCGCGTCGCCAGCCTTGCAGGCAATCGCGGCCTTGAAACGTTTTCCGCTCAACCCCTCTTTCAGTGCGTCCGCACAGGACGCCCCGTCAGAGACCTCAACCATTTTTCCTTCTACTGAGACTTGCATGACAGCACCTTTGTGTTGGCTTCGGAGCTCATCCGAATAAACAATAACAACGAGAAAAAAACAGGGAAGGAGGTGAACCTCCCTCCCTGTTCGGAGTCTTTATGGTAGGCACGAGCAGACTTGAACTGCTGACCCCTTCCGTGTCAAGGAAGTGCTCTGCCACCTGAGCTACGCGCCTTCAACGTGATGCGAGAACTGCTTCTACGCAGGTTCCCCCCTCCCGTCAAGCGATTTTTTCGCCTTTATCCAAAAAATCTTTTTTTCGAAGCATACGCTTGCCTAACCCCTTCGATCTTTTTATATTCGCTATCAGAAAAATTTCAGATCCCCGCCGTTTCCGTATGCGGGGATCATCCATCTCCAACAGGAATACTAGTATGTCAGCCAGTTACCCTACCGACAAAGGCGTTGCCGCCCGCGTGGAGGAACTTCTTCGCGAACAGCTTCTTGAGCTTGGGGAAGATCCGGCAACCCTCGCCCCCCATCTCATCATGCAAAACATGCAGTGCGAGGTCTACCCCGACGAATCCATGGTCTATATATGGAAGGAGATCCCGATCCTCCGCATCGTCCCCGAGCGCACCGATACCGGCGTCATGTGGCGCATGTTCACCCGCGACGAGGGCGAACCTTTGCAATAGGAAACGGGAAGGGCAGATCAGGATTGCCTTCCTTATGGGCAATCCTGATCCGTCTCTATTAAAGATAAGGGAAGCGTTCCAAAGGACTTGTTGCCCACTGCGGTTGTTACCAGCTTCAAGGCAGCCCTCTGCCTCCCCGGTATGGGCCCGTAGCGCCCCGTCCACTACGGCCTTCTCCAAGTATCCCGGGAAGGCTGCCATCCTTAAAAAATGAAGAGTGAACGCGGCGGGTGCGCACGAGGTTTTGCCCCGTCAAGGACAAGCATAATCCACCTGTGTTATATAAAAAAAGGAGAGGGAGCGACATGTTCCGTCCCTCCCCTCCTTCCAACAGCCTGTCCCGCTTTTCATGGCGGGACGGCCTTTCCTGCTCAGACGAGGCTTCCGCCCTTTTTGGAGTATTTCAGGATGCCCTCGGCACACCGATAGCCCAGCGCGCCCACCGTGCCCGTGGGATTGCAGCCGCCGTTGTGCGGGAAGTTGCCCGCACCCACCACGAACAGGTTTTCAGCATCCCAGTGCTGAAGATAGGAATTCACCACGCTGTCCGCCGGGCTCTTGCCCGTGATGGTGCCGCCCGTATTGTGCGTGGTCTGGTAAGGCACGATGTTGTAATCCTTGGGGTTGGGTTTGGAGGCCACGGCTTTCGGGTTCATGGCCTTGGCCACCTCTTCGATTTTCTTGGTGATGAACGCGAAAAGCGCGCGGTCCTGATCCGTGAAATTGTATGTCATGCGCAAAAGGGGCAGCCCGTAGGCATCCTTGTAGTTCGTGTCCAAGGACAAGAAATTGGTCCTGTAGGCGATGGTCGCGCCCTGCGCGCCTATGCCCAGGGAACGGTTGAAATTGTACGCGGAAGCTTTTTTGAACTCGGAACCCCAACCCCGCGTGCCCGGAGGGGTGGCGTTGCTCTCAATGGGGCGTTTCCCGGTTTGCGTCAGCGAAATGACGCCGCCGTGGATGAACTTGAGGTCGGAGTGGTCAAAATTGTCGGCGTTGTAGTCGTCGTAGCATATGCCGAGCGCGCCCGCCCCGGCAAACAGGTTCATGGGTTCCTCAAAAAAGAGCGTCGCGCCGGGCGTGACCTGGTAGCAGTACCCCTTGCCCAGCGTGCCCTGCCCGGTCTTCGGATCGTACTGTTTGCCGATCTTGGAAACCATCAGCAGCTTGGCGTTGTTCATCACATAGCTTGACAGCACCACCACGTCGGCAGGCTGGATGAACTCTTCCAGCGTCAGCGTGTCGACATAGCGTACCCCGGTGACCTTGTTTCCCTTTTTCAGGATTTCCACCACGTTGGCATTGCAGCGGATTTCGCAGTTGCCCGTTTTTTCGGCCACGGGGATAAAGGTATTGTTGGGTTCCGCCTTGGCGTCGTACTCGCAGCCGAAACGCTCACAGAACCCGCAGTACATGCAGGGGTTATGCACAACGCCGTCCGGCGTGGTATAAGGTTCGGAAGCGATGGCCGCCGGGATCATATACGGATGGCACCCCGTCTGTTTCGCCGCCGCCTCAAACTTGGCCAGGACAGGCGTTTTCACCAGCGGAGGCATGGCATAGGGCTTGGAACGCTTGCCGCCGAAATACCCCGGCTCCCCGGCGACGCCGATAGCCATTTCAAAAGCCGTATAGTACGGCTCCATCTCGTCGTACGTGAGGGGATAATTCTGCAGTATGTAGTCCTTGCCCAGCTTGTCCTTGCCATACCGCTCATCCGTCATGGTCTTTATCTGGAAGTCGTAGGGCGAAAAACGGAAATTCATGCCGTTCCAGTGCACGCCCGCGCCGCCGAGGCCGTCGCCGAGCAGGAAGGAGCCGAGCTTGCGCATGGGCAGGGCCCGCATCTCCTCCGTATTACGGAAGGTAATGGTCTCCTTGGAGAGATCCTGCATGAGCCCGTAGTTGACGGCATAGCGCCATTCATCATGGATTTCTTGGAAATCCTCCACGCCCCTGCGGTCGCCTCGCTCAAGCCCCACGACGGAAAGCCCCGCTTTGGCGCATTCGGCAAGGGCGATGCCGCCGGTGAATCCCACGCCCACAGCAACCACATTCACCTTCTTCAATTCTTTAGCCATGTCGTTCTCCTCGATTACTGCATGCTGGACAGGGATACGGGATCCACCTTCTCAAACGTGTCGCTGGCTATGAGGTACGTATAGGACATCTGCGCCCCGGGGTAGTCCTTCATGCGCCAGCCGTCCATGTTGTTGTTCCCGTTGTACAGCGGGTCGGCATACGCGCCCGCCAGCACGGCGTTTTTCAACAGGGAGAAGAAGTAGTCGGACGTGAACCCCTGCGTGGGGAGCTTCCCGGCCTCGCAGTCGATGAGGATCTGATCCTGCTCCGCTCCGCTCAATTGAGGGAAATCTTTCTTGAAACGTTCCTGAGCGGCGTTGTTCAAAGCCAAGACGCCCTGTTGAAAGAGGTCGCGGCGCAGCAGCGGCGTTTGATAGCCTTGGGTAGGCGCACCTTTGAAATGCGGGCCGGCGATGTATTCCCTGGCGTTGTAGCCGTATGCCCCCGCAAGCTGATTGTCGATGAAGTAGGGGACGGCCAATTCTTTGGCCCCGGGGCCGATGTCGTCTTTAGGGAAAATCCGTTCGGCGGCATCGGACAGAATGGAAAAGTCCAGCTCGTTGGTGAAGAACATCCTGCCGCGGTTCAGCGGGTTGCCCGTGGCCGCGGCGTGCCCCGAATGGGCGTTCCCGCCCTGCTCCGCCGCCATGGAGACGGTCGAAAGGCCCAAAGCCGCCGCAGCACCGGTCACTAGACCGGTGTACTGCAAAAACCTGCGTCTGCTGATATCTTTTTCATCAGGCATAAGAACGCCCTCCTTTTCCTGCAACGCTAAGGCTTCCACAAAAATATAACTATGATTTTCAAGTGTTGCGTGGATTCGCATGAGAGAGGCATATCACATGGCAATCTGTTGGGAATCGATGCGTTGCGCATCCGTCCGCATGCAATACCGGAGGGGCGCACCTTTCATTTTATAACCCTCACGCTGTATCCGGCCAAAGGGTGACGTCGCCACAAAGCCTGTTTTGATTCAAACGCCCCCCTCAGTTCATCGGGCAAAAGAGGAAATGATATCGGAAAAGGCGGAGCGGCTGCCCATACGAGCCACGCCTTTTGTGAACAAAGCATACATAGTGCTGCCGCCCGGACCGGTTTTTCTCAGCTTCATCCCACGGCTCCCCTTATATTCAAGAATTGTTTGTTTATTGCTGGTTACGGCAATTCACTCGTGGTGACATGCTTAAAGGAACACATTCACGGGCGGCAAGAAAACAGGAACTTCCTTCCTGCGACCCGAGGGTTGAAGAATGATAAAAAATATTGTGAAATTTTTTATAAGCACATCCCTTTGATTAACCGGAGCTTTTGCTGCTTGTGCGCACGAAGAACCTTTTTTCTAAAGGAAGTGAGCTTGACTTTTTTTTCTCAAGCAGACATCCTGAAGCCGTGGTAAGTGCCGCGAGAGAGATTCCGCCTCCCTTTGGGGAGATGGAAGCACCGAAGGGGCAACGCCGTAAGGCCGAAACTCTCAGGTCCCAGAATCGCGCATCTTCGTGCCGCTGAATCCGCTTGTGGAGACAGGGCGTGCCATTAAACCTCAGGTACGCGTATGCTCTCCTCCATCCTTCTGACCAACAATCCCCGCTTTCAGGACTTGTCGCTCACGGGCATGGACATCACGTTCATTCCCGAGTGACCCGCCGCCGTCATTCGCGCGGCGCGCGACCTGATCCATAAGGGATGGCTTCTCGCCAACCATCCGCTGTACGGCAACTTCCTGCCTCATCAGATGCCGTACCGTTCGTTGGCCCTCACTCCGCGCATCCGTCCCGGCGCACAGCCCGCCGGAGTCGATCCGACCTCCCTGCTTCTCATTGAACGGGCACAGGCCCGCTATTATGATGTTGATCCTGCCCGCACGCCCGTGAGCCTTTCAGGCCGGGAGCTGCAGGATTGCGCGTTTGTGGATGTGGAGCTTCTGCGTGCTACCATCGAGAGTTTGGGCGGCAGTATCGAAAGCATTTCGAACCCGAACGGAAGCGGCGCAGCGTGCCCGCCCGGCCTGCTTCCGGACCACAAGGAGATGTAACGTGAAACTGGAACTGCACCGCATCAGCGTCGGCAAGCTGACCTTTGGCGCACAGACAGGCGTTAACGGCGGCGTGTTGACCATCAACAAGGATGAACTGGCGTCGCTGCTGTTGCAGGACGAACGGCTTTCCGCCGTTGCCGTCGACGTGGCCCACCCCGGCGAAAGCGTACGCATCATGCCGGTGAAGGACGCCATCGAGCCCCGCTGCAAGCTGGAAGGCCCGGGCGAAGTCTTCCCCGGCTGGATCGGCGACGTGGAAAACGCCGGAGAAGGCAAAACGCTCGCCCTGAGCGGCATGGCCATATTGACCACGGGCCGCGTGGTCGCCCCTCAGGAAGGCATCGTGGACATGTCCGGCCCCGGCGCGGACTACACGCCGTTCTCCCGGACGTGCAATGTGATCCTGTCCTTTGATACCGCCGAGGATCTGGAACCACACCAGCGCGAGGCCTGCTACCGCATCGCCGGGCTCAAGGCGGCCCATTATCTGGCTTCCGCCTGCAAGGCCGCCGCGGCCGACAGCGTGGAAACCTACGCATTCCCGCCGCTGGCCGAAGCCATGCATGCCCATCCCGGCCTGTCCAAGGTCGCCTACATTTATATGCTCCAGTCGCAGGGCCTGCTGCATGATACGTGGGTCTACGGCGTGGACGCCAAACGCATCCTGCCGACGCTGATCAGCCCGACCGAGCTCATGGACGGCGCGATCATCTCGGGCAACTGCGTTTCGGCCTGCGACAAGAACAATACCTACGTCCACCTGAACAACCCCGTGATCAAGAGCCTCTATGAGCACCACGGCACGGATCTCAACTTCGTGGGCGTCATCATCACCAACGAAAACGTGACGCTGGCGGACAAGAAGCGCAGCTCCTCCTACGCGGTGAAGCTGGCCCGAATGCTCGGCGTGGACGCCGTGGTCATCAGCGAGGAAGGCTTCGGCAACCCCGACGCCGACCTCATCATGAACTGCCGCAAGTCCGAACAGGCGGGCATCAAGACCGTGCTCATTACGGACGAATACGCCGGGCGCGACGGCTCCAGCCAGTCGCTGGCCGACTCGTGCCCCGAAGGCGACGCGTGCGTCACGGCGGGCAACGCCAATGAAATCATCGTGCTGCCGCCTATGGACAAGGTCATCGGCGACCAAGCCCCGGCGGAAACCATCGCCGGGGGCTTCTTCGGCTCCGTCCGCGGGGACGGCAGCTTGGAAGTGGAGTTGCAGGCCATTCTGGGAGCCACCAACGAACTCGGCTTCAACCGCATCGGCGGGCGCACCCTGTAGCCCGGCCCGACCGGCGCGGCACCGTGCAGGAGATCATCATGGCATATAAGCTTGTTCATTATATCAATCAGTTTTTTGCCGGCATCGGCGGCGAGGACAAGGCCGACGTCGCCCCTGAAGTCCGGGACGGCATCGTGGGCCCCGGCATGGCCTTCAAAGCCGCCTTCAGCGGCGAGGCCGAAATCGTGGCCACCTTCATCTGCGGCGACAACTACTGCGCCAACCATCTGGACGAAGTGGCCGCCCAAATGGTGGAAACCGTCAAGGCTTGCGGTGCCGACGGCCTGATCGCCGGGCCGGCCTTCAACGCGGGCCGTTACGGGACCGCCTGCGGGGCCGTATGCGCCGCCGTGGCCAAAGAACTCAAGCTTCCTGTGGTCAGCGGCATGTACCGCGAGAGCCCCGGCGTGGATCTGTACCGCAAGGACGTGGTTATCGTTGAAACGGCCGACAGCGCCCGTGGCATGGGCAAGGCCGTGCCCGCCATGTCCGCCGTCATGCTCGGCCTGCTCAAGGGCGAAGACATCGCCGATCCCGAAGCGGCGGGCGTCTTCCCCAAGGGCATCCGTAAAAACATGTTCTATGAGCAACCCGGTGCGGAACGCGCGGTACGGATGCTCATCAAAAAACTCAACGGCGAAGCCTTCCGCACCGAATACCCCATGCCCGTGTTCGACCGCGTGGAGCCCCGCCCGGCCATCGCCGACATCGGCAAGGCCACCATCGCCATCGTCACGTCCGGCGGCATCGTGCCGTCCGGCAACCCGGATCATATTGCGGCCTCCTCAGCCCAGAACTACGGCGCATACGACCTTGACGGCGTCACCGACCTCCGCAAGGGCGAATACATGACCGCCCACGGCGGCTACGATCAGACCTATGCCAATGCGGACCCGGATCGCGTCCTGCCCATCGACGTGCTGCGCGATCTGGAAAAGGAAGGCAAAATCGGCAAGCTCTACCATGTGTTCTACAGTACCGTCGGCAACGGCACGTCCGTGGCCAACGCCCGCAAGTTCGGCGTCGAGATAGGCTCGCAGCTCAAGGCCGCGCATGTGGACGGGGTCATCCTCACCTCCACCTGAGGCACCTGCACGCGTTGCGGTGCAACGCTCGCCAAGAGCATTGAGGATACGGCCAACGTCCCTGTCGTGCACATGTGTACCATCGTCCCCATTTCGCTGAGCATCGGAGCCAACCGCATCGTGCCCACGGTGTCTATCCCGCACCCGCTGGGCAACCCGGAACTGCGCCCCGAGGAAGAAAAACAGCTGCGCCGCGAACTCGTGCTCAAGGCCCTGCATGCCTTGTCCACTGAGGTCGGCGGGCAGACGGTGTTTTAGGCCCGCCCTCCCCCGGCGGCATATCGCCGGAAACGCGGGGAGGAAAGGGGCACGGCGTTTCGCACCTGCCCCGCCGCTCCGGCCCGTAAGGGGATCGCCTTCATCCCCCGCGCGTGCGGCAGGGTCGTTTCGGGCAAGACATTTTCCACGTGCGGGTGCCGGGGCATCGTTTCCCCGGTATCCCGCAACGTATCCCATGCGGTGCCATGGTCAACGCGGCGCCGCGAAAGGAACTGTAGAATGGAAAAACGTGAATTGGTCATCATCGGCGCGGGGCCAGCCGGGCTTTCCGCAGCCATCTACGGCAAGCGCGCCGGGCTCGATACCCTCGTGCTGGAAAAGGGACGCCCCGGCGGGCAAGTCCTGATCACCAGCAAGATTGAGAACTATCCCGGGGTACTGGACGGCACGGGGGCTGGCCTTGCGGACGCCTTCCGCGCCCATGCCGAACATTTCAAGGCCGAATTCCGCACCGCTTCCGTGCAGAAACTGGAAGTGCGCGACGGCGAGAAGATCATCACGCTCAAGGGCGGATCCGAAATCGCCGCCGGGGCGGTCATCGTGGCCAGCGGGGCCAGCTTCCGCAAACAGGGCTGCCCCGGCGAGAGCACATATACGGGCATGGGCGTTTCGTACTGCGCCGTATGCGACGCCGCGTTCTTTGAAGAGCTGGAGGTGGCGGTCATCGGCGGCGGCAATACGGCTGTGGAAGAGGCCTGTTACCTGACGGGCTTTGCCTCCAAGGTCTATCTGGTACACCGCCGGGATCAGTTCCGCGCCGACAAGATGGCGGTCGACCACGCCCTGAGCAACCCCAAAATCGTGCCTGTCATGGACTCCGTGCTGGAATCCATCGAAGGCAGCGATATTGTGGAAAAAATTGTGGTGCGCAACGTCAAGACCGGCGAAAGGCGCGAGATCCCGCTGAGCGGCGTGTTCATCTTCATCGGCACCCTGCCCAATGACGAATACGTGCACGATCTGCTGGAAAGGGATAAAAACGGCTGGATCGCCACCGACGCCAGCCTGCAAACCTCCGTGCCCGGCATCTTCGCCGCCGGAGACGTCCGCGACACGTCGCTCCGCCAAGTGGTGACCGCCGCCGGGGACGGCGCGCGGGCGGCCATGTCGGCCTACGCCTATCTGCAACACTAACCCCGGCACGCCAAGGAGGATGAGATATGGCCACAGCTGGCATCAAGGCCGCAGCGTACTGCCTGAACTTCGCCCCCGAGCTGGCCCTGCACTACGGCGGCACGCCCGCGCAGGAGCGCAGGAACAAACCGGATTCCGAATTCCTGCGCGATCTGCCCGGGCACGCTCAGACCTATGAGCAGGCTCAGGCATACGCGCCCAACAAGGCCTATATCGGCGCCATGAGCATCGACGAGCTCGAAAAGGCCCCCGCGCCGTGGATCGATAATCTGGGCACGCCGGAACGCTTCGGCGCGTTCGGCGAAATCATGCCCGAAGACGAATTCCTCGGGCTCATGGACATGTGCGACGTCTTCGACCTCATCTGGCTGGAAGAAGGCTTTGCCGCCTCCGTGGCCGGAAAGCTGGCCCAAAACCCCGTGATTGGGGAGAAGCAGCTTGCCCGGCTGGAAAAAGGCCGCCCCGCGTCGGATTTGCTGGATGTGGTGGAAAAACAGCACGCCCTGCCCCTCTATTATGAAGGGAAGCTGGCGGGCTGCTGCCGCCGCGCCCACGATACCGACGAAAACCTCGAAGCCGGCATCATGCTGGAAAACCTGGCGTGCAAGGCCAGCGGCGTGCTCGCCCTGCTGCACCTCATCAAGAATGCCGGGATGTCCCCCTCGGACATCGACTTCGTGGTGGAATGTTCCGAGGAAGCCGTGGGTGACGCCATGCAGCGCGGCGGCGGCAACATGGCCAAGGCGCTGGCCGAAATCGCCGAGTGCGGCAATGCCAGCGGCTTCGATGTCCGTGGCTTCTGCGCCGGGCCAGTGGCCTCCGTCATCACCGCCGCCAGCATGGTGGCGAGCGGCGCACGCTCCAACGTGGTCGTGGTCAGCGGCGGCTCCGTACCCAAACTGTACATGAACGCCCGGGATCACGTGAAAAAGAATGTGAAGGCGTTGGAAAACTGCATCGGCAGCTTCGCGCTGCTGCTCACTCCCGACGACGGGCAGACCCCGGTCATCCGCCTTGATTCACTGGGCAAACATACCGTCGGCGCGGGCGCGGCCCCTCAGGCCATCACTTCCGCTTTGACCTTCGAGCCGCTCCAAAAGGCGGGGCTCAAGCTCACGGACGTGGACAAGTACGCGCCCGAACTGCACAACGCCGAGATCACCCTGCCCGCCGGAGCGGGCAACGTGCCCGAGGCCAACTACAAGATGATCGCCGCCCTGTCCGTCATGAAGGGGCAGATAGAGCGGGCGGACATTCCCCGATTCGTGGCCGAGCGCGGCATGCCGGGCTTCGTGCCCACGCAGGGGCACATCCCCTCGGGCGTCCCCTACATCGGCCATGCGCTGGAAGCCCTCAAGACAGGGAGCATCAAACGGGCCATGATCATCGGCAAGGGCAGCCTTTTCCTTGGCCGCCTGACCAACCTTGCCGACGGCGCGTCCTTTATTATGGAAGGCCCCGGCACAGGCACGGAAACCGCGCAGGGCGTGAGCCGGAGCGATGTGACGGAAATGCTGCTTGCCGCCCTGTCCGACGTGGCGGCCAACCTGCAAAAAAGTTAGGGAGGCGCTATGGCTATGCAAGAATGCAAGCGCGCCATCCTCGGCAAAGCTCTTGAAGATCTGGTGGCCCGCGCGCGCAGCGGCAAGGAGCCATGCCGCATAGGGCTCATGGCCGCCGGAGGGGAACATTCCGATACGGAATTCCTCGCCGCCGCCAGTGCCGCTATGGCCGCCGACGCGGCCCTGACCGTGGTTGGCGTCGGCCCCAAGCCTTCGGGCATCCTGCCTCAGGGCATGGACTGGATCGAAACGGGCTGCGAAGGCCCGGAACTGGCCTCCGGCATGGAAGAAGCGCTCGCCCAAGGGCGCATCCACGGCGCGGTGGCCCTGCATTATCCCTTCCCGCTCGGCGTGACCACCGTGGGGCGCGTGCTGACTCCCGGCATGGGCAAGCCCCTGTTCATGGCATCCTGCACGGGCATGAGCGCGGCCCACAGGCAAGAGGCCATGCTGCGCAACGCCGTGCTGGGCGTGGCGGTAGCCAAGGCTCTGGGCGTGGCGTCCCCTTCCGTGGGCGTACTCAACCTCGACGCCGCCCCGCAGGTATTGCGCGCCCTGAACCGCATGGCGGAAAAGGGCTATCCCCTGAACCTCGGGCAGAGCGTCCGTGGCGACGGCGGTTCCCTGCTGCGCGGGAACGACCTGCTCTGCGGCGCGGTGGACGTCTGCGTGACCGATACCCTGACGGGCAATGTGCTCATGAAGGTCTTCAGCGCCTTCACATCCGGCGGTTCCTATGAAGCCAGCGGCTGGGGCTACGGCCCTTCCGTGGGCGAGGGATGGGACAAGGTGGTGAGCATCATATCCCGCGCGTCGGGCGCTCCGGTCATCGCCAATGCCTTGGCCTACACGGCGGCCGCCGTGCGGGGCAGGCTGCCCGCCGTGGCCGCGGAGGAAATCCGCCTCGCCAAGGCCGCGGGCATGGACGACGAACTGGCGGGCTTTTCCAAGGCTGCCG
>USCL01000073.1 GCA_900553145.1 uncultured Desulfovibrio sp.
GGTTTTCCCGATGTTCCCCAAAATTTCGCCCGTCAGCGGATCAATCTCCCGGACGCCTTCAATCTCGTCCCCGAAGAATTCCAAGCGTAAGGCGCGCTCATGTTCGTACGCCGGGATCACTTCCAGAACGTCGCCGCGGACACGGAACGTCCCACGGTGAAAGTCCATATCGCTGCGCTGGTACTGGACGTCCACAAGCTTGGTGATGATCGCGTCCATGCTGACACGCTGGCCGACCTCAACGGGGATGATCAAACGGGCATAATATTCAGGAGAACCGAGGCCGTAGATACAGGATACGGAGGCGACGATGATGACATCCCGGCGCGTCAGGAGGGCATGGGTAGCCGCGTGCCTGAGTTTGTCGATGTCGTCGTTGATGGCCGAATCCTTTTCGATATAGGTATCTGACGCGGGCACATAGGCTTCCGGCTGATAATAATCGTAGTAGCTGACAAAATATTCGACGGCATTTTCCGGAAACAACGCACGGAATTCATTGTAAAGCTGGGCCGCCAGCGTCTTATTCGGGGCAAGCACCAATGCGGGCCGATTGACCTGAGCAATGACATTGGCCACGGTGAAGGTTTTCCCCGATCCCGTAACACCGAGCAAGACCTGATCTCTGACGCCCGCTTCGATGTTGGAAGCGATCTGCTCGATGGCCGTGGGCTGATCGCCTGTGGGGGTATAATCGGTCCGCAGCTTGAAAAGTGGAGTTTCGGTTGTATTCATAGGTGTTAAATAAGCGTCTCTTCCCCCTCAGGCAAGAGGAATCATCGTTTGTGGCCCATCGGGCCTGCCGTGGTTTTATCTTTCTCAGGACACGCCGACGTCCTCACCTGTCCCCACAACCAGTTATGGGGCCATATTGTCGTCCTCCCCCGCATGGGATAAAACGAAAAAGCCATTGCGGCGGATCCGTTTTTTTACGTCTTTTGACCTTGTTTTGGAGCTATGCGGATGCAAAAGGATTTTCTTCACGTCCTCCCCGTCGAGGAGGTCATTTCCCGGCTGCTCGACGTTCCTCCTCTTCCCCGGATGGCCAAGCCGCTGGACACGCTTTCCGTAGGTTCCATCATCGCCGAAACCGTTATGGCCACGGAAACCCTGCCGCCAGCCAACCGTTCGGGAATGGACGGGTATGCCGTGCAGGCTTCGGATCTTTTCGGCGCTTCGGAGGCCAATCCCGTGTGGCTTGATTGCATCGGGGAAATAGCCATCGATCGGCCGCCCCACTTTACACTCCAATCCGGACAGTGCGCCGCCATTGTGACAGGCGGCTATTTGCCCGAAGGGGCGGATGCCGTCATCATGGTCGAGCATACCAAACCGTTCGGATCCGGCGTCATTGAAATGCGCCGTTCCGTCGCTCCCGGCGAATACGTCATGCTGAAAGGGGATGACGCGCAGGAAGGCACGCCTCTGCTGGAGCGGGGAACAAAACTCCGCGCGCAAGAAATCGGCCTGTTGGCGGCTCTCGGTATTACGGACGTTCCCGTTATCAGACGCCCGAAGGTTTCCGTCCTTTCCACAGGCGACGAACTCGTATCCCCCGGGCAAAAGCCCCGGCCCGGCCAAATCCGCGACGTCAACACGCTTGCCCTTTCGGCCATGCTCCGTACGGTTGCCGATGTCTCCACATTCGGCATCGCGCCGGATCGACTCGAACCGTTGACGGAATCCCTGAGAGCGGCATTGGCAGGGGAAAACGGCATCCCGGCGGATGCCGTCTTTTTATCGGGAGGAAGCTCCATAGGCGTCCGCGATCTGACGCTGGAAGCACTGCAATCTTTGGGCGACACGGAAATCCTTTGTCACGGCGTCGCGCTCAGCCCGGGCAAACCTCTGATCCTAGCACGTTGCGGGCAAACGCTCGTATGGGGGCTTCCCGGGCAAGTGGCTTCCGCACAGGTCGTCATGCACATTCTGGGCATTCCCTTCCTGCAGCACCTTGCTGGGCATTCCCTCATAGCCCTGTTCTCAGGACAACAGGCCCCACGCTGCGGGCATGCATTCGATCAAAAATTCTGGCCTTCGCGCCAAGCCATACTGTCGCGCAACATCGCCTCCCGCCAAGGCCGTGAAGACTATATCCGCGTAAAGCTGGACTATCAGGCAAGCGGCCTTCCGCACGCAATCCCGGTCCCGGGTTTGTCCGGGCTCCTTCGGACCTTATTGGATTCGGAAGGATTGGTGCGCATCCCAGCACGAGCCGAAGGCCTTGAGGCAGGGACGCCTGTTGATGTGTTGCTCTTCGAGGATTAAGTTTGTTGGAGAACAGCCAAAGCCCTTTGCTGAACCGCAAATAAGTTTTTCAAACCTCCTGCCTGGCGGAAACTCTTCTTTCCATACAAAAAAAGCCCTCGGTTGAGGGCTTTTTTCTTTTTTAACGGCGTATTACCATTGGAACCGGTCACCCATGATTCCGGCACGGCGATATTTGACGTAGGCGTCCCGCGCTGCGATGTAGGGTTCCACAGCACTCTTTTTCAACGACTCATACGTGCTGATCACCGTTCCCATATCGTTGAAACGGAGACCGAGGCTTGCCGCAAGCGCAGGTTCAAACTCAAGGGGCCCGATGGGTTCCGAAATCCAGAAAAATGCGGACGTCGTCCAGTCTCCCGCAAGGCCTACCGTGTCACGCACCGTACTGGGGCCGACGACAGGCCACACGAGATAAATCCCTTCGCCAAATCCCCATACGCCAAGCGTCTGACCAAAATCAGCATCCCGGTTGCCCACGGGGATAAGCGGCTTGCTCTGTTTGGCGACATCGAAAACACCGCCAAAACCAGCGGTCGTATTCACGACAAAACGCCCGACTTCAATCCATGCTTCCCCGAAACGCCCCTGCAACACGCAGTTCAGGAAACGGATGGGCATCTGGATATTGTGAAAAGCATTGCTGATCCCAGTCCGCACAGGCGATGGGGTTATGTACGTATACCCCGTATAGACGGGCTTAACGACCTTCAAAAGAAGGACGTCGTTGAAGCCGAACCAGAACCGGTTCCAACCCTCCAGAGGGTCAGCTATGGCTTCAGCATCTTCATCATCATAATCCTCAAAGGAAGAGTCTGCATCCACTACGCTGGTCGTCTCAACCGACGGCTCCGTTTCGACAGCCTGCACAGCAGACGGCTGAGCGACCTCATCGCCATGCTTTGCCGCACACCCCATCAAGGTCAAGGCAACAACAAGACACAGCCCCATCTTCCATATCGAGAAAAAACGTTGAGCGACAGTCATGAAATAGTCCGTTAATTGACGGTGGATTGAGCCTGAAGTTCTCTGGCCCGGGCTTCAACCCTATCGATCAATTGTTCAGGTGTCCCCCGTGTCAAGACATCCTGAAACTGCGAGCGGTAGTTTTTGATCAGGCTGACATTTTCAATCAAGACATCGTACACGACCCACTTCTCATTCTTCAACATCATCCGGTACGCCACGGGAACGGGCTTGCCGTCGGACAAGGTGACGATAGTCTGAATCTCGGCGCGATCCCCCTTCGTTGACAGGACTTCGCCGGAATACGCAATTTTTTCGCCGTTGTATCCCTGAATTTTATCAAGGTAGGTCACAAGCAGAAGATTGGCGAACGCCTTGTCGAACCGCTCCTTCTGGGCATCGGAAAAACTCGGCCAGTTTCTGCCCACTGTGCGCGCGGAAAATTCGCTGAAATCAAAGATTTCATGAACATACTTCTCGATTTGAGCACGGAGCGGCACCCGCTTGATCGGATCTTTATACTGAGGCTCTTTCAGTACAGCCAAAATCTGATCGATCTGCGTCTGCAAAACCTTGAGCGGAGATTCCGCGGCATGGGCGACGCCCCCAAGAATAAACACACTGCACAGCACCAAAACCATATTTTTCATTGTACGCATCATAATCACACCTTCCCGAACACATACTTGCTGATGAGGCTTTCAATATCCACCGCCGATTCGGTGTCCGTAATTTCATCGCCATTCTTCAACGGTTCCCCAGAACCGCCGGGCTCCAGGCTGATGTATTTATCGCCAATAAGCCCGCTGGTTTTAACCGAAGCGATCACGTCATCCGTAAGATGCACGTTGTCCCTAAGCTGCAATTCTACAACAGCACGGGGTTGTTTGTCATCCAGCCGAATGGACTTGACCCGCCCGACGCGGACGCCGGCAATCTCGACCTCCGCGCCGGGACGCAAGCCGGACACGGAATTGAACGAGGCCGTCAAAACATACCCTTCGGAATTAAAAACTTCCATGCGCCCAAGCTTTACCGTCAGGTAAGCGACACAGACAAGTCCGAGCATAACAAAAAAACCAACAGCGGCTTCTTTGGAAAACGACATGGGGGATTCCTTCCTTGTCCTTGATGAGAACGTTTACCCTTCGAGCCACGCATCCAGCGCGGCCCGAACGTCCGGATCCGTCGCAGTGGCTGCGGCACGAGTGGCCTTTTCCTCGGCCTTCCTGTCCATGAAACGCCGAAGGTATTCGTCCGTAGATGCCTTCAGCGCCTCATACGAACCCGAAAAGACGACATGCCCGTCACGCAGCACCAGTACATGCTCCGCAATACGGGCGACGCTGGCCAGATCATGGCTGACCACGATCATGGTCATTTCCGGGTATGACTTACGCATATCCAGCAAGAGCCGGTCCATTTGGGCCGAGTTGATCGGATCAAGCCCGGAAGTCGGCTCGTCGCAGAAAAGCAACGGCGGCTCCGTAACGATGGCGCGGGCCAACCCGCCGCGTTTCTTCATCCCGCCGGACAACTCATTGGGATAATAATCGGCGAACTCGGCGAGCCCCACCAGATCCAGAATACGGAGAACTGTAGAACGGATAGTCGCTTTGGGCAAACGGGTATGTTCATGCAACGGCAGGCCCACATTTTCGGCAAGCGTCAAGGAGCCAAGCAGGGCACCATCCTGAAACAGGACGCCAAAACGCCGCCGCACCCGCCGAAACTGGCGCTCAGGGAGCGCGAACAGGTCTTGCCCCCCATAAAGGATATGCCCTTGCATGGGACGGGAAAGCCCGATGACATGCCGCAACAGGGTCGACTTGCCGCATCCGGACTCCCCGAGGATGACCGTGATCTTGCCTCCGGGCAAAACCGCATTGATGTCATCAAGAACGACGCGGGCCCCGTAGCCCACCCGGAGGTGTTCAAGGCGTATATCCCAAGGAGAATGCTGATCCTTCACCCGAACCTCCTAGCGCAGCATGGCCGAAGTGACCACATAGTCGGCCACCAGAACGAACACGCACGAAACCACAACCGCGGAGGTCGTCGCATTGGCGACCGCTTCAGGCCCCATACCGTCACGCCGTCTGTGCGCATTGTACCCTTGATAACAGCAGATCAACGCTATCAGCAGCGCGAACACAAACGATTTGATGAACCCTTCCGTGACGTCCGGCATCAGGACGCTGCTCTCGATGCCGTGAAAATAGGCCCCTTCGTTGACACCCAACAGCAATACGCCGGTCAAATAGCCGCCGATGATCCCGACCACATCAAAAAGAGCCGTCAAAAGCGGGAAAGCTATCAGCGAAGCCACAAACCGAGGCGCGACCAAATTCCCCATCCCGGGGATATCCATGACTTCCAGCGCATCGATCTGATCAGTGATGCGCATAACGCCGATCTCGGCGGCCATGGACGATCCGGCACGGCCCGTGACCATGATGGCCGTCAGGACGGGCCCCAGTTCCCGGATGAGCGTCAACGAAACCGCCGCGCCCAAAAAGCCCACCGAACCGAATTTCACCAGCACATAGTATCCCTGCAATCCAAGGACCATGCCTGTAAACAGGGCAATCAGGCAAATGACAAACAGCGACTTCGTGCCGATCACATACAACTGCTGAAGGACCTTGATGAAAAGCTTGGGAGCTATGAATATTTGCCGCAAGCCTTCCAGCAGGAACAAAAACGCGTCTCCAAGGGCGCCTATCCAACGCAGGAAGAGCGCACCCGGAACAGCAAAAAAACGAGACAGCATATCCATTCACTCACCGACCCCGGACAGGCTTTTTCGAAACCTGCGTTGCATCCTTCAACCCCATTTTGGCAAGGACCTGCTTGGCGGCCGAAGCATCGGCATCAGTTCCCCGGATGAGGACCTGCACACGAAACCACTTGGGACGGCCTTTGCTGTCCTTCTCAATCGTCATGCGGGTACGTAACCCTTCGCCCTCCATGCGCTCGCGCAGCTTGTCGGCACTGTCCTTGCTTTTGTAGGCAACCGCCTGAAAAACGAAGTCGTATTTGGCCTTATCAGCAGAGGCGGCTTCCGACCGGGGCGTCGCGGCGGCCACCGGCTGCGCGGGCGGATGAGCGGACTTGGCTTCGGGCTTATTGGGAGCCGCGTTGGCGGCGGGCTGCGTCTGCTTGAGATCCGTCATGAACGTCAGCTCTTCAGGCTTCAGGATCCCTTTCGCCTCTTTCGGAGCGTCCTGCCCCTCGGGCGGCGGCAGCAAGCGCGCCAGCTCAGGCATTTTCTTTTCGGGATTATACCCTCTGCCAACGATGACCCCAAAGGCAAAAATCCACCCGATAGCGATGATCGCAATGATCCCGCTCGTAATGAGGCCGGAAAAACTCAAACTGATCGTGTATTTCCGGTTGGACAACTTCTTTTCGCCACCAGCATCGCCGCCCCCGGATGAGCGCGACGAAGAGCGACTGGAAAATGGCATCAGAGACATGTTCTATCCTGCTGTCTGAATGGCGTCTCAAGTGAGGGAACCGGAAAGCCGGACCCCGCGGGACAGGGTCCGGCCGAGAGTGAGGCGATCCCCCTACATGCTTTCGGGAGCACTTACGCCAAGAAGTTCAAGACCATTTTTTACAACCTGCCCCACGGAACGGAGCAACGCGAGCCGAGCCAAGGCCAATTCAGGGGAACCGGCCTGAAGGACGGGGTGCTTCGCATAATAGCTGTGCAGCATTCCGGCGAGTTCCATCAAATAATAACTGACATGATGCGGAGCCAGAGCCTGTGCCGCGCCCTTGGCCACATCCTCAAAGCGATCAAGGAAATGCAGGAGAGCGAGATCTTCCGCTTCGGAAAGAGGCGCCAACAATGCCAGATCCGTTTTTTCGGGCAACGCCAGCCCCGCTTCGGCAGCCTTCCGCAACACGGAGCGCACCCGGGCATGGGCGTACTGGACATAATAAACCGGATTGTCCATGGAGCGCTGCTTCACCAAGGCAAGGTCGAAATCCAGATGGCTGTCGCTCTTACGGGACAGGAACATGAACCTTGCGGCGTCCACGCCCACTTCCTTGACCACATCTGCCAACGTTTCAAACTGCCCGGCCCGCGTGGACATGGCCACTTGCGTACCGTTCTCCAGCAAGTTCACCAGCTGGATAAGGACGACATCGAGATCTTCCGGTTTCCGGCCCACGGCCTGCACCGCCGCTTTCATGCGGGGGACATACCCATGATGATCCGCGCCCCAGACATCGACCACCCGATCGAAGCCGCGATGGTATTTATCGTCGTGATAGGCGATATCCGAAGCGAAGTATGTCAGGGAACCGTCGGACTTGCGCAGTACGCGATCCTTGTCGTCCCCAAAGTCCGTCGTGCGGAACCACAAGGCCCCATCCTTTTCGAAGGAGAGCCCCGCCTTCTTCAGACGTTCAAAGGTTTCCTCAATAGAGCCGCGCTCTACAAGGGAACGCTCGGAGAACCATACCTGATGCTCAACCCGGAACTCCCGCAAGTCTTCCTTGATGCCGTCGAGAATGGTCTGCATGCCATAGGCGAAACACCTATCCTGCCCTTCCGCATCGGAAAGCGAGGTCAGCCCGGGATCTTTGTCCATCATCTCGCGCGCGATATCAATGATATAGGAGCCGCGATAGTAATCTTCGGGCCATTCCACAGGCATTCCGGCGAGTTCCTTGGCACGCAGCCAAATGGAAAGGCCGAGGAGCCGCATCTGACGCCCGGCATCGTTGATGTAGTATTCCGTCGTGACGTCATAGCCGGCGAAGCGAAGAATACGCGCCAAGGTATCACCCACCGCCGCCCCGCGGCCATGGCCGATATGGAGAGGCCCGGTTGGGTTGGCGGAAACGTACTCCACCTGAACCTTACAGCCCTCTCCCACGGCGGACTGTCCGAAGCGTTCGGCGGCGTTATCAATGCGCCGGACCGTTTCCCGCCAAAAATCGGGGCTGAACGTCACGTTCAAAAAACCGGGACCGGCCACTTCAACGGATGCCAAGGAGGCATCCTCACCGCGCAGCGCTTCGGCCATTTTCGCAGCCAGCTCGCGCGGCGGCATCCCCGCAGCCTTGGCGGACACCAAGGCCAGATTGGATGCCAGATCGCCATGCTTGGGATCTTTGGAAGGTTCGATGACGGCCTTATCCGGCCAAGGGAGATTCATATTTTTCAGTACAGCCCTGAAAGAAGCCTCAAGATGCTGCTCGGCGCGCATGGAATACCTCGAAATCGGAACGGTTAATAAAGATAGACGTAAAGCGGTTATTCTACCGCAACACCCGCAAAAGTAAAGTAAGCCATCCCAAGGACCGCCCACAGCCCTGCCGGCCCCCCGAGAACCTTTCCCCCTACGATCTGTTTTGAAGACGCCGATTGGTCAGCCGGGTGGGGAGAGCAGCCAAGGGATCTTCGGGCCACGGGTGTTTGGGGTACCGCCCCCGCATTTCCGCTCTGACGGCGGGATAGCCATTTTTCCAAAACCCTTTAAGATCCCGGGTGATTTGCAAAGGCCTTCCGGCAGGGGACAGAAGGTGGACAAGGACCGGAACCTTCCCTCCGGCGATTACGGGAGATTCCTGCATGCCGAACAATTCTTGCAGCTTAACCGCAAGAACCGGTACAATCCCTTCCGCCGTGGCCTCATAGGCCAAACGGACGGAAGATCCCGAAGGGACCTTCATATGAGTGGGGGCCATGGCGTCAAGCGCCCGCTGTTGGCTCCACGGGAGCAACGCATGGAGGGCAGCCGCCAGATCGATTTTCGAAAACTGGGAACGCCGGGATATTCCCGGCAAAAAAGGGGCCAACCAGCCTTCCAGTTCCCCCATGAGCACTTCCTCGGAAACATCGGGCCAGCCGCCGTCTCCGTCTACGGATCGCAGCAAGCCAACACGCAAGCGCCATTGGTGGAGCTCGTCCGTCCACGGCAAACATGCCGGCCCAATCTCTCGGACGCCCGCAAGCACCGCTTGCGCCACCCGGTCGGCAAGGGATGCATCGCCGCTTTTCAACGGGGTTTCTTCCATGATGAAGGCACCGAAGCTTACACGCTTCCGCGCTGCTACGGCCTGTTCCCGGCTGTCCCAGACGACCTCTTCCGCTTCAGTGAACTGGGCACGGTACAACCCTGCAACCGTTTCCCGGGAAAGCGGCGCCGCCTGCCAAATACGCACATTGCCGGAACCGCCGTTTACGGCTCCCACAGCCAAGACAGGTTCATCGGACAGCGGATCCGCACCCTCCAGAAAGCCCCCGCGCCCGTTGACCATGCGGTAACTGCCTCTGCTCCGTTTCTGGGCAATACGATCCGGATACGCCAACGCAAGCAGGACGCCCGCCTGTTCCTCTTCGGTTATTTCCAGGGATGCACGCGGCGGCGCTTCGCCCGCCTCATCGGCCAACCGCCCTATCTGGCGGGCAGCCTCCCG
Organism: uncultured Desulfovibrio sp.; assembly: GCA_900553145.1. Taxonomy (GTDB): domain Bacteria; phylum Desulfobacterota; class Desulfovibrionia; order Desulfovibrionales; family Desulfovibrionaceae; genus Bilophila. Next base: position 9,676 of record USCL01000073.1, read on the forward strand.
AATCCGGAAAACGGCGGGCGAGCCCTGACCGCGTTCGAGCAACGCCAGACGCGGGCGGATGTCCGCATCGCGCAGGCGCAGCGGATCGCGCTCACCAGCCATTGCCGCCAGCAAGGCCGCTGTCTTGCCAAGCCCGAATGCCTTAGCGGCAAGAACCATGTGCGCAAGCCGCGGATGCAAGGGAAGGCGGGCCATGGCCCTTCCCCGCGCGGTCACCTTCCCCGCCGCATCGATGGCCTCCAGACTGCGGAGCAAAGGAATGGCCTGATTGACGGCTTCACCCGGGGGGGCATCCAGCCACTGCAGGGTTGCCGATCCCCCACACGGAAAGCTCAAGGCACAACGAGGCCATATCGGCGTCCAGTATTTCCGGCCGTGCATGCGCCGCCATTCCCGCCTCGTCCCCCTGATGCCAGAGCCGGTAGCACACGCCAAGTTCCGTTCTTCCCGCCCGCCCTCTACGCTGTTCGGCGCTTGCGAGGGATACCCGTTCCGTAACGAGCCGGGACATGCCCGTCCCCGCATCAAAGCGGACCGTACGAGCAAGCCCGGAGTCGACGATCACCCGCACGCCTTCGATTGTCAGGCTGGTTTCCGCAATGGACGTCGCCAGCACGATCTTCCGTATGGGAGCCTGAACCGGGGCGATGGCGGCATCCTGTTCCTCTGTGGGCAAATCACCGTACAAAGGGCAGATGCGCACCGCATCCGATCGCAGATCTTGAAGCAACGCTTCAACTTTTCGGATTTCACCCGTTCCCGGCAGGAATACGAGGATACTCCCGCCCTCTTCCCGGAACGCACGCCGCACGGCGTCCGCAGTCCATGCCTCGACAGGCATATCCGCCCGGGGCTGCGGCAGGTAGCGCGTCTCCACGGGCCACACGCGCCCCTCGCTCCGCAGCACGGGGACCGTACCGGAAAAATCATGTTGCAGCAGCCTGAGGAGCGGCCCGGAATCCAACGTAGCCGACATGACCAGTATCCGGAGATCCTCACGCAAGCCCTGCTGGCAATCAAGCGAAAGGGCAAGCCCCAGATCGGCGTTCAGGCTGCGCTCATGAAATTCGTCGAATATCAGGCAACCAATGCCTTGCAGTTCAGGATCATCCTGAAGCATGCGGGTCAGGACGCCTTCCGTTACTACGGTGATCCGCGTGGCCGCACTCACCCGGGAATCAAGGCGCACCCGGTACCACAGTCTGGCCGACTTTTTCTCCAAGCAACGAAGCCATATACCGGGCCGCGTTCCGGGCGGCCATGCGGCGCGGCTCCAGCATCAAAATACCATTGCCGCCGAGCCATTCGGCACGGAGCAAGGCCAAAGGGACCCGCGTGGTCTTGCCCGCGCCGGGTGCGGCTTCGAGAATGCACCGGGTTTCGCCGGCCAACGCTTCAAGTACGTGCGGGAGCAGCGCCTCAATAGGGAGAACTTCTCTGGTATGATTGAACATGTCTTTTTCTAGCACGAATCGCCTCCCCCGGAAAGCGTGCCGCCGTCCGCGAATCCGTGAGCTTTTCCTTGAAGAGCGGCTTCGCCTGATCTATCTTCCGAACACCGCCCACGCCGCCGGAACGTACGGCGGCCGGACGTTCATGAACCATTCATATTCTGGAGAGCGATATGTCCCTTATGGAAGCGCCGGAGCGCAACCTTGCCTTTGATCTTGTCCGTGTTACCGAGGCCGCCGCACTGGCATCCGCGCGCTGGCTCGGACGCGGCGACAAAAACGCCGGAGACGGCGCCGCCGTGGACGCCATGCGCCTGTCTTTCAACTCGTTGCCCATCGCGGGCAAAGTGGTCATAGGGGAAGGCGAAAAGGACGAAGCTCCCATGCTTTACAACGGTGAAAGCATCGGCATGGGCACAGGCCCTTCCCTTGATATCGCCGTGGACCCCGTCGAAGGAACCAACCTGCTCGCCTATGGCCGCCCCAACGCCATCGCCGTCGTCGGGGCCGCTCCGGGAGGCAGCATGTACAATCCCGGCCCCAGCTTCTACATGCAGAAACTGGTTGTGGGGCAGGCCGCCCGGGACGCCATCGATCTGGACGCGCCGGTCCATGTCAACCTCCGCCTCGTCGCCAAGGCGCTGGGCAAGGATACCAATGACCTTGTGGTGTTCGTCCTCGACAAGCCCCGCCATCAGAAACTCATTCAGGAAATCCGGGCGGTGGGCGCACGTATTCAGCTCCACACCGACGGCGACGTCGCCGGTGCGCTGATGGCCGTGGATCAACGTTCCGAAGTCGACGTCATGATGGGAACCGGCGGCACGCCCGAAGGTGTGCTGGCGGCCTGCGCCATCAAGGGCGCGGGAGGCGCCATGCTCGCCCGTCTCGATCCCCAATCCGAAGCGGAAAAAAACGCTATCGAAAAGGCGGGGATCGATCTCTCCCAAATCCTTGATGCCGATACGCTGGTACAGGGGGACGACGTTTTCTTTGCGGCCACCGGCATCTCCGGGGGCACGTTCCTGCGCGGGGTTCAGTTCTCCGGGCAGGGAGCCGTTACGCACTCCATGATTATACGCAGTAAAACCGGTACGATGCGTTACATCGAATCGCATCACAATTGGAACAAGCTCATGCAGATCAGTTCCATCAAATACGATTAATCATGTACGCCGGGGCAAAGCGGCCTCATCCTTTTTGTCCCGGCGCAGCAACGGACGCCGCCCATCCCTTCAACAAGCGACGTGATACATGGCTCTTCTTCTCCGCCTCGGCCTTGCCGGATTGCTCCTTCTGCTGACCGCACTTCCCGCCTTTGCGGAAACATTATACAGTCAGCCTCCGTTTTCCGAAAAGGAACTCAATCAGTTTATCGCCGATCTGCCCCGTTTCCGGGCATGGATCAAAACCAACAAGGAAAAAGCCCACCCGATCGTCAATGAGAAGGGCGAACCCGATTTCCTGTATTCCGAGAACGCCGCCGGATACATCAAAGCTGCGGGCTGGAAACCGGAACGCTTTTTCTGCATTATGGGACGGGCCGCCGCCGCTGTCGCCATCATCCAGCAGGGGGACGCCATCACGAAGGAACCCCCCGTTGAAATGCCCAATGTGAGCGACGACGAACTCGACGTTGTCCGGCGCAACCTCCCCGGCCTGCTCAAGGCCGTCAACCCGACCCCACCCCCCAAAAAGTAGAGGTCACTATGTCCACTCTCCCCACCTCCGTCCTTTTTCCCGGCCAAGGTTCCCAAGAACCCGGCATGGGCCGCGATATTGCCGAAGCCTCGAAAGAGGCCATGGATCTCTGGAAAAAAGCCGAACAGATCAGCGGCCTTCCCTTGCGCGCCGTTTACTGGGAAAGCGAGGATGCCGCGCTCATGGCCGACACCAAGCACCTCCAGCCCGCGCTGACGGTCGTCAACGTGACGCTGTGGCAGGCGCTTTCCGGCAAACTGTCCCCCGCCTGCGCCGCGGGCCACAGCCTCGGCGAATACAGCGCTCTGGCCGCCGCAGGCTCCCTCTCTCCCGAGTCGGCCCTTGAACTGGTGAGCCTGCGTGGAAAACTGATGGCGGACGCCGATCCCGACGGCAAGGGCGGCATGGCGGCGATTCTCAAGCTGAACCGCGAAGCCGTGGACGAAATTGCCAAGGCGGCGGCTGAAGCCACGGGCGAAATCCTCATTGTGGCCAATCACAACACCCCGGCCCAATTCGTCATCAGCGGGACCAAGGCGGCGGTGGAAGCGGCCCTCCCTCTCGTCAAGGAAAGGAAGGGACGGGCGGTGCCGCTTCCGGTCAGCGGGGCTTTCCACAGCCCGCTGATGGACACGGCCGCGCAGGAGCTCGCCAAAGCGCTCAACAAAATGACGTGGTCAAAGCCCCGCTTCCCCGTCTACAGCAATGTGACCGGCAAGGCCGTAACCGACGGCGAGAGCCTCCGGGAACTCGCCGCCGTGCAGATGGTTTCCTCAGTTCTCTGGATCGACACCATTGCCAACCAGTGGCACGACGGCATCCGCTCGTGGGTTGAAGTCGGCCCCAAGGGCACCCTGTCCCGTATGGTGAAACCCATCCTCGATGCCGTTCCGGTGGAAGGGGAAGCCGCCATCACGGCTGTCGGCTCTCTGGAAGGCGTGAACGCTTTCGCCTGATTTCCCGTATCCAAAGAAAACGGGGAGGACGTTGAAAAACGCCCTCCCCTTCTTTTTTATTGGATCAATCTCTTTTATCGGGTCAGTTTGCGGAACTTCAAGCGATGCGGCTGATCCGCGTCCTTGCCGAGGCGTTTCTTGCGATCTTCCTCGTATTCCGAATAGTTCCCGTCAAAGAACACGACCGATGAATCGCCTTCAAACGCCATGATATGCGTAGCGATACGGTCGAGGAACCAACGGTCGTGGCTGACGACCAGCACGCAGCCCGCGAAGTTTTCCAAGCCGTCTTCAAGGGCGCGCATGGTGTTCACGTCGATATCGTTGGTCGGTTCGTCGAGCAGGATGACGTTGGCCCCGGATTTGAGCATCCGGGCGGTATGCACGCGGTTGCGTTCGCCGCCGGACAGCACGTCGACTTTCTTCTGCTGATCGGATCCCGTGAAGTTGAAGCGGGAACAATAGGCGCGGGCATTAATTTCGCGGTTGCCGAGCTTGATCGTCTCGGCACCGTCGCTGATCAGTTCATAGACCGTCTTGCCCGGCGTCAGGGATTCGCGCTGCTGATCCACGTACGCGAACTGGACGGTATCACCGATGGTCAACGTACCCGCGTCAGGCTTTTCCTGCCCTACGAGCATCTTGAAGAGCGTCGTCTTACCCGCGCCGTTCGGCCCGATGA
>USCL01000074.1 GCA_900553145.1 uncultured Desulfovibrio sp.
GGCAGCGCCCCCTTGCCGCCGGAGGCCTCCTCTTCCAAAGGAACTGCCATGAAGCTGTTTGAATATCAGGCGAAGGAAGCCTTCCGCGAAAAAGGCCTGCCGACCCCGAAGGGAGTACTGGTGCGTGGCATGGATGAACTGGACGGCGCGTTCGCGGAAGTCGGGTTTCCGTGCGTGCTCAAGTCGCAGGTACTGAGAGGCGGGCGCGGCAAGGCCGGGCTCATCAAGGTCGTGAAGGACGCCGAAAGCGCCAAGTCCACGGCCAAGGCCCTGTTCGAGTCCGAACACAACGTCCGCATGCTCCTCGTTGAGGAGGCCGTGGACATCGACCGCGAAATCTACCTCTCCATCACCGTGGACCCGGTGGAATCCAAGATCATGCTCATCGGCTGCGCCGAAGGCGGCGTGGAAATCGAAAAGCTGGCCGCCACCGATCCCGACAAAATCGTCACCGTGCGCGTGGACATCGCCGAAGGGCTCGGCGGCTACCACGTCAACAACCTCACGTACGGCATGGGCCTGTCCGGGGACCTCGGCAAACAGGTAGGTGCGGTCGTGCGCGGCCTGTACAAGACCTTCCGGGCCTATGACGCGCAACTCGCGGAAATCAACCCGCTGTTCATCACCAAGGACGGCAAGGCCATCGCGGGCGACGGCAAGCTCATCATCGACGACAACTCCGTATGGCGTCAGCCCAGCTATCCGCTCACCAGCGATTATTTCGATTCCGAAGTCGAATTCGAAGCCGCTCAGGAAGGCATCCCGTACCTCCAGTTCAACGGCGACATCGCGCTGATGTGCGCGGGCGCGGGCCTGACCACCACCGTATTCGACCTCATCAACGACGCGGGCGGGCACCCGGCCACCTATGTGGAATTCGGCGGGGCCAACTACACCAAAGCCGTCCGCACCATGGAACTCTGCCTCAAAACCCCGAGCAAGGTCATCCTCGTGGTCACCTTCGGGACCATCGCCCGCGCGGACGTCATGGCGCAGGGCCTCGTGGAAGCCATCAAGGTCCACCAGCCCAAGCAGCCCATCGTCACCTGCATCCGCGGCACCAATGAAGAGGAAGCCTTTGCCATCCTGCGCGACGCCGGACTGGAACCCCTGACCAACACTGAAGAAGCCGTGCAGCGGGCTGTGGATATCGCTGCCGGGAGGGCCTAATGAGTATTTTCATCCATAAGGATTCGCGCGTGGTTGTGCAGGGCGTCACCGGCAAGGAAGGCGCTTTCTGGGCGAAGCACATGAAAGACATGGGCACGCAGGTCGTTTTCGGCGTCACCCCCGGCAAGGAAGGGCAGGACGTGGACGGCATCCCGGTTTACCATTCCGTCCGCCGCGGCATCAAAGACCATCCCGCCGACGTGGCCATGCTGTTCGTGCCCCCCAAGTTCACCAAGGACGCCGTATTTGAAGCCCTCGACGCGGGCATCAAGAAGATCTGCACCATAGCCGACGGCATCCCGCTGCACGAAGCCATCCAGATCCGCCGGGCCGCCCTCTCCTGCGGCGCGATGGTCGTAGGCGGCAACACCTCGGGCATCATCTCCGTGGGCGAAGCCATGCTCGGCACCATCCCCTACTGGATCGACCGCGTGTACAAGAAGGGCCACATCGGCGTAATGACCCGCAGCGGCTCCCTGACCAACGAAGTCACCGCCGAAATCGTCAAGGGCGGATTCGGCGTTACGACCCTGATCGGCGTGGGCGGCGACCCGGTTCCCGGAACCCGTTTCGCGGAACTCCTCCCGCTGTACGAAGCCGACCCGGATACCCACGCCGTCGTGATCATCGGCGAACTGGGCGGAACGATGGAAGAGGAAGTGGCCGAAGCCATGGAAGCCAAGGCCTTCACCAAGCCGCTCGTCGCCTTCATGGGCGGGCGCACGGCCCCCGAAGGCAAGCGCATGGGCCATGCCGGGGCCATCGTCACCGGCGGGCGCGGCACCGTGAAGGGCAAGACCGAAGCCATCCTCAAGGCCGGCGGCAAGGTCGCCAAGCGCCCGAGCGAAGTGGGCGCGCTCCTGAACGAATTCCTCGGATAAAAGGAAGGGCGGGGACACAAGGCTCCCCGCCTTTCCCATCCAACCTCCCCGGCCTCTGGACGGCGGATTTTGACGAAGCCCCGTTCCCACTCTATGCTCATTGAGGCTTGTTACGGCACGCCGAAGAACATTCCGATCGGGCGGGACAATTCCCCCCGGGTAGAGGTGACTTATGAGATTCCGCGCATTGATGTGCCTTCTGGTTTTCGCCCTGAGCTTGCTTCCTTCCCATGCAAAGGCCATTGAGCCGTTGCAGACCGCTTGGATAGGCGAACATGAGGCATTCCTCGTCTGGTACGCCAAGCAAAAGGGATGGGACAAGGAAGCAGGGCTGGATCTGCGTATGCTCCGCTTCGGTTCCGGCGACAAGATCGTTTCCCGGCAAGACGATTATCAGTGGAAAATCGCCGGATGCGGGGCCGTGCCGGCGCTCATGGCCGCACAGAAGGGACAATACTACGTCATCGGCATCGGCAACGACGAATCCCTGATCAACGCCATTTATGTCAGGCCCGACAGCGAGATTCTCAAGGCCAAAGGGACGAACCCCCACTATCCTGACGTCTACGGCAGCGCCGACGCCGTGCGCGGCAAGATCGTGCTGTGCCCAGAAAAGACCTCCGCGCACTATCTGCTCAGTACTTGGCTGCATATCCTCGGACTTCAGGACGGGGATGTGAAGATCCAAAACGTCCTGCCCGGGCCAGCCGTGGACATGTTCGCCAAGGGATTCGGCGAAGCCATTTCCATATGGGCCCCTTCTACCTATACGGCAGACCAGAAAGGATTCAAGCTCGCCGCGAATTCCTCCGCGTGCGGCATACGCCAACCCATCCTGCTCCTTGCCGATCGTTCCTTTGCCGACAAGAACCCCGAGCAGGTACGCGCCTTCCTGCGCATCTACCTCCGCGTCGTGGACGCCATGCGCCAGGATGGGCTCAAGGCCTTTGTCCAGGACTACATTCGCTTTAACAAGGTTTGGAATGAAAAGCTGATGACGCCGGAAGAAGCCGAAGCGGATCTCGTGGCTCACCCGCTCTTCGCTCTGGAAGAACAGATTGAACTCTTCCATCCCGAGGCGGGCGCTCTGAGGGGCTGGCTCGGCGGCATCACCGAGTTCTACGGCAGAATCGGAGAGCTTTCGCAGGAACATGTCGCCAATCTGAACACCTTTGAGTTTCTCAATGACTCGTTCCTCAAGGGCCTCCAGCAATAACGGATACGCCGGCAGACAAAAAGCGCCGTCCCCAAGGGCGGCGCTTTCGCATGCAAGAAAGAACTCCTCTTCGAAGAGGTTCTCTCAACATTTTAGCGGGGATCGCTCCCCGTCGTCAGAGCTTCCATGCGCGGATCGGACGGTACAGCGGAAGTGAGGCGGGCTTCCTGCGCCTGCATGGACAGGCCCCATTCCCATGTAAAGGGCATCCCCGGCTCGGGCAGGGCCATGATGTCGATGACCATCACGCTGCGCCCGTCCTTGTCGGCCCGCGACCAGATGAGGCTGGGAGCCCGCGCATCGACTTCGCCCGCAAAGGCCGCGCCGGGGCCGCCGCCAAGCAAAAGATGGTAACGCTGCTCCAGCGCCTCGCGGACAGCAAATTCTCCTTCGAATCCCCACGGGCTGATCCCGATGCGGATCGCGGCGTCAGAGGCGGCGTCCGCAGCGGCAAGCACCGAGGCGAGGAGTTTCGGCGTGGGCGTCTCCGTTTCCGAGGTCCCTCCAGCCGACAAGGGCGGGAACAGGATCACCGCTACGGGCACCCCTCCGGCGTGGAAACGCTTCGTTACGGGCTTGTCGCCCACTTCGACGAAATTTCTAGGGCGCGACGCGCCGAACCATGCCGCAGCGTCCGCGGACAACATGCCGCAATCGACATGCAGGGCGTCGTACACGGCGCGCACGGTTTCCGGCGAAGCGTCGCCGGTTTTTGCGGGATCGGGAAGCCCGGTGTCAGGCGAAAACTCATCAGCCCCCACCAGCGTCAGGGTGGGCACGGGTTCGCGCCGGTATCGCTCAAGAACGGTGGCCCGCCGGGCCACGCCGCCTACCAGCGTATGCCCTCAGGAAGGGCAGGGATGGAGCGCGCCGTGGGAATCGGCGGCATACAGGATGCGCAGGAGCGGCTGCGCCGTGCCGGAAACGGAAAACTCCGGGGCGGTCCGCAGGCCCTCCTGATCTGGAGAAAGCCCGGAGGCCGCCGCCGGCCCGGCAAACCAGAACAGCAGCAGGCACAAGACAAGAAAGCCGGGGGAGGCGGGCTCCCCCGGACATCTGCGGGATGTCTTCACGTCTTCCGCGTTCACAGAGACGAATTCCCGCATCTCACGCTACGCGTTGAGATATTCTTTGAGTTCTTTCCCGGCGCGGAAGAAGGGGAGGCGCTTGGGTTCCACGGCGACCTTTTCACCAGTGCGCGGATTGCGGCCAGCATAACTGCCGTATTCCTTTACCTTGAAGCTGCCGAAGCCGCGGATTTCCACACGGCCGCCTTCAAGAAGGGAATCCTTCATGCTGTCCACAAACGTGTTGACCACAAGGGTCGCCTCATCCAGAGAAATGTTGGCCTGATCAGCCAAGGCTTTGACCAGTTCGCTTTTGTTCATGACAACTCCGTGAAAAGTGCAGTATTGCTGCAATATACATAAGCCCCACGGCATGGGCAAGAGGATTTCTAACAGAAAATCACTTTTACTCTCACCATGTTGTGAAGACGCCATTGCAGTACACGCCTCTTTCGGAAGCCCCCTCTTCCTTCTCCCGCAAGGCTTTGAGAACGGTTTATGCCGGTTACGTGGCAATTTCAGATCCGCCCCGCTATGCGGCCATCGATATTTCAAAAATGGCAAACGGTTCGCGGGCTGAGGAGAAGAAGGGGAAATCGGAAGGGGAGGGAGGAGGGCTTTCCGGAGAAGGCCCCCTCCGAACCTCCCCCCACCCTCCTTCAAAGACTTTCGGCTGGTGGGGAGGATACGCGGCGGGAGCCCGTTCCAGCCTAGGAAGGGAAAGCCCCGGCCGGATTCCGCGAGAAAGGGCGCGCTCTGCAACATGAGACGATCAATACGGTTTGAGAGCAGTCAAGGAGGCCATGCCTTCGCAAAAGGACGCGTGGCGGAGCCCCCTATTATAAAGGAGCGGCTCGCGCATGGACGACAGCCACGCGCGAACCGTTCTTTATTTTATGTGCCTTGATAGGGCCGCAGGGGACCCTTCCCCAAGGAGCGGAGAGGCATGCCTGAAGACGCCACGAACCTGAACAGGCACGGCGCGCGGAGCGATTCACTCCAGCTCGCCGGAAAGCGCTCTTTTACTGTTGTTGCTGCCTGTTCGTGTGCTGCCACAACAGATAATCGCGGAGCAGCTTGTCGATACGGCCGTCAAGCACCGCGTCGGTGTCGCCGATTTCACAGTTGCTGCGGTGGTCTTTCACCAGACGGTACGGCTGCAGCGTGTAGGTACGGATCTGGCTGCCGAAGCTGATGGCGTTCTTGCCCGCGTACTCGGCCTGACGGGCGGCGTCGCGCTTGCTCAGTTCCAGATCATAGAGACGCCCGCGCAGGATGCGCATGGCGGAATCCTTGTTGTGATGCTGCGAACGCTCGTTCTGGCACTGGACGGAAATGCCCGAGGGGATATGCGTGATGCGCACGGCGGAGTAGGTCGTGTTCACTCCCTGCCCGCCCGGGCCGCTCGCGCAGAAGAGATCCACGCGCAGATCCGCTTCCTTGATCTCGATCTCGATGTCGTCCCCGGCGTCGGGGATCACGTCCACCGAGGCGAAGGAGGTGTGGCGGCGTCCCGAGGAGTCGAAGGGAGAAATGCGGATGAGGCGGTGGATGCCTCGCTCGCCCTTGAGGAAGCCGTAGGCGTTCTCCCCGGAGATGCGCAGGCTCACGCTCTTGATCCCGGCTTCATCGCCGGGCAGGAAGTCCAGCTCCTCAACGGAGAAGCCGTGCGCGTCAGCCCAGCGCAAGTACATGCGCTGCAGCATCTGCGCCCAGTCCTGAGCTTCGGTGCCGCCCGCGCCGGGATGGATTTCGAGGATGGCGTCGGCGTGATCCTCTTCGGAAGAAAGGAGCAGGTTGGTTTCCGTTTCCTCAAGCAGCTCGGTGAGGCGATCGATTTCCGCGCTCAGCGACTCGAGCGCCTCGGCGGCGTCGCCGCCTTCCTTGATTTCCACGCCGCCGGAAAGTTCCTGCGCCATTTCCTGCCAGTCCAGCATGGAGGCATGGCAGTTCCTGAGCGTATCAAGACGGCCCAGCTCCCCTTCCAGACGGCTTTTTTCGCGCAGGACCGGAGTCAGCTTTTCCGGGGCGTTCCACGCGTCGGGCGCGGAAAGCTCCTTCTCTATTTCAGCGAGACGGGCAGACAGTGAAGGCTGGTCAAAGACGCCCCCAGAGCGTCTCGAACTGCGAGGACAACGCCGCGATGCGGCTTTTCAAATCAGCAAGCTGAAGCATTGGATATCCTTGTCGTTCGGTTAGATGTGACGCCGACGCCGCGAAAGCGCCGACGCGGAAAGCGTGAGGAAAAGCGCAAGCCCGGCCCACGGCAGCCACGGCTCCAAGGCAAAGAAGACGGATTTCTCCGTCAGCGGCACAACCGGGTGAGACAGGCTCTCGGCCTTGAACAGCCCGCTGCGCGCCATGACGGCCCCCGTCGGGTCCACGAAGGCGGAAATGCCGGTGTTCGTGGAACGGGCCATCCAGCGGCGCTGTTCCACGGCCCGCAGGATGCCGAGCGAAAGGTGCTGCTCGGGAGCGGAAGACCGCCCGAACCACGCATCGTTGCTGATGTTCACCAGCAGCGTCGCGCCTTGGGCGACCTGTTTGCGGGCCAGCTCGGGGAAGATGGATTCATAGCAAATGAGCACGCCCAGAACAAGCGGCTCCCCATCCGGGGAAAGCTGCGGCGCGGCGGGCAGGACCAGCGGCCCGGTCGACTCGCCGGGCAGGAATTCGCCCACGCCCTGCAGCAAAGGCCGCAGGAACGGCAGATCGAGGAACGGCGGCACGTATTCCCCGAAGGGGACAAGATGCTCCTTATCATACCAGCCTTCGTTCAAGCCGTTGGATGATACAAGGTAAGCACGGTTGAAGGCGTCGACAACCCCGTCCCCGCGGCTGCGGAACCCCGGCGCGCCAAAGAGGAGGGCCACGCCGCGATCCTTGGCGAAAGCCCGGATCGCCGCCGGAAGCTCCGGCGCGGCCTGATAGTCGAAAGGCATGGCCGTTTCGGGCCAGATCAGCAGCCCGGGGCGTTCCGACTCCGGCACGGACAAGGATTCCGCGCTCAGGGAAAGATAACGCTTGACCGTGAGCCGCTGCATGGCCGGTTCCCATTTCACGTTCTGATCAAGGTTGCCCTGCTCCAGAGACACCCACAAGCCCTTCCCGCCGGAAGGAGCCGGAAAGACGGAAAACAGGCCGAACGCGGCGATCAGAAGCACGCCGGCAAGGGAGCCGCCAAGGGCCGGGAGCCACGCTTTCCGGGGCGCATGGGGAACCCGCGCACGGAGAACCCCCTCCGCAAAGAGGCAGGACAGGCCCGCCAGCAGGCCGCCGAGGCCATACGCGCCGATCACCGAGGCCAGCTGGATGGCGGGCGTCCACGGCGTGAAGGCCGAGGCCAGCGTGAGCCACGGGAAGCCGGTGAAGAACCAGCCCCGGAAACATTCCATAAGATACCAGCCGAGGCCGAGCGCCACGCTTTTCCGCCACACCGGCCCCTTATTCAGGGCATGGGCCAGCGCGGCGAACAGGCCGCCGTACAGGCCGATATACGCGCCCATGAGCAGCGGGCAGGGCGCGGCGAGCGCCCACGGCAATCCGCCGAAATCGTGGACCGGGATAGCCAGCCAGTAAAGGCAGGCCGAAGCCCCCGCCATGCCGCAGACCCAGCCGAGCCGAAAAGCGCGTTTCCAGCTTGTGGAAGCTGTCCCAAGCAGGAACAGGGAGGCCGGATACAGGAGCGCCGCAGCCGGAAAAGACGCCACGGGATTGGGCATGCCGATCCACAGCCCCGCCGCGCCGCAAAAAATCCACCAGAGCATATTCATGGGGAAAACAAGCCGAAAGCGCCTTCAAAAGTCAAGCGAAAAGACAAACGGGGGATCACAAAGGCGCAATCGTGTTACGATGTGCCGAAAGGTGTGACCACAGGATACTCCCAACTACCTGTGAAAACATTCCTTAATAAACTGTTTAACCAACCAGTTGCGCCATTTCTTCCTTGACGCACCATTGCTTTTGAGCCATGAAAATAAATCGGATGGAGGGGGGATTTTTTCATGTTCGGACTGCTCTTGACGAGCTTGCGGCTGACTTTTTTCTCCTCCTCGACATCCGTGTATTTTCGGGTTCGACCACGCCCGGGATGTGAATCCCGTCGGCCGCTCCCGCTTTTGTACGGTCCTGAGCGCTCAGGAAACCAAGACTCCCGGAGGGGGGTCGCGTTCGGGTCAACCCCGCAAGTCAAGTGAGGCGTCCATGTTGCAATTGCTCCTCTTCGGCTGCATCGTTTTTCCGCTGATCGCGGCTGTCGCTGTAGCCCTGGACAAAGAAGGAACCCTGCGCCGCCGCATCGTGTATGCCGGCACCGGGATCACAGCACTGTCCGCACTGGGCCTAGCCCTGCACGGCAGCTTCGTGCTGCCCGTATCGCCGGACAGTTCCCTCCAGCCCCTGATGACCGTGCTCGATCTCGCCTTGCTCGCGTTCATCCTGTACGTGGCCGTCAACATCCGCCACAGGCTGTCCATGGGCCTCGCGCTCGGTCAGCTGGCCGGTATGATCTACCTCGACTTCTTCATGCTGGAAGGCCATCAGGCCACGGCGTTCCTCGCGGATCCGCTGTCCCTCGTCATGGTGCTCGTGATCTCCCTCGTCGGCGGGATCGTGTGCATCTTCGGCCTCGGGTACATGCAGGAGCATGAAGATCATCTCCGCCTCGCCAAATCCAAGCAGTCCCGCTTTTTCTTCTTCCTGCTGCTGTTCCTCGGCGCGATGAACGGGCTTGTCCTCTGCGACAGCCTCACGTGGGTGTTCTTCTTCTGGGAAATCACCACCCTGTGCTCCTTCTTCCTCATCAGCCATGACGGTACCCGCGAAGCCAAGCGCAACGCGACCCGCGCCTTGTGGATGAACATGGTGGGCGGCATCGGCTTCCTCGCCGCCATGCTGTTCATGCAGAAGGCCATCGGCACCCTGTCCATCCAGGCCATGCTGGCCCAGTCCGTGGTCATGCATTCCACGGCCGCCATGCTGCCCGTCGCTTTCCTCTGTTTCGCCGCGTTCACCAAATCCGCGCAGCTCCCCTTCCAGAGCTGGCTGTGCGGCGCCATGGTCGCCCCCACGCCCGTCTCCGCCCTGCTGCACTCTTCCACAATGGTGAAGGCCGGCGTCTACCTCGTGCTGCGCCTCTCCCCGGCCTTCGCCGGGACCATGCTTGCGGGCATCGTTTCCCTGACCGGCGCCTTCACCTTCGTGGCCGCTTCCGCCCTGGCCTGTGGCCAGAGCAACGGCAAGAAAATCCTCGCCTACTCCACCATCGCCAACCTCGGCCTCATCATCGCGTGCGCCGGCATGGCGACCCCCGCGGCGATCACCGCCGCCATCCTGCTCATCATCTTCCACGCGGTTTCCAAGGGCCTCCTCTTCCTCTGCGTGGGCACCATCGAACAGCATATCGGCTCGCGTGACATCGAATCCATGCGCGGCCTGTACAAGATCATGCCCCGCGTGGCGGTCATCACCCTGTTCGGCATCGTGACCATGATGCTGCCGCCCTTCGGCGCGCTGCTCGCCAAGTGGATCGCCATCGAAGCGTCCGCCTCGGCCCCGGCCTTCATGCCCGTGCTCGTGGTGCTCATCGCCTTCGGCAGCGCGCTCACCGTGCTGTTCTGGGCCCGCTGGGCCGGCCTGCTGCTCGGCAGCGACCCGCTGAGCGACAAGCGCCCCGTCCCCGAACATCTCGACGGCACCATGAGCTTCGCCCTGCGCACGCTCCTTTATGGCGCCGTCGTCCTTTCCCTCTTCGTCCCGTGGATCTTCGGCGGCATCGAACAGAGCATTGCCTCGCTGTTCGGCCTTGAGGGCATGTTCGCTTCCGACTGGGGCATCCTGACCAACGGCAGGGGGCTGTTCGCCGTCTACCCCATGTTCTTCCTGCTCGCGCTCGGCATGTGGTACGCCCTGCGCCAGTCCAGAAAGGCCGAAAGAGGCCCCTGTGCTCTGCCCTACCTCTCCGGCATCCAGTATGTGCAGGACGGCAAGGTGGGCTTCAACGGCCCGCTGAACGCCTTTGTGGAACCGAAGTCGTCCAACTATTACATGGAAGCCTGGTTCGGTGAACAGACGCTCACCGGCAGGATCAACACCATCGCCATTGTCCTCATGGTGGTCATGTTGGGAGGTCTGCTCTAATGCTGAAGCTCATTTTCGCCCTCATCGCAGTCGCTGTAGCCGTTCCCGCGGGCGGACTTCTCGCCGGGGTGGACAGACGCCTGACGGCCCGTCTCCAGTCCAGGCAGGGGCCCCCGCTGCTCCAGCCCTTCTACGACGTCCTGAAGCTCTTCGGGAAAGCCCCCTGCGTGACCAACCCGTGGCTCATCTTCTCGTCCTACGTCTGTCTCATGGCTTCGGCCATTGCTCTGCTCATGTTCTTCATGCAGGGCGACATGCTGCTGCTGTTCTTCGTCATGACGGTCGGCGCGGTGTTCAAGGTGGCCGGGGCGCTCTCCGCCGACTCGCCCTACAGCAACGTGGGCGCGCAGCGCGAGCTGCTTCAGATGCTCGCCTACGAGCCGCTGGTCATCCTCACCTTCGTGGGCATGTCCGCCGCCACCGGCAGCTTCATGATCTCCGACATCTATGCGCTTGACGTGCCGCTGCTGCCCCACCTGCCCTTCCTGTTCATCGCCCTCGGCTACGCGCTGACCATCAAGCTCGCCAAGTCGCCCTTCGACATCGCCTCCTGCCACCACGGGCATCAGGAAATCGTACGCGGCGTGCTGACCGACTATTCCGGCCCCCAGCTCGCGCTGCTCGAAATCTCCCACTGGCTCGACGTCATCCTGCTGCTCGGCCTGTGCTCCCTGTTCTGGCATACGAGCGTCACGGGCATGGTCGTCCTGCTCGTGCTGACCTACGCGCTCGAAATCGTCGTCGACAACGTGTGCGCGCGTATGACGTGGGGCTGGATGCTCAAGCATGCCTTCGGCATCACGCTGGGACTGGCCATCTTCAACATCCTCTGGCTCTACGTCCGCTAGAACCGAAGCCCAGACTATCGGGGGTACCCCATGAATCTTTCGGCATTGCATGAAAAACTGAATCAATACATCAACAAGGGACGGCTGAAGTCCCCTTGGGTAGTCCATTACGACTGCGGTTCCTGCAACGGCTGCGACATTGAAGTGCTGGCCTGTCTCACGCCCGTCTTCGACGTCGAACGCTTCGGCATCATCAACATCGGCGATCCCAAGCACGCCGACGTGCTGCTCGTCACCGGGACCGTGAACCAGCGCAACAAGGACGTCCTCAAAAACATCTACGATCAGATGCCCGAGCCCAAGGCCGTCATCGCCATCGGCGCCTGCGCCTGCACGGGCGGCGTGTTTCAGGACTGCTACAACGTCGTGGGCGGCGTGGACCGCGTGATCCCCGTGGACGTCTATGTCCCCGGCTGCGCGGCCAAGCCCGAAGCCATCATCGACGGCGTGGTGCTCGCCCTTGAAGTGGTCAAAGGCAAGCTCGGCCTGCGGGATATGCCCCACACGACCATTTTCGAATAAATCGATGACGCGCGGCCTCCTGCCGCGCTCCGGAGGAAGATATGCCCCCATCAGTTGCTCGCCTCGAAGCCGAGCCGATCACGCTTGAAGCGGTCCGCGCCGTGGCCAAAGCCAACTTCGACGCCGGATACCGTTTCGTGACCCTGTCCGTGCACAACCTCGGCGACGGCAATCTCGATATCATCTACCACTATGACAAGAATCTGAACATGCGCAATTACCGCCTCACCGTCCCGCTGGGGCAGGCGGTGCCGAGCATTTCGGACATCTACTTCTGCGCCCTGCTCGTGGAAAACGAAAGCCGCGACCAGTACGGCATCACGTGGGACGGGCTGATCCTCGATTTCCAGGGCAGCCTCTATCTGGAAAAGGACACGCCTCCGCCGCTTCTCCGTGGCCCTTCCTGCACCCTTTCCACCGTCACCAAAAAGTAGGGAGCGCGCCATGTCCCGTACGATCATTCCTTTCGGACCGCAGCATCCGGTTTTGCCGGAACCGATCCATCTCCAGCTTGTCATGGACAACGAAACCGTGGTCGAAGCCCTGCCCAAGCTCGGCTACGTCCACCGCGGACTTGAAACGCTCACCACGCTCCGCGACTACAACCAGATGATCTACATCGTGGAACGCGTCTGCGGCATCTGCTCCTGCATCCACGCCCTGTGCTTCTGCCGCGCCATCGAGCACCTCATGGACGTCGAAGTGCCGCGCCGCGCCGCCTACCTGCGCATCATCTGGTCGGAGCTCCACAGGATGCACAGCCACCTGCTGTGGCTCGGCCTCTTCGCGGACGCCCTCGGCTTCGAAAGCCTGTTCATGCAGTTCTGGAAAATCCGCGAACGCATCATGGACATCAACGAAGCCACCGCGGGCAACCGCGTCATCATTTCCACCAACATCGTCGGCGGCGTGCGCAAGGATCTCTCCCGTGAGCACCAGCGCTGGATCCTCGACGAAATGGACACCCTCGAAGCCGAAATGCGCCGCCTCGAAAAGGTGACCATGGAAGACTACACCGTCAAAAAGCGTACGGTGGGCATCGGCGTGATGACCGCTCAGGAAGCCATCCAGCTCGGCGCCGCCGGGCCGACCCTGCGCGGCAGCGGCGTGGCTCAGGACGTGCGCCAGACGGAATACGAAGCCTTCGCGGAGCTCGGGTTCACGCCCGTGTCCGTCCTTGACGGCGACTGCTGGGCCCGTACCAAGGTCCGCTTCCTCGAAGTGCTCCAGTCCATGGAAATCGTCCGTCAGGCCATCAGCCACCTGCCCGACACGGAAATCAACGTGAAGGTCAAGGGCAACCCCTCCGGCGAAGTCATTTCCCGCGTCGAACAGCCCCGCGGCGAGTGCATGTACTACGTCAAGGGCAACGGTTCCAAGTACCTCGACCGCGTACGTATCCGCACGCCCACATTCGCCAACATTCCGCCCCTGCTCCATATGGTGAAGGGAATCCAGCTTGCCGACGTTCCCGTCGTCGTGCTTTCCATCGACCCCTGCATCAGCTGCACCGAACGGTAGGAGGAACTCGTCATGCTCATGATCAACACCATACTCCGCAACTTCCTGAAGCGCCCCGCGACGCGGAAGTACCCGATGGTGAAACGCGACCCCTTCACCAACTACCGGGGCCGCCTCATCAACAACGTGGAATCCTGCATCTTCTGCCGCATGTGCTCGACCAAGTGCCCGGCGCAGTGCATTTCCACGGACCCGAAGGAAGCCTTCTGGGGGTACGATCCCTTCTCCTGCGTCTATTGCGGCATCTGCGTGGAAGTCTGCCCGACCAAAAGCCTCTTCATGCTCTCGACCCACCGTTCGCCGGTCCCCACCAAGTTCGTCGTGTACCACAAGGGTACCGCCCGCGTGGCGAAGCCGCGTCTGGCCTCCGTGCCCAAGGTCGCCCCGAGCGAAGTGCATTCCGAAACGCCTCCGCCCAAGGTCGTAGCCGCCGCGGAAATCCCGGCTGAAGCCCCCATCGAGGAGCCCAAGCCGACCCCCAAGGCGACCCCGCCCGCGACCCCCGGTGGCAAGAAGAAAAAATAAGGGCATCCGGCTGCAAGGGGCTACACCCCCTTGCCCTGTCCGGGGGGAATCGCTCTGCTGCGATGCCTGCAAGGCCCGCAAGCTCACCTGACGGTCACGGCTTCGCCGCCCTTTGGGTCGAATTCCCCCCGGCCCCCTCGGGGCCCAAAGAAAAGGTTCCCACACGGCTTTGCTATGTGGGAACCTTTTCTTTGGGCCGGGGCATCGGTCGTGTCGGCATCCTGCGCGGTGGACAGAAGGAGAAATCCTTTTCTGTGCGCGCAAAGATTGCCATCATAACAAGAGGAGGGAATTTTTGCCTCCGGGCGGAACGGATTCCCGCCGCGCGGCTTCCCACGAGTAAAAGTCTTTGGAGAGAGAGAGAGAGAGAGAGAG
>USCL01000075.1 GCA_900553145.1 uncultured Desulfovibrio sp.
CTCAATACGTGGCCCGAAGCCGTCATCGCGGATTACCGGTATGGGTTCATTTCCTCCCTCTTGCGGGACGGCGTGCTGATCCGGCGTCAGGACATGCACGCGCGCATCCAGTTCTCGGATCGCATGGACAAGGTGCTGACGCATCCGTTCATGGGCCCGGCGATCATGCTCGGCGTGCTCTATCTGCTCTATACCGTCACATTCACGATCGGGGAGATCCCGATGGGCTGGGTGGAGCAGGGGTTCGCCCTGCTGCGCGAGGGCGCGGACGCCGTGCTCCCCGACGGCCAGCTCAAGTCGCTGGTGCTCTCGGGCATCATCGACGGCGTGGGCGGCGTCATGAGCTTTGTCCCGCTCATCATGCTGATCTTCCTGCAAATCGCTTTTCTTGAAGATACGGGGTACATGGCGCGCATGGCCTATATGCTTGACCGCATCTTCCGTATTTTCGGGCTGCACGGCTGTTCGGTGATGCCGTTCATCGTGGGCGGCGGCATTGCGGGCGGCTGCGCCGTGCCCGGCGTGCTGGCGGCCCGCACCCTGCGGAGCCCCCGCGAGAAGATCGCGACCCTGCTGACCGTGCCTTTTATGGCCTGCGGGGCCAAACTTCCGGTCTTCATCCTTTTTTCCGGCGTTTTCTTCCCCGGCCATGAGGCGGCGGTCATGTTCGGCCTGACGCTCACCGGCTGGATTGTGGCCCTGCTCACGGCGCGCCTGCTGCGTTCGACGATCATCCGCGGGCCGTCCACCCCGTTCGTCATGGAGCTTCCCCCCTATCGCCTGCCCACAATGCTCGGGCTGGCGATCCATACGGGCGAGCGCACGTTCGAGTATCTGAAGAAGGCCGGTACGGTCATCCTCGCCATTTCCATCATCCTGTGGGCGGCGATGGCGTATCCGCAGCTGCCGCTGGATACGCGGGCGCATTTCGCGGGCGAGCAGCAGACCATCGAGGCGAACCTTGAGGCGGAAAAGGCTTCCGGTGGCGACGTGGCCGCTCTGGAAGATCAGCTTGCGGCCCTGCACGGCGAGCGCGCGGAACAGGCTCTCCAGCACTCGTTTGCGGGACGCCTCGGCATGGCCCTTGAGCCGCTGACGCGCCCCGCCGGGTTTGATTGGCGCACGGACATCGCCTTGGTCGGCGGTTTTGCGGCGAAGGAAGTGATCGTCGCCACGCTCGGCACGGCCTATTCCCTCGGGGACATCGATCCCGAAGATCCCACGCCTTTGGCGCAGCAGATCCGCAACGATGGGCGCTGGACGCCCGCCACCGCCTTGGCCCTGCTGGTGTTCGTGCTGCTGTACGCCCCTTGCCTTGTCACGGTCGCCGCCATCCGGCAGGAGACGGGATCGTGGGGCTGGCCCGTGTTCAGCATGGTATTCAACACGGCGGTTGCCTTTGGGGCCGCCGTCGCTGTGCGGCATATAGCGATGTTGTTTATATAGATTAGTCTGTCATGAAAGGGAGGTCGCGTTCTTATGTATGAAAGAAACATCCGGAAGCTCCTTCCCTTACTCACTGATGCGTTCAGTTCTATTTGATAATATGCTTTAGTAGTTGCCCTGTTACCTATATCTTGGAAGCGGGGACAAATCCGTCAAGAATGCGGATAAGGAGACATCCACAGATGTCCCCTTATCTTATTGAAAGACCCGCCGGTTTTGCACCGTTGTTATGGATGTATAGACATCCTCCTCGGATATGTTATTTTCTCCCCCAGAGAGAATGATGTTCTCGAAAGCGTCGGCTGTAGGAGTTGCTTTATAAGAATGTGCGTCGCTGAATAAAACGACAAGATTTTTATATCGCATTTCACCCGGCATGAACCGCTTCTTTTTGAAAGAGCCCTTCGGAATCCGTTGGGGGGTATTTTGTTTAGCGTCTTATTCTCCCGAGATTGAAAGGCTTTACTTGAATCACGAGGTACTCTATATCTGGAAAAGATTTCATAATGAGTCTTATGTGTGATTTTTTCCGGTTAGGGGGATAACATTTTAACATTACGGATGGGGGTACATGATGAAGGATAATAGAGGGCAGCGTGGTTTCACGCTCATTGAAATCATTTCCGTTCTGGTCATTCTCGGCATTCTCGCCGCCGTGGCCGTCCCGAAGTACTATGACTTGCAGAAGGACGCACAGGAGAAAGCCGCGATGGCCGTTGTCGCTGAAGTGCAGGCCCGCGTGAATTTGAAGTTCGGGCAGGAGCTTTTGGCAGGCAAGTCTTGTAGTGCAGCACAAACTACTGCAAAAGAGTTGGTAACAACCCCTACTGATTTGGGGGGCTGGACGCTGGCGTTAGGGACTGAAGCCAATAGTATCCTTCCGGTTACCAGTGCCACTCCTCCCGGAACCAACGCAACTGCAGTTACCCTCACCAATGCGAACATCAGTATCCCTGATTGCACGCAGGCGAACTGAGATCCATATCTAAGTTTCAACTCTAAATAAAAAAAGAGGCTTTTCCCTAGGGAAAGGCCTCTTGCTTTTGTTCAACGGAACTCCTTCCGCGCGGCCTCCCCACCAGTCGAATCTATAACCTGATCCCCTGGCTAAGCCAGGGGATCCTGGCGTTTGACAATTTTTCAAAACAGGAAACCTCCTTATCCGAACCGCTCAAAGTGGGACAAGGAGGCCTTTTATGAAGTAGTTCAACAGTGAGGCCATACTGGCAGTGCAAGTATCATGTTGTATAGATTCCAAAATACAGAAAAAGGTTCTGTACGGGAGGCTTCGTGAAGAGCTCGTGAGATTGCTTCGTGAATTGGCGGACCGTCATGGCTGCAATGGAAGGACACTTATGCGTGGATCATGTGCATATGCTGCTGTCGATTCCGCCCAGATACAGTGTAGAGGAGGTAGTGGGTATCTGAAGGGAAAAAGTGCTATTGAGATAACGAAATGTTTTTGGGAATCTACGGAAAATAACGGGAGAAATTTTCTGAGCCAGAGGGTACTTTATGAGCGTCATAGGAATTGGAGAGAGGGAAATTCGGCTCTGCATAAGGCATCAAGAGAAAAAAGACAAAAAATAGATCAGTTTAAGCTGATGTAATTCACCGAAGGCGAATAGCAAAAACCGCTTTGAGTGGTCACTGTGTTTCAAGCCCCCGGTTCTGACGGAGGGACAGCCTTAGAAGGAGAGAGGAGGGGGCTTGGGGGAGGGGAGAGGGAACCTTTCTAAAGAAAGGTTCCCTCTCCCCTCCCCCAATATTCATTCAACCCCACATCCTCGTTAGCTCGACGCCTGCGCCTTGAGGGCTTCGGTCTGGGAGTGGGTGACGAGGGCGTCCACAAGCTCCTGGATTTCGCCTTCCAGAACCTTGCCGAGGCTGTACAGGGTCAGGTTGATGCGGTGATCCGTGACGCGGCCCTGCGGGAAGTTGTATGTCCGGATGCGTTCGGAACGGTCGCCGGTGCCCACCTGCGCGCGGCGCTGGTCGGCGAGGGCGGCGTTCTGCTCGTCCTGCTTCAGCTGGAGCAGGCGGGAGCAAAGGATCTTCAGGCCTTTGGCCTTGTTCTTGTGCTGCGACTTTTCGTCCTGACAGCAGACCACAAGGCCGGTGGGGATGTGGGTCACGCGCACGGCGGAGTCGGTCGTGTTCACGCTCTGGCCGCCGGGGCCCGAGGAGCGGTAGACGTCGAAACGCAGATCTTCGGGCTTGAGGTCGATGTCCACTTCCTCGGCTTCGGGCATGATGGCGACCGTGGCGGCGGAAGTGTGGATGCGCCCCTGCGACTCGGTGGCGGGCACGCGCTGCACGCGGTGGGTGCCGGATTCGAACTTCAGGCGGCTGTACACCTTGTCGCCGGAAATGAGCGCGATGACTTCCTTGTAGCCGCCGTTGTCGGACTCGCTCTGGCTCATGATTTCGACTTTCCAGCCCATCTTTTCGGCATAGCGGCAGTACATGCGGAAGAGGTCGCCCCCGAAGAGGGCCGCTTCTTCGCCGCCCGTACCGGCGCGGATTTCCAGAATGATGTTCTTTTCGTCCAGCGGGTCGGTGGGCAGGAGCAGTACTTTCAGGTCATGCTCAAGCTCGGGGAGTTTCTCTTCGATGGACTTGATTTCTTCGTGGGCCATTTCGCGGATATCGGGATCGGCGTCGTTGAGCAGCTCCTGATTGTCGGAGAGGTTCTGCTTCAATTCGCGGTACTGGCGGAAAATGTCCACCACGGGCTTGAGATCCGAGTGGGCCTTGGTCAGCTTGCGGTATCGATCCTGATCGTTGAAAACAGAGGGATCGGCGAGTTCCTGTTCGAGATCCAGGAATTTGCGTTCGAGGCTTTCGAGTTTGGCAAACATCAATGACTCCGGTTGCAGGTAGGTGGCGTCTCAAGGCGCGGCGAATGCTGGCCGACGGCGGAGGCGAGGGCCGCGACCGCGACTTCGACCTGATTCAGTTCCGGTTCCCTTGTGGTCAGAAGCTGCAAGAACATGCCCGGCGCTCGGAGGGCGCGCCCCCAGAACCCGTCGCCCAGACGCGCGGCGTAGCGGATAAGCTCATAGGACAGGGCGCTGATGGGAACCATAAGCAGCAGCTTGAAGACGAGCGTAAAAAGATGCTTGGCCACGGCGCTGTCCGGCGTCCAGACGAGGAGCAGCAGCGGGACGAGGGCCGTATGCAGCAGGATGGCGATGGACATGACGAACAGCAGGAAGGTGGTGCCGCAGCGCGGGTGCAGGCGGCTGTACCGGATGGCCGATTCGGGCGTCACCGTATCCCCGGATTCGTAGGCATGGATCGTCTTGTGTTCGGCCCCGTGGTAGCAGAACACCCGCCGGATGTCCGGGAGGAAGGCGATGCCCACGATATAGCCGATGAAAATCAGAAATTTGAACACCCCGTCCCAAATGTGGAACGAAACGCCCTCGACGTCGCCGCCAAGCCCGATCCAGTTCATGATGATGGAGAGCAGGTGAGGCACGACGACGAACAGGCCCACGGCGAACAGGAGCGACACGATGAGGGTGAGGACAAGCTGCCAGTCCTTGATTTCCTCCCCCGTCCCTTCGGTGCTGCGTTCGGCGGAGAGGTTCAGGGCCTTGATGCCGTTGACGAGGGTTTCGATCAGCGTGGGGAAGCCGCGCAGGAAAGGCCTCTTAAGCAGCTCGCTGCGGGTGAGGCTGAACCACGGGCGGTTTTCGACGCTGATGCCGCCGTCGGCCGTGCGGACGGCCAGCGCATAGACGTCGCCGTTGCGCATCATGACGCCTTCCATCACGGCCTGCCCGCCGACGAGCGGCGCGGGGGCGAGGAACGGCAGAAGGCGCCCAAGGCTCATCGGGAATCGTTTCCCGGAACGGGCGGAAGGAACGGAAGAGGCGGCCGGACGACCGGTGCGCGTGGGCATGGAAAGACCTCGGAATGTCACTCCCTGAACGTATGTCCCCGGCGCGGTTCCCGACTGGTTGACTTGCGGACTTCGGGGAAGGACGAAAAAAAGGGATGGAACTCGAAGGCCTCCCGGAGGGCGGGCCACCCGGGAGGCGTAAAGGCTGCGCAGGAAGCCGGCGCGTTACTTGTTGAGATTGGCGTACTTCTTGCGGAAGCGGTCAATGCGGCCAGCCGTATCGAGGAAACGCTGCTTGCCGGTGAAGAAAGGATGGCAAGCGGAGCAGATTTCCACATGGACGGTTTCTCCTTTGGTGGAGAGCAGTTCTACCTGATTGCCGCAGGCGCAGGTGATCTTGGCCTTGTACACTTTGGGATGAATTTTTTCTTTCATGGTCAGGCTCCTATAAAGTCGGGACTCAGCTATATATACCCTGAAGTGCCGTTTGGCAAGGGATTCTTCCCCGGAGGGGCTTTTGTGTCCGATTCGGGGATCCGGGCAAAAGCTTTTTTGCATCCCGGCCATTTTTTTCCTTTTTGTCGTTTCATTTATGTATAATGCTTGAAGTTATCATTTTATTGTCTGATTTCGAAGTGTTATCGTTCCACAAAACGGTGGCGTTCTAACTCGGGGGGTAGTAAAAACGCTTTTTGCAATACAAATAAGGGAGGATAGCGTAAAATATCCCGGTGACAACCGCAAAAACAAAGGGTAAAGACCACCGCTGGCACATCTCACTATTCAGGTAAGGAGTCTTTTATGACCAAAGCAGATCTTGTTGACAAAATCCACGCCAAGGCCGGCCTCGGCACCAAGGCCGCAACCGAACAGTTCCTCGACGCGGCCATCAGCGTGCTGTCCGAAACCATCGCCAACGGCGAACAGGTTTCCTTCACCGGCTTCGGCAGCTTTAAGGTCGTCGAACGCAGCGAACGCAAGGGCCGCAATCCCCGCACCGGCGAGGAATGCCTCATCCCCGCTTCCCGCGTCGTGAAGTTCACTCCCGGCAAGGCGCTGAAAGAAGCCGTAAAATAGTGTGGACGGGCGCAGCCTCCTTTCCGGGGCTGTAGCCCCGGAAGCAATATCCGGTACATAAATCCCGCAGGTTCCGCCTGCGGGATTTTTTGCGTCCTCATTCGTAGCCGCAACAGCTCAGATTGTTTTTCCTTTTTTCTTATGCTATTTCTTTGAAGTTGCAGTGCCGGACAATATGGTCGTGCCGTGCCCGCAGTCCCGTTTTTGGGGGCTCGGGAGCGGCTTTTTTACGTTCCGGCAGGATTCCCGCCTACGGGCGGCAAGGTTTCAACAAAGGAATGAGGGAACATGATAGGACCGGTTGCGAACAGCGTTTGCATTGTCGCGGGCTCCATCCTCGGGGCGCTCTGCGGGCCTGTGCTCAGTCAGGAGTTCAGGAAAAAAATTATGAATGTCTTCAGCTGCATCACGCTCGGCATCGGCGTTACCATGCTGTCGAAGGGCGACTCGCTGCCTCCCGTCGTGCTTTCCCTGCTGTTCGGAACGGCGATCGGCGAGCTGACCCGCTTCGAATCCCTGGTGATGAAGGGGGCCTTCAAAGTGGCGGGATTGTTCAAGCGGCGCGGCAAGGCCAAGGAAGGCAAGGCCGAAACGCTTTCCGAAACGGTGTTCCGCGACCAGTTCGCCGTGGCGACGGTCCTCTTTTGCGTCAGCGGGCTCGGGATTATCGGCTCCATGCGCGAGGGACTGACCGGCGAATGTTCCCTCCTGCTCATCAAGGGCGTGCTCGACCTTTTCACGGCCATGCTCATCGCGGCCAGCATCGGCAGCGTCGTGGGCGTGCTCGCCGTGCCCCAGTGCGGCATCCAGTTCGCGTTGTTGTTCGGGGCCACGCTGCTCATGCCGTATACCACGCCGACCATGTTCGCGGATTTTTCCGCTTGCGGCGGCATTATCATGCTCGGCGCGGGGCTGCGCCAGATGGGGCTTGTGCAGGTTCCCATCCTCAGCATGCTGCCCGGTTTGTTTTTCGTCATGCCGCTGTCCGCGTTATGGAAGCAAATCATGTAGGAGCGCGGTGCGGGGGCCTTTCTGAAGAGCGGGAACGCCCCGCACGGATTTCCCCCGGCCCTTTCCTTCCCGAGGCGTTTGCATTTATCGGACGCCTTGCCCGGAAATTTTTTTGGTGATGTTTCGTCCGCGGCCTTGTTTGGAGCCGGAACGTTACGGGAATTACGGGAAGGGGCTTCGGGGGATGATGAGGCGGGGGAACTCCGGTGAGGGGTCCCCCGCTTTGTGTACCGGGGAAGGGGAGGCGGGGCACGCCGTGGAGCTTCCTTCTATCGCTGCCGCACGGCGGGATGGAAGCCGTTACGCCGGGGATGGCATCAGGCTTTGGGCGTGGCGGTGAAGAAGAAGCGGGGAAAGCGGAAGATGATTTCCCCGTTGCGCCGTATGGGGTAGCGTTTGACGACTTCCTCCAGCACCGCCCGTTCGAAGGTTTTGGCGCGATCGCCGGAAAGGAGGCTCAGGTAGGGGCGCAGGCCCGTGCCTTTGTACCAGTCCATGATGGCCTCGTGGGACGGCATGCGGTGGAGATAGGTCGTCTGCCACATCTGGAACTGCCCGGCTTCGGCGGCGAGTATGTCGAAATACGCCTCTTGGGTCAGGGTATGGAAGGCCCGTGCGGCGGCGAGCTCGGCGCGCCACTCGTCCGAGGCGGCGAGTTCCCCGATAATCCGGTGGATGGGTTCCTGGTCATTCATAGGGATCTGCACGGCGAGCATGCCGCCGGGCCGGAGCAGGGAGAGCATGTCCCGGATGATCCGGGGATGGTCCGGGACCCACTGGATGCAGGCGTTGGAAAACACCACGTCGAACCCGGCCTCGCCAAGCGAGGGCAAATCCGAGGCATCGCAGAGCCGGAACTCCATGTCGGGGTGATCGTCCTTCGCCGTTTCGATCATTTCCGGCGAACTGTCGATGCCGATGATGCGCAGGGCGTTGGGGAACGCGTCCGCCAAAACCTGCGTGCTGTTGCCGGGGCCGCAGCCCACGTCGAGCAGCTTGCGGGGCTGTTCAAGCCCGATGCGTTTGACGAGATCGGCGGACGGCTGCGTCCTTTCGGCCTTGAAGCGGAGATAGACGGCGGAATCCCATTGCATGGCGTGCCTCTTGGGGGATGGGGGTGATGGAAGTTTTATCGTACATTTCCCGTTATATGTGGTAGTTCCCCGGATGCCCGCCTGTCAAGGACGCGAAAGGGAGGAAAGGTTTCCCTTTCCTCCCTGATCCGAACCGGCTTTGGATGGACCGGCCGCGTTTCCGCCCAGGCTCCGTATGGGAGCACGGCTGAGGGGCGAGCCGTGCGGTACGGCGCACCCTCCGCCCCGGTTCCCGCAAGGCCGTGCTTGGGCAAGGCCGGGGCGGCATCCCGGATGGCCTTACAGCAGTTTCGTGATGATTTCGCCGAACTCGGTGCATCCGACCGTCCGCGCGTCGGTCATCTGGGCGGCGAGGTCTTCGGTGACGGCGCGGCGGGCGATGGCGGTGTTCACGGCCTTGTAGATGCGGGTGGCGGCTTCCTTCCAGCCGATGTGCTCCAGCATGAGCGCGCCGCTGAGGATGAGGCTGCCGGGGTTGGCCCGGTCCTTCCCGGCGAGGCTCGGCGCGGTGCCGTGGGTCGCTTCGAAGAAGGCCAGCTTTTCCGACATGTTCACGCCGGGGGCAAGGCCGAGGCCGCCGACCTGCGCGGCGAGGGCGTCCGAAATGTAGTCGCCGTTCAGGTTGGGCGTGGCGAGCACGCTGTACTGCTCGGGACGGATGAGGGCTTCCTGAAACATGGCGTCGGCGATGCGGTCCTTGATGACCAGCTTGCCCGGCGCGGAAGCGGCTTCGGCCTCGACGACGGTGCGGTCGCCGAACTCTTCCTTCGCCACGTCGTAGCCGTGCTGGCGGAACGCGCCTTCGGTGAACTTCATGATGTTGCCCTTGTGCACGAGGGTCACGCTCGGGAGGTTCTGGGCGAGGGCGTGGCGGACGGCGGCGCGGACAAGGCGCTTGGAGCCCTTTTCGGTCATGGGCTTGATGCCCACGGCGGCGGAGGCGTCCACGTTGGCGCCCAGTTCGTCGCGCAGGAAGGCGATGAGCTTAGCGGCTTCGGGGGTCCCGGCCTTGTATTCGATGCCCGCATAGACGTCTTCGGTGTTTTCGCGGAAGACGATCATGTCCACGCGCTCGGGATGCTTGACCGGGGACTCGATGCCCTCAAAGTACCGGATGGGCCGGATGCAGGCGTAGAGGTCAAGGGTCTGGCGCAGGGTGACGTTGAGGCTGCGGAAGCCCGTGCCCACCGGCGTGCCGAGGGGGCCCTTGATGGCGAGTTCGGCGCCGCGCAGGGCGGCGAGGGTTCCGTCGGGCAGGAGCGTGCCGGTTTCCTTGAGCGCCTTTTCGCCCGCGAGCAGTTCCTTCCAGTCGAAACCGCGCTCGTCGCCGTAGCTCAGGCGGATGGCTTCATCAATGACGGGGCGCGCGCTTTTCCACACGTCCGGGCCGATGCCGTCGCCTTCAATCCAGTAAACAGTCTTGCGCATGGGGAGAGACTCCAGAAATGTTGACGTGGCTCGCGCCACGGTTGTCGTCCGCGTGCCTCGCGGCGTGGGCAGAAACTACTCGCCTGAAGCCGGGTTGTCAAAAAGGCTACAGTTGTCGGCAAGTTTGCGGTGCGGCGCGGGCAGGGGGAACGCTTCGATGTCCTGCGGCGCGATCCACTGGCAGGCGGTGGCCTCGGTCAGTTCGGCGGGCACGGGGCAGCCCTTGGGCCGGCCTTCCAGCCTGAGCTGGTAACAGCGCAGGGTGATCCGGTAGGTCGTGTAGTTGTGCCGGATGACGTCCAGCGGGCGCACGATGGCGACCTTGAAGCCCGCTTCCTCCATCCATTCGCGCACGACCGCCTGCTCGGGCGTTTCGCCGGGCTCCACGCAGCCGCCGGGGAATTCCCACAGGCCGCCCCAGACATCTTTCTCGTTGCGGCGCTGGATGAAGACTTTCCCTTCGTGCAGGAGCACCCCGCACACGACTTCAATCTGGGTGACGGCGGCCTTCTTGCCAGGGACGGGGCGCTCGTTCTGGATGCCCAGATGGCGGCTTTCGCACAATTCGGCCAGCGGGCAGCGTTCGCACTCGGGCTTTTTGCGGCATACGAGCGCGCCGAGCTCCATCAGCCCCTGATTGAAGTTCCGGGCCTCACCTTTCGGGATGAGGGCCTGCGCCAGTTCCCGGATACGGCTTTTGGCGGGCTCCTCTTTCACGGGCGTGTCGATGTCGAACACGCGGGAAAGCACACGCTCCACGTTGCCGTCCACGCAGGGGACTTCCTCGTTGTAGGCCGTGCTGGCGATGGCCCCGGCTGTGTACGGGCCCACGCCGGGCAGGGCGAGGATGTCGGCGTAGCTTGTGGGGAAGGTGCCGCCGTGGCGCTCCATGATCACTTGGGCGGCGGCCTGGATGTTGCGGGCGCGGCGGTAATAGCCGAGCCCTTCCCATGCCTTGAGCAGGTCTTCCTCGGGCGCGGCGGCGACGGCGGCCACGTCGGGGAAGCGGTCCATCCAGCGCAGGAAATACTGGACGCCCCGGTCCATCTGCGTCTGCTGCATCATGACTTCGGCGATCCATGTCCGGTAGGGCGTGTAGTCGGCCCGCCACGGCAGCGGGCGGCGGTTCTCGGCGAACCAGCGGAGCAGGTCTTTTCGGAAAAGCGTAAAGCGTTGCGTATCGTTCATGGCGAAGGGGGTTGTATGTTGGAACCGGGGGAGGGCGTTTTTTGAAACAACGGGAGATATCCGCATCCCTCCAGACCCCGCCCGCAACAATGCCGGCGGCGTGGGGAGGTTGCCCGAAAGGCGTTCAGCCAGCCAAGCGGATCCTCTTCCTTGTCAAACCGTGTGGCGTGCACGGGAAAGGCGCATATGTTTTTGGGAATCATTCCTCAGAAGGAATAGCCCGAATCGGCCCGGCTGTCACGGGCCGGTTCAACTTGCTTCCGGCATGGTTTTCGGGCATACTCTTACGATTATTTTTCAAGGAGTGTATCATGGCCAATCCTACCGTGCTTCTGGAAACCACTTCCGGCGATATCCTTATCGAACTGTATGCCGACAAGGCTCCCGCCACCGTGGAGAATTTCCTCAAATATGTGAATGAAGGCTTCTACGCCAACACCATTTTCCACCGCGTCATCAAGGGCTTCATGATTCAGGGCGGCGGCATGAACATGAAGATGGAAGAAAAGGCGACCCATGCCCCCATCAAGAACGAAGCCGACAACGGCCTCGCCAACGAGCGCGGCACCATCGCCATGGCCCGTACCCGCGATCCCCACAGCGCCACGGCCCAGTTCTTCATCAACACCGTGGACAACGGGTTCCTGAACTTCTCCTCCCCGGACGTCAACGGCTACGGCTACTGCGTGTTCGGCAAGGTCGTCGAAGGCATGGAAGCCGTCGACAAGATCGAAAAGGAAAAGACCACGACCCGCGGCATCCATTCCGATGTGCCTGCTTCCGCCGTGCTCATCACCAACGCCAGCGTGTTCGAATAAGCTATAGGGGAGAGGGAGAAGGCTCTTTCCGAAGAATCCCCATGAAGGGGACAAGCGGGGCCTTCTCCTTCTCCCGGCCCCTCCCTCATCCTCCAAAGGTTTTCGGCTGGCGGGGAGGAGGCGCGGCGGACGGTTCCTCTCTTTTTTGTCCGGCGCATACCGTCTTTTGAGGGCCGTCCAACGTTTCCCGCTTTAAAGTTACAAGGCTCAAGAGGGGAGAAGGGCAGCGGGCGGCTCCTCCAGAGAGGATGCCCGTCAGAGCCTTACCCGCAGGTGCCGATGCGGCGCGGCCTTTCCCGGAAAGGCTCCTCCCCCCGTTCCCCAACTTTTTCATCTCCCCTCCACTGTTAGGACACATCCATGACGCGCAAGCCTGAGATCCTCGCCCCGGCGGGCGATACGCAATCGTTCCTCGCGGCGATGGCCGCCGGAGCCGACGCCGTATACCTCGGCCTCAAACATTTCTCCGCCCGCATGCAGGCGGACAACTTCGGTTCCGCCGAGCTTTCCCGCATGGTCGAGCTCGCCAACGAGAACGACAGGCGCATTTACGTCGCCTTCAATACGCTGGTGAAGCCCGACGACGTGCCCGCCGCCGGACGCCTCATCGCCCGTCTTGCCCGCGACGTGAAGCCCCACGGCCTGATCATTCAGGACCCCGGCGTGCTGGCGCTTGCCCGTCAGGCCGGGTACGAGGGCGGCCTGTTCCTTTCCACGCTCGCCAATCTGACGCATCCCGCGTCGCTGCTGGCCGCGAAGGAGCTCGGCGCCGACCGCGTCATCCTGCCCCGCGAACTGTCCATCGACGAGGTGAAGCAGATTTCCGCCTCCTGTCCCGAAGGGCTGGATTTGGAAATGTTTATCCACGGCGCGCTGTGCTGGTGCGTCTCGGGCCGCTGCTACTGGTCGAGCTATATGGGCGGCAAGAGCGGCCTGCGCGGGCGCTGCGTGCAGCCCTGCCGACGCGTGTACAAGCAGCGCAACCATTCCGGGCGGTTCTTCTCCTGCCTCGATCTCTCGCTGGACGTGCTCGCCAAGACCATCACGGACATCCCGCACCTGAGCTGCTGGAAGATCGAGGGCCGCAAGAAGGGGCCGCATTACGTCTACCATGTCGTCACGGCCTACAAGATGCTGCGCGACAACCCCGATGATCCGCAGGCCCGCAAGGATGCGGAAAAGATCCTCGAAATGGCGCTTGGCCGTCCTTCCACCCGCGCCCGCTTCCTGCCGCAGCGCACGTCCGAGCCCACCTCGCCCGACAGCCAGACCAGCTCGGGCCGCCTTGTGGGCAAGATACAGACGGACGGGGAGGGCCGCCCGTTCTTCAAGCCGCACATCGAACTGATTTCCTACGACTACCTGCGCGTGGGCTATGAGGACGAGAACTGGCATTCGACCCTGCCCGTGACCCGCCGCACGCCGAAGGCCGGGACTTTTACGCTGCGCCTGCCGCGCCACAAGACGCCGAAGGCCGGGACGCCGGTGTTCCTCATCGACCGCCGCGAACCCGAGCTTGTGCAGCTTATCGCGGAGTGGAAGCGGAAGCTGGATCGGTGCAAGGGGATCGAGCCCACCGCCGTGGAGTTCACGCCGAGGATGCCCAAGCCCGCGTATCCCCGCCGCCGTCCCGATATGACCCTCCGCGCCTCGCTGCCCTATGGTTCTGAAACGCGCCGCAGCCGCAACTCGGTGATCGGCCTGTGGCTCTCGCCCAAGTCGGTGCGCGAGGTTTCCCGCACGGTGGCCCCGAATATGGCATGGTGGCTGCCCCCGGTCATCTGGCCGGACGAGGAAGAGCTTTGGAAGCGCATCATCAACGAAGCCATACGCAACGGCGCGAAGCATTTCGTCTGCGAGCCGTGGCAGGCCGTTTTCTTCAAGGGACGCAAAGTGGATCTGGTCGCCGGGCCGTTCTGCAATGCCGCCAACGCCTTCACGCTGGCGAGTTTTGCGAAGCTCGGCTTCAGCGCCGCGTTCGTCAGCCCCGAGCTGACCAAGGAGGATTTTTTGGCCCTGCCCAAGAGCAGCCCCCTGCCGCTCGGCATCGTGCTTGCCGGATTCTGGCCGATGGGCATCGGACGCCACGATCCCCTTGGCATCAAGACGAACGAAGTCTTCCAGAGTCCCAAGGGCGAAGGCTTCTGGACCCGCCGCTATGGCCAGAACACGTGGATTTATCCCGCGTGGCCTTTGGACATCACCGCGCATCGGCCGGAGCTTGAGGCCGCCGGGTATTCCTTCTTCGCCCGCATGGAGGAAAACCCGCCCAAGTCGATGCCGGTAGCCACCCGCCCCGGCCTCTTCAACTGGGAAGGCGAATTGCTGTAATAGATATTGGGGAAGG
>USCL01000076.1 GCA_900553145.1 uncultured Desulfovibrio sp.
ATGTATATAATATATTGAATTTATAGTATTTTTATTAACAGGCTCCACAACAAAAAAAGTTCCCTTTAGTCTCCATTTCAAAGCTTATAGCACAAAATATCAATTGGTTACTGTGACAGCGCCTTTATTTTCTGCCGGGTCGAAGCCCTTTGAGCGGAAGCGGTGCGTCCCGCAGTGGGGAGGGGATGCCTGAAAAAGATGCCCGGATCATGGTGCAAGAGAGCGGGGATAAGTTTTTTTATTCCCTTATAGTGTAAACATTGGATAATCGGAAATAATCGAGTGGCGGGGGCTATCTTTTGCGCCAAATGTAACAAACGCAACAGCGCGGGATCTTCTCCCGGGGTAGGGTTTGGCCATGCGGAGAGAACTTCTCCTGACGCACTACAAAAAGGAGCATGTTATGGGCCATCCGACCATCTACCCCACTGGCGTAACCGTTTACGATCCCGAAAAATGCTGGAACGGCTTCACGATTTTTCAGGCGCAGGAAGTCGGCGCCGTCCTCATGGATATGAACGGTCGCGAGGTGAATGTGTGGAAGGGCGTCCACGGTATGCCCAACAAGATTTTCCCCGGCGGGTACTTGCTGACCAGCCGCGGCCGCCGCAGCGGCAAGTACAGCGTGCAGGACGGGCTTGACGTCATTCAGGTGGACTGGGACGGCAACATCGTCTGGAAGTTCGATCGCAATGAATACATTGACGATCCCGGTATCCCCGGCCGCTGGATGGCCCGCTATCACCACGACTTCCAGCGCGAAGGCAGCACCACCGGCTATTACGCGCCCGGTATGGAGCCGAAGACCGACTCCGGCAATACGCTTGTGCTTGCGCACCGTAATGCCCGCAATCCCAAGATTTCCGACAAGCAGCTTCTGGACGACGTGATCCTCGAAGTGGATTGGGACGGCGATATTGTGTGGGAATGGAACTGCCACGAGCACTTTGACGAGATGGGCTTCCGCGAAGGCCCCAAGAACACTCTTGCCCGCAATCCCAACTACCGCCCCACGCAGCCCGAAGGCATGGGCGACTGGATGCACATCAACTCCATGTCTGTGCTTGGTCCGAACAAATGGTATGATGCGGGCGACGAGCGTTTCCATCCCGACAACATCATCGTGGACGGACGCGAAGCCAACATCATCTTCATCATTTCCAAAGCCACCGGCAAAATCACTTGGAAGCTTGGCCCCGATTACGACAACAGCCCTGAAGCTAAGGCTATCGGCTGGATCATCGGTCAGCATCACGCGCACATGATTCCTCACACCCTGCCCGGCGGCGGCAACATTCTCGTGTTCGACAACGGCGGCTGGGGCGGCTATGACGTGCCGAACCCCGGGGCCCCCACTGGTGTGAAGGCGGCCTTGCGCGACTACTCCCGCGTGCTGGAGATTGATCCCGTGGCTATGAAGATCGTGTGGCAGTACACGCCCAGCGAAGCCGGGTTCCTCGCCCCGATGGACAGCAACCGGTTCTACAGCCCTTTCATCAGCGGCATGCAGCGTTTGCCCAACGGCAATACCCTGATCACCGAAGGCTCCGATGGTCGCGTGTTTGAAGTGACGCCCGATCACAAGATCGTGTGGGAATTCGTTTCGCCTTACAAGGGCAAGTTCGTGCCCATGAACATGACGTACCGCGCCTACCGCGTACCTTATGAATGGGTGCCGCAGGTTGCCAAACCCGTCGAAACGGCCATCGAGCCTCTGGACGTGTCCACGTTCCGCGTGCCCGGCGCGGCGGCGTTCGGCACACGGGCCAAGGAAGTGAGCGTTGAAGGCTGCGTGCCTTATGAAGGCAGCAACGCCCTGTGCGTCGCTTCCGTTGAAGATCCTGAAGACAAATAAATACATTGGGAAGACGTTTCGGGGGTGCCGCCTTGCATGCGGGGCAGGGCGGCAATCCTCGGGTTCTCCTCTCCTTTCAAGAAAAATGACCGCTCGCCCGTTGCGTTGGGGAAATGAGGGCGTCATGCCGAGGTATGGCGGCTTTGGTTTGGCCGGGCGAAAAGGGAAAAAGGCCGGAACACTCCGGCCTTTTTTTGCGTCCTGTGCCGGGAAAGGCGCACGGGGAAGAGGGCCGTATGTCGGAGGGAACGTTTTTCAGGTTTTATCTTGTTGTACTTTAATGAATTTTTTATTCAAAAGACGTCCTTGCGAAAAGAGGGGGGTATGCTATTCCCGAAAAGACGAACCTAGGAGGCCAGTCATGGTTGATTTCAAGGTGGATGAATCCCTGTGCGTTTCGTGCGGGGCTTGTGTCGCGGACTGTCTGCATCAGGCCCTTCGCATGGATACGTACCCTGTGATGGCTGATGAAGGGCAGTGCATCCGCTGTCAGCATTGTCTCGCGGTGTGCCCTACGGGGGCCGTTTCCATCTTGGGGGCCGATGCCGCCGAGTGCACTCCGCTTGCGGGCAATATCCCTGAGCCCCGGCAGCTGGGCGCGTTGTTCAAGGGACGCCGTTCGGTACGGCGGTACAAGCGCGAAAATGTTGCGCCGGCGTTGCTTCAGGAGATCCTCGCCAGCACGGCTTATGCGCCTACCGGCGGCAACGCGCAGAAGCTGCTGGTCTCAGTCGTAGACGACATTACGGCGATGGATGCCTTTCGGGAAGCCGTCTATCGCCGTCTGGACGAACTGGCGGAAGCGGGGACCATGCCGGACTGCCCGCGCCGCGCCTTTTTCGTTTCCGCCGGGAAGCTCTGGAAGGCCGGGGGATGGGACGGCATTTTCCGCTCCGCCCCGCATTGCATGATTGTGGCCAATGCGAAGACCGCTACCTGCGTCGAGCAGGACCCGCTTATCTATCTGTCGTATTTTGAACTCATGGCTCAGGCGCGGGGCGTTGGCACGCTTTGGTGTGGCCTGCTGTATTGGTGCCTGCGGGATGTGCTGCCCGATTTCCTGCCCCGCTTGGGTATCCCGGATACGCACCAGTTGGGATACGCAATGTTGTTCGGCTATCCATCCATCACGTATCGGCGTACGGTTGAAACCCGTTCCACTCTCGTCAGGCATATCGGCTGGAGCTGACGAACTTGTCCTCTGGGCGGCGGGCCTTTGGAGACCCGGGGCCGCCTCCTCTTTCGACGGAAAAGGGCCGCGCTGGCCGTTCCGCCTGAAGGCGTTGAAACGTTTGCCCGCCGGACGATGCGGAGTGGCCGGAATACGTCCCCATCATGCGAAAGCGCGGAGAAAAAATGGAAACACGAACAATTTCGAGCCAGTGGTATGCCTTTGCCACCGTTGTCCTGTGGTCGTCCGCGTTCGTATTCACTAAGGTGGCGTTGCTGTCTTTTTCTTCGGCCGTGCTCGGATTCCTGCGTTGCGCCATCGCGTCCGTTGTGCTCTATGCCGTACTGCGTTGCAGGGGCGTGAGGATGCTCGGCTGGCGCGAGTTGCCCCGGTTTGCGCTTTCCGGTGCGCTTGGGTTCTCCATCTATTTGTTTATCTTTAATAAAGGCTCAGAGACATTGACCGCGGCGACGGGGTGCATCCTGATCGCCACCGCGCCCATCATCACGGCGCTGATGGCGTCCGTCGTCTTCCGGGAACGGCTGACGAGGCTTGCCTGGGCCGCGCTGTGGCTGGCGTTCATTGGGGTGCTCATCCTCATGCTGTGGAACGGAAGCGTCTCGATCAATGCCGGGGTGTTCTGGATGCTCGGGGCCGCCCTCGCCATCAGCGCGTATAATGTGATCCAGCGGCTCTATGCGCATGGGTATACGTCGCTTCAGATAACGGCTTACAGCTTCTTTACGGCGACGGCGATGCTTGCGGGCTTTTTGCCGGAATCCATCCGCCAGCTCGGGGCGGCTCCGGTCCCGCACGTGATCGCGGTGGCCTTCCTTGGGGTTTTCCCGAGCGCGTTGGCTTACCTCCTGTGGGCGAAGGCGTTGTCGTTCGCTGCGACTACCAGCGATGTGACCAAGTTCATGTTTTTGACGCCGCTGCTTTCTCTGGTGCTCGGGTATGTCGTGATCAGCGAATTGCCCGGCGTGGAGACATGGCTCGGCGGTGCGATCATCCTTTCCGGGCTGGCCTTGTTCCATATTTCGGGCAAGCGGGCCGAGAGAGCCCGATGGGCGGCAGCGCGGCATTGACGGGTGGAGGCGGCCCCTCCGCTTTGGTGTGGTGCGCGTATCAGGCCGGGTTTATGGCAACGGTATGTTGAGGCATGGCC
Organism: uncultured Desulfovibrio sp.; assembly: GCA_900553145.1. Classification (GTDB taxonomy): domain Bacteria; phylum Desulfobacterota; class Desulfovibrionia; order Desulfovibrionales; family Desulfovibrionaceae; genus Bilophila. Next base: position 4,195 of record USCL01000076.1, read on the forward strand.
GGTATGCGCGGGGGATGCCCCGCAAGGAGTGCGCCTGTGGATACGACGGAGCTGTTCACCGATAAGGCTGGGTGGTATGTCAAATCCCGCCCGGATTATCCCGAAGCCTACCTCTCCTATCTGATGGAAAGATGCGGGTTGCCGGAAGGCGGAGCGGCCGCCGACGTGGGGGCCGGGACAGGGATACTCACCGGGCAGCTGCTTGCGCGGGGGCTTACGGTGTTTGCCGTGGAGCCGAACGAATCCATGCGGCATGAGGCTGAAGCCCGTCTCGGGGGCTGTACGGGGTTTGTCCCTGTCGCGGGCACGGCGGAGCATACGCTGCTTGAGGCCGGGAGCGTGGGGCTTGTGGTCGCCGCGCAGGCGTTCCACTGGTTTGACCACGAAAAATTCCGGGTGGAGTGCGGCAGGATCCTCAATCCGCCGGGCTTGGCCGGGTTGGTCTGGAACAGCCGCGTGGAAGAGGAACCGTTCATGGAGGAGAACAGGGCGATCTGCCGGAAGTATTGCCCCCGTTTCGACGGGTTCAGCGGCGGCATGGTCAGGAAAGGGAACGCGATAGAGGCGTTTTTTCGGCAAGGCTGCGAATGCCGGACGTTCGATAATTCCCTTGAGCTGGATCAGGAAAGCTTTATCGGCAGGAACCTCTCGGCGTCCTACGCGCCGAAGCGCACGGACGCGGCGTACAGGCCCTTCGTGGATGCGCTGTCCGGGCTGTTCGAGCGCTACGCCCGGAACGGCAAGGCCGTGTTCCCCAACGTGACCCGGAGCTATCTGGGAAAAGTGTGAACGGGGGAACCTGTTCCCTTTCGCATGGGGGGTGTCCTCTGTACGGGGAGCCAGCGGCTTGCCCTGCGTTCCAACACGGGATTTATCAGGAGATTTCCCGTCACGGAGAACCGGCCGGAATGGGCGGGATGAAAACCTTTTGCTCGTAAGAGACAATGGGGAGGGAACCTCTTTATGGTTCCCTCCCCATTGCCTCTTCACTCTGGATTACTTGATCTTTGAGAGAAGATCATTCAGAGCTTCAGTCATGGACGGGTGGGTGTAGATCATATCACGGAGGAACGTGTAATCCTTGCCCGCGCGGATAGCCGTTTCCACGACGTTGATCATCTCTCCGGCATCGGCGCAGTGCAGGGCGCACCCGAGGATAGCCCCGGTTTTTGCGTCCACGACGGCCTTGAGCATGCCGGTGGTTTCATCCATGAGCCGGGCTCGGGGGATGGCCGCGGCGGGAAGGACGGCAACCTTGATGTCGAGCTTTTTGTCGCGGGCGGCCTGTTCGGTGAGCCCCACACGGCCAAGGGGCGGATCCATGAATACGGTATAGGCGGGATCGCGGTCGCTGGCGACGCGCTTCCCTTCCCCAGAGAAGGCGTCGCGGATGATGCGGAAGTCGTCCAGCGAGATGTACGTGAACTGCGGCCCGCCTTTGACGTCGCCGAGCGCCCATATGTGCGGAACGGAGGTTTGCAGGTGCCCGTCCACGGCAATCGCGCCTTGTTCCGTCGTTTTCACGCCTGCGGCTTCCAGATTGAGGCCGGCCGTGAGCGGGCGGCGGCCCATGGCAAGCAGGATGGCATCCGCCGGCAGCGCCTGTTCCGTGCCGTCGAGGATGAAGCGGACTTCGGCTTCATGCCCGGCATCGCGTACCGCGCTGGCGGACGCGCCGGTTATGATGGTCACGCCCTTGCCTTCCAACGCTTTGCGGACGCTGTCGGCCACGTCGGCATCTTCACGGGCAAGGAAACGGGGGCTGCGTTCCAATATGGTGACCTGCGAACCGAATTCCGCATAGAATGAAGCGAATTCCAGCGCGATATACCCGCCGCCGAGGATGACCAGACGGCGGGGCAGATCTTCCAGATCCAGCATGGTGGTGCTGGTATAGACTCGCGGGTTTTCGCGGACGCCTTCAAGGGGCGGGATGATGGTTTCCCCGCCGGTATTGATGAAGATGCGTTCGCCGGAAAGCGTCAGGGTTTTGTCCGCCGTTTTGACTTCCACTTCGTGCGGGGAAACAAACGAAGCCGTTCCGGTAATGACGTCCACATTGTCCCGGTCGGCCAGCATGGCGTAGTTCTTACCGCGCAGGAAACCGGTCACTTCGTTCTTGCGGGCGATGGCCCGGCGGTAGTCGGCGGCCTTTTCCTCAAAGCCGCGTTCCCCGCGGCACAGGCTTTTGCGGGCTTCATAAACCAGCGTCTTGGTGGGGATGCAGGCTATATTGATGCAGGTTCCGCCATACATTTTGTCGGAACGTTCGACGACGGCGACGGATTGCCCTTGATCCGCAAGATACCCGGCCAGCGTCTTGCCTCCTTTCCCGAATCCGATAATGATGGCATCATAGCGCTGTTGCATGGCATGTTCTCCTTGTCGGCAGTTGCGAGGTTTTCAGGATGTCTTACTTAAAAGTAAATGAGCCGTCACTGCCGTATACCGGTATTCCTTTGAGAAACCAGAGGTTCTTCTTCTGAGGGTACGCTTCCCGGATCATGTCGTAGGCCGCTTCGGCCCGGCGCCCGGTCCGGCAGAGGAGCAGGACGGAGCCGTCGGCGGGAACCTGATCCATATGTTCGCGCAGCGTCTGGATCGGAAGGAGCACGGCGCCGGGCACATGGCCTTGGGCGTATTCCTGCTCAGTGCGGACGTCGATGACGGTCAGCTTGCCGCCGAGCGAATCCATCAGCCGGATGGCTTCAGCAGGGGCGAGCGCTCCGGCTTGCGGCAGCCCGGCGGCTGGCGCTTGGCCGTACGCCGCAAACATGAAAACGCAAGCCAAGAGTACGGCGAACCATTTGGAACGAAGAGTGTTCATAGCAACCTCCGAGGTTATGTGTCTGCGGGCAAAACGCCCCTATTGTTTTTTTATTGAACGCTTGTTAAAATACTTGGATGACCGTTTCTGTCAAGCGGTTTTTTGATGCCAAGCGATGAAGGAGTCCGCAATGGGAAGGCCACCATCCTATGATCATACCATGTTGCTGCGTGAAATCATCGACTGCCTGTGGGAACGCGGGTATGCGGCGACGCCTATCAGCGTCATCGTCCAAGAGACGGGGGTCAACGCGGCAAGCCTCTACGCCCGGTTCGGCAGCAAAAAAGGGATCATGCTCGCGGCGCTGGAGCTGTACGCCAAGGAAACGCTCGGCGCGCTTGAAGCCCTGCTGGCCTCGACGCCGCCGGGAGCCGGCCAAGTGCGCGCCATATTGGAGCATGCCATGCAGAGCTTTGAAGACCCGCGTGCGCGAGGGTGCTTTCTGGTGAACAGCATCACCAACATCTCGACGGATACGCCTGATTTTGCCGTGGCGGTAGCGGGTTATATGGAGCAAATACGCGGCAGGATCCGGGACGCGCTGAAGCGCGCGCCGGATTTGCGGCCGGAGGTGACGCCGGAAGACGCGGCGCTGTATGTGCAGGTGCAGGTATGGGGCTTGAAGGTCATGGCCCGGATGCGTCCTGACAAGGCTGCGGCGGAGGTTGTCGTCAGGCAGACGCTGACGGCGTTGTTCACGGATGAAGCCGTCGTTTCCTTGGAGGGGTAACACGCTCTGCCGGTTTGGAAAATGTTCATTTATTTTTTACTTTTTTAGCCACAAATTATCTTGGAGAAAAGGCACGAATGCTCATATGTTCGTGCCTTTTTGTTTTATATAAACAATATTGTCTGTATATAACGTGTCCAATTCCCTTTTATATAAAACACTCGCCTTAATAAAATATTTTTATTGTAATGAAAATTTCATACTTGTTCGCTTTTTTTGATGCATGTCTTGTAAAGAAAAATATGCGCGGATATAGTAATGTGAAGTATCTCTCAATATCAAATATAGAGCGTGGCATCGAGATGAAGACCATCTGCAAGATTCTTTCGGATTTTCCGTTCATCTCTCCTTTTCTGCTGGAAAGCCTGCGCCTTATGACGCGGGCTTTTTTTATTGAGAAATAAAATCAACTTTTAGAGCCGTAAGCATACAATTTATCCTGAGGAGGATGTAATCATGACCTTATCGAGAGGAGCCGTCGGGAACCTGATCAACAGGTACCGTGCCGTCCTGCGGAAGTGTCACATGATGAACGTATTCGGGTCATTAGCAGTGGCCGGCATGCTTGTCGCGGGAAACGCGGGGCTTGCCGGCGCGGAGGACTCCGTCGTTGCGCAGAACACTTCCATATCAAAGGACTATGACACCGATACGACCGTTCTTAATGCGAATCAGCCGCAATTTTCGAAGGAACTTTACGCCATAGGGGCAACCGGTTCTCAGGGGAAGCTGGATATCTCTATGGCAGGGGACGCCGCATTGACGGTCGACGCTTCGTGGCGGCGCGACGCGGCGGATTCCAATATGGATCAACTGTCGGCTGTGTACGCGGGGGGTGGTGCCCAGCTTTCCTTTACAGGGACAGGGATTTTCAAGGCTACAGGGCAGGGAAAGATTATAGAGGCCGTAGTATTCAGAAATGGGGCCAACGGGTCCTCCGGCGGCACAATGCGGCTTACGGGCGCGATTACCGGGGAAGCCATAACCGAAGCTTCCGAGAGTGGTACGGGATACAAGGCCATAGGGGTGAAGGCGGAGAATCCCGGGACAATTCTTTTCAGCGGAAAAAGTGCGTGGCTGAAGGCGATAGCCCATGCCGGTACGGCGGATGGCGTGTATGCCCGCTATGGTGGAGCGGTCGATTTTCAGAGCGAAGAAGTCAATATTTTGTCCCAGAGTGATACGGCATCGCCCGCTTCGGGCATTTCCATCGAATACTCGGGCGGAACGATAACCTCTTCTGAGAAGACGGCGCTTACGGTCGAGGTCAAGGCGCCTGCGTCAACGGCAACCGGGATTTCTTTGAGCGGGGCTTCCAAGGGGTTGGTTGATCTTGCGGGAACCTTGGTGGTCAGCGTCGAAGGGAGTCCTGCTCGTGGCATAGAGAATGATCAAGGCACGTTGAACGTTGCGAAGGCCTCTTCCATCAGGGGGACAGGGGAAGGTTCATTCCCTTCTTATGGAATATGGGGAAGAAACGGTTCCACCACAGCCCTGATGGGTGATGTCGACATCGATATGGCTTCAAGCGCGACGGTATATGGCGTCTATGCCGACAGTTCCAATGTTTTGCTGGGAAGTGAAGGCGATGTCACTATACGGGTGCAGGGAAGTTACGGATATGGGGTTGCCGCCTATGACGGAGGCAAGGTCGAGCTGGGAAGCCAAGGGAAGGAAGTCTCCATTGCCGCCCAGAATACGGGTGTCGAAGCGGGGAAGTCTTCTACGGTTTCTCTGAACGGCAGCGTGAAGATCGAATCCGGTACTGGCATAAGCTTGTCAAGTACGGCGGTCAATACGTTCCCCTCTCTCGTCTCCAACGGGTCGGTTTCAATCATTTCTGCCGGGGTCGGCATCGCGGCCAAGTACGCCCATGCCGCTTTCAATGAATTGCACATTCAGGCGGGCACAGGAATAGATGTGCAGGGATCTGGCTATATTGGATCCGGTAATACGGATACGGTTCTTGATTTCAACGGGCCCACTGAAATCGTTGCGCAGAATACGGCATTGCAGATTGCCGGAGCTTCAGGAAGCAAGGCCGCGAATTTCGGCTTTGTGGGGACTTTTAAGGGGACCACTTCGCTGCGTGCGATCAACGGCAATGGCATTCAGCTTTCCGGGTCTACGAATTCCGGTACGACGGCGGCCGGGGATTGTTCGGTGACATTCAAGGGGCAGACGTCCATCGCTTCGGAGACGGGCACCGGCGTTGTTGTCAACGGTCCTGTTGGGGCTGCAGCCGAAGATCACGCATCCGTGGTTTTCGAAGGCGCGACGACCATTGATGCGGCAAAGGCCATCGAAATAAAGAAGAACAAGGGAAAGGGCGCTTCGGTCACCTTCGCCTATAACCCCACGCCGATCAATGTCCCCGCCCGGGCGCAGGATGCTGATTCTCAGGTGAACGGCTCTGTTGCGGGAACTGGAACGCTCATCAAGTCAGGTGGCGGCTCTCTCGCCCTGAACGGCGACAATTCCGGTTTCAGCGGCGAATTCAATATGCAGGGCGGCAAGGCGTTCCTTGGCTCGGGAGAGGGATATTTTTCCGGTGCCACCGTTAACCTTACTGGCGGGACGTTGGTTGCACCCGAGCTGCGTTTTAGCGGCGGAAAGCTTTCGCTTGCGGGCGGCACGCTCGAAACCGGGACGGGGCAGATCTTCACAAGCGGTCTGAACGCGGAAGGGGACACTAGAGATCCCGGTGCCGTGAAGCTGAGCGATGATAACTGGAGCTTTGATTCAGGCCTGATCGCGTTTGACGACGCCAAGTACAACCTGCTCTACGCGCAAACGGCGGCGGATTTGCTGGGCGCCGGCAATGCGGAGCCGGACGATGCCGCCGGGGCGGACGCTTCCAAGGAAATCACGTTTACCGGAACGCTTGTTACATTGCCTCCCCTCAATCCCGACAGCTTCGAGACGCTCCAGAAGGCTGTTCTGGATACCGGTATCGAGAGCATCACGCTGGGAAGCGACATCGTCTTTTCCCAGCGCTTTCAGGGGAACACGGCGATCAGCCGTTCCTTGGACATCGACGGGAACGGCCACACGATAAGCGGCGCCCATCCCGGCCTCTGGTTCAAGGGGATGGATTCCGGGACGGTTTCCATCCGGAATATCACGTTTGACGGTTTGAAGACGTCTTCGAGCGACAGGTATGAAGGGCCCGTATCCTTTGGCCCGGCCGTTTTCTTTGACATGGGGTACTCCTCCGATAACTGGAAGAGCACGGCAAAGCTGATCATCGGCGACGGCGTTGAGTTCAGGAATATGGAAGCCGTAGGCGACGGCGCAGGCGGGGCCGTCAGGACCGCCCACGGGATAGTGGAAATAGGAAATGACGTCCGCTTCATCAACAACTCCGGAGGTTCCGGAGGCGGGCTCTACAGCGAATCGTTTACGACGATTGGCGATAACGTTGTTTTTGAAGGCAACAAGGGGCGCAGAGGCGGCGCGTTGAATGTCGTTGATGACTACGGAGGGTATATAGGTGATTCCGACTATGCATCCGGCGCGCGCCGTGTAAAGTATGTGCATATCGGGAAGAACGCCCTTTTCAAGGACAACAGCGTCGAGCTGCTGGGTTCCAGCGGAAACGGCGGTGCCATCGAAGTGCAGTCGGGGGAACTGAGCATTGATGACGGCGCCACGTTTACAGGGAATGCCTCCAAGGGTACAGGCGGCGCTATTGCCGTCTGTGATTGGAGCCCCCAGCTGCCCGCCAAGGCTGCATTGGGATCCGCAACGTTTCTCAAGAACAGTGCTGGTTCCCACGGCGGCGCGGTTATCAGCGAAGGTGACCTGCGCTTCAATGGCCTCGTCTCTTTTGTCGAGAATACGGCGGGAAAGATCGGCGGCGCCATTGTCAATTTGAACACGTTGAGTCTGGCGGCGGAATCCACGTTTTCCAAGAATGCGGCTGGATCTGTAGGCGGAGGGCTTTATAATGAAGGTACGGCCTCGCTAGCCAAGGCTTCCTTCACTGAAAACAGCGCAACAGTCGGTGGAGGAGCCGTATTCAATCTCAATCAGATGACGTTCGCTGACGGAGCGGCCTTCTCCGGGAACAGCGCAGTGGACGGCGGCGCCGTTTACAACGATTTTTCCGTGGATAAGGACGGCAACGTCGTAAACGAGGGCTCCATCGCCTTCAACGGCGGGGCGCGTTTCACCGGGAATACGGCCAGCGGCCTTGGCGGAGCCATCTACACCACCCGTGCGGTCACCCTCAACCCCGGTTCGGGTCAGGAGATCGTGTTCAGCGGGAATACGGACTCCACGGGCTCGAATGCGGTTTATATGGCCGACGGTTCCAGCCTGAACGTCACCGGAGAAGGCAAGGTCGTCTTTGACGATGCGTTGTCGTCTGAAAATGCGGCGTCGGCGCTGAAGAAGACGGGCGGCGGCACGCTGCTGTTCAATGCTTCGATGGATGGTTTTCTGGGGACGGCTTCCTTTGAGGACGGGCTCACGAGTGTTGCTCAGAACTGGCTCCTCAAGAATACGGTGACCGTCACGGGCGGCAAGCTGAGCATGCCGGAGTTCTCCTTCGCGGCGCAAGACGCGGAGAACAACATCGCGGGCGGCAAGCTGGTTCTGGCTGGCGGCACGCTCGAAACCGGGACGGGGCAGATCTTCACGAACGGATTGAACGCGGAGGGAGACAACAAGGATCCCGGCGCGGTAAAGCTGAGCGATGATAACTGGAGCTTTGATTCAGGCCTGATCGCGTTTGACGATGCCAGGTACAACCTGCTCTACGCGCAAACGGCGGCAGATTTGTTGGGCGCCGGCAATGTCGGAGCGGACGATGCCGCCGGTTCTTCGGCAAAGGAGATTACGTTCACAGGAACGTACGTGAATGTTCCTGTTCCCGATCCCGTACCGCCTTACTATTACGTGGGCAACGGGCCTGATGCCGCTTCTGACGAAACCGCAGGGGCGTGGCAGGATAGTACCGGCGCTTCCGTAAAGATAGCGGACGCCATCACCGTCAGGACGGAACAGGGGAAGGCAAGCGAATACCATTTCCTGTCAGGCGTTTTTGACGGGAGCAAGACGTCCGATACCAACAATGCCTACGCGTGTTTGATCCACGGCGGCGATTCCGGGGTGCACGTCACGTCGGACGGGCCTCTGACCATCCAGAATTGGGGCACGAGGCTGATGCCCTACCACGCGTCGGTCGCCTCTTCGGATGGGGAAATCATCTTTGGCGACAATGTGTCGCTGCTCAACAACCATTCGTCCGGGGATACCACAAAGGGCGGCGGGGCTGTTTTTTCCAAGACGGGCATCACCTTCGGCGACAACGCCGTGGTGTCCGGCAATTCGACCGCCTTGCCTATGGTCGGCGGAGGTTATTATGGCGGCGGTGCCCTTTTCCTGAACGGAAAGGGCGCGGTCCGCTTCGGCAGGAACGCGGTCGTCGCGGATAACGAGAGCTACCATTACGGCGGTGCGATATACAGTGTGGGCTCCGTGAGCTTGGGAGACGGGGCCACCATCCGCGGCAACAAGACTTCGTACATGGGCGGGGCGCTGGCCGTAAACGGCGCACTGGATCTCGGAAAGGATTCCCTTGTGGAAGGCAACCAAGCCCAGGCGGGAGGAGCCGTCTATTCCACGGGCTCGGTGAACGCGACGGGCACGACCTTCAGAGAGAATGTGGCCACGTCGAACTACGGGGGAGCCATCTATAGCGCGGGCGGCACGGTCGTCCTCGCCGACTCCCTGATGGAAGGGAATCAGGCCAAGGGTGGCGGTGCCGTCCTTCTTGGCAGCGGCGCAACGGCAGAGGTTACGGGCACGGCGTTCATTGGAAATACCGCTACCAACGGAGGCGCGTTCTTTATCGACAAGAACGGCGTGCTGACGGCGGCTGACGGGGCTACGGGCTCGTCGTTCACAGGGAACAGCGCGACCGGAAGCGGCGGTGCCGTTTATGTCCAGAACGGTACGGTGAACCTTGGAAACGGAACGCGGCTGGAAAAGAACCAGGCGGCCAAGGGCGGAGCGATATATCTGCTGGGAGGCAGCGACAGTTCTGCGGAACTTGACCTTACCGGCGTGGTATTCAAGGGTAATAGCGCCACCTATGGCGGAGCCGTCTATTCGACAAGCAGCGGTACCGTGAATGCTTCCATTGCTGACACCGGATTTGAAGGCAACAGCGCCGCCTATGGTGGAGCATTGTATTTAACCGGCAGCGACACTTCGAATGTCACCGTCGCCAACGTTATGTTCAAGGGCAATCAAGCCAACGGCGGCAATGGCGGTGCCGTCTATTCGGCAATCAGGGGTGTTTTTGCCATTGAGGACACGGGGTTCACAGACAACAGTGCCGATTACGGTGGCGCGCTCTTCAATGTCGGACAGCTGACGTTCGCTGATGGAGCGGCCTTCTCCGGGAACAGCGCAGTGGACGGCGGCGCCGTTTACAACGACTTTTCCGTGGATAAGGACGGCAACGTCGTAAACGAGGGCTCCATCGCCTTCAACG
>USCL01000077.1 GCA_900553145.1 uncultured Desulfovibrio sp.
TCCTGAGCGAACCCTACACGAAGTTCTTCGCCTCCATGCGCGAAAAGGGCGTGCCTTCCTCCTTCTTCGTGTGCGGCGACGCCACCAAGAACATCGAACCCATGTGCCTCACCATGCCCGATTGCATCGCCATTGACGAGAACGTCGACATCATGGAAGCCAAAAAGATCACGGACGCCCACGACATCACCATCTCAGGCAATCTCCAGCTCACCATCACCATGCTACTCGGCACGCAGCAGGACAACCAGAAGGCCGCCATTGAGTTGATGGACAAGATTGGCACCCACCGCTTTATCCTCGCGCCCGGCTGTGACGTTCCTTTTGACGCCCCCGCCGCGAACCTCATCGGCGTGGGGCAGGCCGTGCACAACCCCGAAGCCGTCCGCAAGGCGCTTGAAAGCTACGTCGCCAAGGACAATCTGCCGGAAATCGAAATGCCGGACTACGTCAATCTCGACCACGTCCTCGTCGAGGTCGTGACCATCGACTCCAAGACCTGCGCCGCCTGCGGCTACATGGTCGCAACCGCCAACAACGCCGCCAAGATTTATGGGGACAAGGTCAAAGTCGTCGAACGGTCCATCATGTTCCCCGAGAACCTCGCGTTCGTGAGCAAGGTTGGCCTGACGAACCTCCCCTCGCTCCTCGTCAACGGCGTTGTTAAGCACATTTCCCTCATCCCCACTGTCGAAAAGCTGCGTGAGGAGATTGAGGAAGCGATGAGGTAGCACCGAAATCGGAGAGGGGCCCTTTCTAAAGAAGGGCTCCTCCCCAAACCTGCCGCACGGTTCGCGCCCCTCCTTCCAAAGATGTTCATAAGATATGAGAGGCGGTGCGACGGGAGTCCTTATCGGACTGAAAACGGACAGGATACGGAGTTTTCCCCAAAAGGGGCAAAGAGGCTCGGGCCTCGGCTCTTCCCCACAAGGCAGGATTGACGGAATGCGCAAGGAACTGATCATCCTCTCCGGCTTTCTCGGAAGCGGCAAGACGACGCTGCTGCGGTCGCTCCTGCTGCGTCACTCGGATCGGAAGATAGCCGTGCTGCTGAACGATTTCGGCGACATCCCCGTGGACGGGGAAACCCTGCGCCGCTCCGGCGTCGAGGGCGGCGTAGTGGTGGAGATCGGAGGCGGATCGGTATTCTGCTCGTGCCTGCGGGAGCCGTTCATCAAGGCGCTGGCCAACCTCGCCGCCCGCGACGAGGATCTGATCATCGTGGAGGCCTCCGGCATGTCCGATCCCTCCGCCGTGGACAAGATGCTCCGGCTCTCCGGCCTCGACGGCCTTTTTGAGCACACCTCGACCATCTGCCTGTTCGATCCCGTCAAGAGCCTCAAGCTGGCGCGCGTGCTGGAAGTCATCCCGCGCCAACTGGCCTCGGCCAGCGTCGTTGTCCTGACCAAGGCCGACATCACGACTAAGGAGGAACGGGACGCAGCCCGCGCCTATATCCGCTCGCAGGAACCCGACCTCCCCATAGTGGAAAGCCATAACGGAAACGCGGATTTTGCCTCCCTGCCCGAACGGGCGCTTCGCCTGTTCCCGGTCGGATTCAATACCCCGGAGACGCGGCCCGACTGCTTCGCGCTGGAAGCGGTCAGGACCGACGCCCAGACGCTGCTCGACGCCCTGCAAACCGACGGGAACGTGCTGCGGGTCAAAGGGTATATCCGGGCCGCCGACGGGATACGGTTCGTCTCTGATACCGGACAGGGATTTGAAACGATGGAAAGCCGGGACGCCCCGGTCCCCCTCATGATCATCTGCATGCAAGGGACCGCCGGAGCCGTCCGCGCCGCGTTGCAAACGGCGGGCATCGCCTGAGCCCGCACAACCTCTAAGGAGCATACCATGAGCGCTATTTTGCAGGACATTTCCGAAAAGTTGCAGAAAGGGAAGATGAAGGAAGTCGCCGAGCTGGTGAAGCAGGCCGTCGCCGACGGCATCCAGCCCCTGACCATCCTCAATGAGGGCCTCATGCCCGGCATGGACATCATCGGCGAACGCTTCAAGAAGAACGACATCTTCATCCCCGAAGTGCTCATCGCCGCCCGCGCGATGGCCGCCGGAACCGATGTCCTGCGTCCCCTCCTCGTGGGCGACCAGATGGAAGAAAAGGGCACCGTCGTCATCGGCACCATCAAGGACGACCTCCACGACATCGGCAAGAACCTCGTCCGCATGATGATGGAATCCAAGGGCCTCAACGTCATCGACCTCGGCAACAGCGTGCCCCCGGCCAAATACATTGAAGCCGCCGCCAAGCACAACGCCGACATCATCGCCTGTTCCGCCCTGCTCACCACCACGATGGTCCACATCAAGGACGTCGTGAAGGGCGTGGCCGAAAGCCCCCTCGCCGGCAAGGTCAAGATCATGATCGGCGGCGCGCCCGTCAATGACGCCTTCCGCGAGTCCATCGGAGCCGATTATTACACCCCCGACGCCTCCTCAGCCGCGGAAAAGGCCCTCGAAATCTGTGTCGCCGCGAGGGTTTGAAGCATTACAAGCAATGGGGAGGAGGCACAGTTTTCCTCCCTTACTTTTCAGAGGGGGTAGGCGAGGTGGGGGAAGCTTCCTATCTCGTCTACCCCGGATTTGGGTTTTCCGCTTCGACAAGCCCGTTCAAGGGAAGCTGTTTTACCGCCACGCAGGAACGCGCGGGGAAGTTGTTACGGAACACTTCGGAATAAGCGGCGTTTACGATGGAGAAATCGGCCATATCAACGATAACTACCGTCATTTTCACAATATCGTTGATAGATGCGCCGATTTCTTCAAGCAGAGCGAGGATATTCTTGAGGCTTTGTTCTGCTTGTCCCTTTACGCCACCCCCGGCAAGCTTCCCCGTGGCCGGATCGATCCCCAACTGGCCCGAGAAATAAACGGCGTTTTCGGATCGGGCTGCTTGGGAATACGGGCCAATGGCTGCAGGGGCTTTGGCTGTACGGATGATTTCGTTCCTCTAGGATGAATTTATGGGGTATGGGATGGATGACGCCTCATGGAAAATGGTATGAAGGGCAGGGACTGCGTCGCCCTTTTTCCCTAGCGCATACTGGAATTTCAGGACGCGACGTACCGGTTCAGCGTTGGCCGAATTTGGCCATAGCGTTTCCGGTCTCCTGATAGTGCAGAAGTATCTCCCTGGCTGTCGCCGTGGGATCCCGGGTGTATGCCGCTTGGGCTATTACCTCGTGCTGCTTGAAAAACACCGATGGGGGGAAGAGGCCGCTCCATTGACGGTGGAGCAGTATCTTGGAAATTGCTGCGCAGGAACGTTTTGCCATGTTTATCAACTTGTCGTTGCCGCAACGCTGGAGAAGAGTTTCATGAAAAGTTTCTTCAAGTCTTATAAGGTGTTCCCTCTCCGAATCGTTATGGCTTTGTTGGCGCATGGACTCCACAATCTCTTCAAGCCTGGCCATATCTGAATCCGTCCACAGCTCTAGAGAGCCTGATACCCCGGAAGACTCCAGAATCCCGGCTAGCCCGTAGCTGTCCATAATATCCTTTGATGTCAAAACGCGCACGAACGTTCCCTTTCGTGGTACGGACATCACGACTTCATCACCGCATAGTTTCTGCACTGCTTCCCGTACGGGGCCACGGCTTACTTCCAAATAGCTCGATAGCGAGCTTTCCTTTATCGGGCTTCCCGGGGGTAACTCGCCATCCGCGATGCGTTTTTTCAGATATTCATAGATTTGGTCGGAATAGGTCAATCTTTTGAATTGCATGGAGTTCTTTGGGGGCACTGTTTGGAGTACCGGGTAATTGTGTTTCGTCGGGGCACCCTTTGAGTTTGCGGGCTTTGGCGTCACGCACTGGCTTTTGAAGCCGGAAGGGTGCCGGTTAAATCGTCCTGTAAATGCAGACGATACCGGCAAAAGCGATCATCAGTTTGAGGACGACCTTGAATTGTTTTTCAGGAATTTTCCTAGCGACGGGTATGCTCGCAAGAAGGCCCGCGATCGCCCCGGGAATACCATATGCGACGGCTGTGAGGGTGGATGGGGTGAAGAACCCCGCAAAGGCTTGGGCGATGCATGTGACGATGGCTATGGCAAGAAAAAAAGCACCCAGAGTTCCGCGAGTTGTTTCCTTATCCCAGCCGACCATGAGGACATAAATGACCACGGGAGGGCCGCTGAAGCTGATGGCCGCATTCGCGAAACCGGATCCGAAGCCCGCGAGCAGGCCGGAGGGCAGGGATTCCTTATGTCGACCGGACGGGATATACAGGTATTGCCAGAGCATATAGACGAGCAACAAGCTGCCGAGCCCCGCCTGTAGCCATGTTCCCGGAACAAATTTGAGCACCCATACGCCAGCTAGCACTCCGGGGAGGCAGCCAAGCAGCATTGGCCATACTGAAGCCATGCGGCAGCTGCGGCGATACATCCATGCCACATAGCCGGCTACGATGCAGGTGACAAGGCAGCTGGAAGGGACTGCTTCGCTCATATCCATAAAACCGGCTACGATGGGCAGGGCGACCATTGCCGCGCCCATTCCGCTCACGCCGTTGACGAACCCGCCAAGAAACCAGGCTATGGAAACGATCAAGATAGTCATATCGGGCGTCATGATGGCGGCCTTCCTTTCTTTTCAAGGGACTTCAGGGGAATGCTCAGTGAAGCCTGCCAGGGGCAAACGTCCGTATAAGGGCCCTGGCCAGAATATCCGTAGCATCGATGAGCGGTGTATTTTGGAAATGCCGTCCCGTAAATGCCAGAGGTATTTCGGTGCATCCCAGGATCAAAGCCTGCGCTCCACGTTTGATGTGTTGCGCGGCCTGCACATCCAGGGCATGGCACGCCCTCGGTGTGATGGGGTGGGAAAACGCCTTGATGCCGTACGCTGCATGGCTGATCGCGTTCTGGACTTCTTCCCGCCCCTCCTCATCGGAAAATGGCGGCGTTATGCCCGCATTGCCCAAAGCTGTCCGGTAAACGCCTGAGGCGTAGGTCCCCTGCGTGCAGAGAACGCCGACAGCGCGTAGTTCAGGCAGCTCTTCGCGGATGAAGCGTACGACCTCGTAAATCATGTGCATGAAGCGGACATCGGTGCCGGACGCTTCCAACATCTGGAGCGCGGGGCGGAGAATGGAGCTGCTGTGCGCCGTGTTGCAGGGAATGCCGAGTACTGTTGCCCCGCCGTTTGCCAGCCTGATGAGGATACACCCTATGGCAACGCCGGGATTCTTCCCCGTCCCGTGAACGAGGAAGTCTATCCTGTCTGCTATTTCCCCGGGAAAGGAAAGTAGCGTGACCGGAAGATGTTCCTGATCCCGCGCGGCTCGCGTGTTGTTGAAAATCTTTTGTACAAGATCAAGCCCCGCATATGGACCAACGCCTCCAAGGACGCCGATGGACGCAAACGATTCCATACTATTCCCTTCGACAAGCGGGCGTCATGGGGCGGCAGGATGCCGCCCCATGAGGTTTGATGGCCGATTAGGACCGGAACGTGTCAAGATAGGCGAACAGAGCGGGTGAACCACCCGTATGAAGGAAGAGCACGTTGGAGCCCTCGGGGAAGTAATCCTTGCGGACGAGATCGATCAGGCCGGCCATGGCTTTTCCGGAATAAACGGGATCGAGCAGGATGCTTTCGGTGCTGGCCAGCAGCTTGACCGCTTCCACCATGCCGTCCGTGGGCAGGGAGTAGCCGGGACCGACATAGTCGTCAAAGGCGACTACGGCTTCTGCTGGCATAGTCACGCCGGTTCCGATATAATCGAGTGTTTCCTGTGCCAATTTGAGCACAGCGGCTTGTTGGGCTTCTTTTTTGCGGTTCACGCCGATGCCGGTTACGGGGATGCCCGCATTGTTTCCGATCATCCCGGCAATGATGCCTGCATGAGTTCCGGCGCTCCCGCTGGGGACGACCATGTGCTCGATGCGCAATCCGGTTTCGAAAAGCTGGCGAAGTACTTCTTCCGCGCAGGAAACGTAGCCCAGCGCGCCGATCTTGTTGGACGCCCCGCCGGGGATGACATAGGGCTTTTTGCCTTCGGCGCGCAATGTCTCGGCGAGCTTCTGCATTTCACCCATCATGTCGGATCCGCCGGGGACAACGGAAATCGACTTCACGCCAAGTAGCTGGAAAAGGAAGTTGTTTCCGGACGCTTCGGGTTTGTAGCTGCCCTTGACCCGCTCTTCCAGAATGAGGTGGCAGTCCAGCCCTTCCTTGACGGCCCAGGCCAGCGTGAGACGGCAGTGGTTCGACTGCACGGCTCCGCAGGTAATGATGGAATCCGCCCCCTGCCGCAGCGCATCCGCCATGCAGAAGTCGAGCTTGCGCGTCTTGTTGCCCCCGGCCGTTCCGGGAAGCATGTCGTCGCGCTTGATGAACACGTTGACCTTTCCGCCGAGAGCCTCTGAAAAGCGGGGGAGGGCTTCAAGGGGAGTGGGGGCCTGCACATAGCCGCGACGGGGGAACTTGGCGAGATTCATAATTTCTCCGTATGAGTTAAAAAAGTTATGTAGAAAGGCAGGGATGGCTATGCCTTATCCAGCCCCATGTCCCGGACGACCTCGGAGATGATTTCCACAATCAGCGTGCAGTCATCCTTCGTGAAGGTCAGAGGGAGGCGCATGTCGCACATGGTGGCGAGAACCTTCTTGGTCTTCGGAAGGTCTGGAAGCTTTTCAAAATACTGCCAACTGTCATAAGAGCTGGTGAACCCGGCGGGTTCCTTGTTTCCGAACCACTTGATCTGGACGCCGCGCTTTCCCGTTTCCGCGAGGAACGCTTCGATTTGTTCATAGGAAGCGTTGCCCAAGTTGAACTGGATGGAACTTCCCACGTAGTATTCGAGGGGCTTGCGGGGAGGGCAGCTGACGCCGGGGATGGCCTTCAGCAGGATTTCCGCGTGCTGGTACAGCTCGTTCCAGCGGGCGCATTGGATATCCAGCCGCTCAAGCTGGGGCAGGAGCAAGGCGGCCCTGAGGTTGTCCATCCGGGAACTGTAGTTGGGGGTGAACTTTTTTATCTTTTCAAACGCTTCGATGCCCGGTCGGGAGGTGTGGGCCGAGAACAGCATATAGGAACCGGAATACATGATGGCGCGCGCGATCACGTCGGGATCGTCGGTGACGAGCAGTCCCCCCTCCCCGGAGTTCATGTGCTTGTAGGTCTGTGTGCTAAAGCAGGCGGCATGGCCGAAACTGCCGCTCTTTTTGCCGTTCCAGTTGGCTCCCATCGTATGGGCGCAGTCTTCCAGAAGGATGAGATTGTGCTTGCGGCAAATCTCCATCACCTTGTCCATGTCGGCCATGTGGCCGCGCATATGGGAAAGGAGCAGATATCGGGCTCCCGTCCGGGCGGCCTTGGCGTCCAGATCGGCGAGATCGATGGTGTAGTCGTCCTCTATTTCGACGAGTTCGATCCGCGCTCCGGCGTTTTGGATAGCTCCGGGAACAGGTGCCAGCGTGTAGGCATTGCAGAGAACGGTATCTCCCGGCTGGACGCCGAGACTCTTCAGCGCGATGTACAGGGCGCTGCCGCAGGAGGCGCAGGCAAGACAATACTTGGAACCTATATAGGCCGCGAACGCCTCTTCAAGTTCGGCGGCATAGCCTTTTTCGCCCTTCATGGTGTTGTAGCGGTGAAGCCTGCCTGTGGAAAGCACGCCCAGAGCCTTGTCGATGCTTTCTTGGGGAATGGGTTCCTGAAGCGTGAAGTCCTTGTTGAATGTCAACATAGCGTTACTCCATGGGGAAACTGTTTTCCGGAGAGACGCAGAGGAGGACGCCTCTCCGGATGTGGGGGGGGAGGCTCAGTACTTGGGATGCTGGTACACTGTAAAATCCCATTCCTGTTCCGGGAAGAATTTGCGTAGCCGCCAGTCGCAGGCTCTGGCGTGCCCTTCCATACCTTCTACGCGGGAGAGGCGTGACGCCACAGGGCCGATGATGGCGTTAGCGGCAGCGTCGATGTGCTGATAGGTACATATTTTCAGAAACTTATGCACGTTGAGCCCGCCGCTGTAATGCGCGGCCTTCTTGGTGGGCAGGATGTGGTTGGTTCCGGAACATTTGTCGCCGTGGGGGACAGTGCTGCCTTCGCCAAGGAAGAGGGAGCCGTAGGAGGTCAGGCGGGAGAGCCACCAGTCCGTATCGCGGACGATGACCTGGACATGTTCCGCGGCATACTGGTCGCTGGCTTTGGCAAGCTCTTCGCGATCGGGGCAATAGATGATTTCGCCGTAATCGTTCCAGGCCGTCAGCGGCACGTCGGGGTTGGGCATGTCCGTGCACAGCTTGGGGATGAGCCGCAGCACCTCTTCTCCCAGTTCCTTTGAAGTCGTGAACAGCCAGACGGGGGAGTTATACCCATGTTCTGCCTGGGATACCAAGTCGACGGCCACGGTCATGGGATCGGCGCTGTCGTCGGCAATGACTGCGGATTCCGTGGGGCCGGCAAACACGTCGATGCCACATTGCCCTGATCCGCAGAGGAGGGCCTTGGCCTCGGCCACATAGGCGTTCCCCGGGCCGACGATGATGTTCGCGGGTTTTCCGGTGAACAGGCCATAAGCCATGGTGGCGATGGCTTGAACGCCTCCCATCTCAAGAATAATGTCCGCACCCGCGAGATCCATGGCATAGCATACGGCGGGATCGATGCTTTCGCCGCGCGGAGGGGAAGCTACGATGACCGTAGATACGCCGGCCGCCTTGGCGGTCGCCACGCTCATGATGGCGGAACAGGCATGTGCAAACCGCCCGCCGGGGACGTAGCAGCCCGCAACATCCATGGGGATGACCTTTTGGCCGAGCACGATGCCTGGAGTCACTTCGGTTTCAAAATCATGTAGGCTTTCCCTTTGCGCCTTGGCAAAGCCCGAAACCTGCTTATGAGCGAACTGGATATCCCGCTTGACGCTTTCCGGGACCGAATCGATGAGGCGTTGCCGCTTCTCCGGAGAGAGGATGAAGTTGGCATTCCATTTGTCAAACTTGCGAGCCAGTTCGCGTACTGCCGGTTCTCCTCCGGCCCGGATTTTCTGAAGCATGGATGCGACGGCTTCCCGGGCTTCCTGACTATTGGCTTCAGTCGTTTTGACTGCTTTCTTGAGCCATTCCATGGTGATTCTCCTTTCTGTGATTGTTGTTTTTATAATTTATGAAATATTTTATGAAATGTTTTTTGCGCAAAAAATTTAATCCGCTTTCGTCCCAAAAAGGAGCGGGCGTTCAGAACTCCCGAGAAGCATGAATTGCATCTCCCGTTCGGGAATAGCTCTGAGTTCGGAAGCGCGTTGAAGGTAGAAGATGACCCCAAGGGCTACCCATACCAACAGCATGACCCATGATTCAAGCCCGATGGCCGCAGGGGATCCGGGGACGGAGAGCAGTAGGAAACAGAACAACGATATGGCGACGCCGATGAGGGAGATGCATCTTCCGGATCGCATGACCATTTCAGGATAGGCGGCGGCAAGCTTGTAGGCGGTGATGCAGGTGAACAGGTAGCTGAGGGCCGCGCCCAACGCACATGTATCACAGAGCCAGTTCAGGGCCGCCCGGCCGAACCAAGGAGCGATGAGGGTGAACATCAGAACGAACAGAATAGCGTTGACAGGGGTTCCGTGGCGTGGATGCACCTTTTCGAACCATGACGGGATAAATTTCCCCCTCCCCATGCTGAACAGAAGCCGTGTGGATGCTATGAAATAGCCGTTCATGCCGCTGAATATGCCTGCGAGGACCGGAATGGCCAGAATAGCTCCGCCAATCTTGCCGAAAGAGAGCGTCGCGACCTCTCCCGTCAGCCATGGATGGTTCTGTGCCAACATCGCGGGGTAAGGAAGAATGGAGGCGACCGCCAGAAGGACCAGTATGTAGAGGATCCCGCCACAAACGATGGAATAGAGCATCAATTTTGTGGAGAGAGATGGAGGAAAGTTAAATTCTTCAGCTGTTTGAGGAATTGTATCGAATCCTTGGAAGAGAAATGGTCCAAGGGCTATGACGGCAAGGACACTGATCCATGCGGCCCTGTCCTCGGCGAAGAGGGGGTATAAATTGTCAAATCTGGCTGTTTCGGTGGAAAAAGACCCAAAGGCCAGAACGGCGACGCCAGCCGCCAAGGCAAGCGAGAAAATGAGTTGGATCCCGCTCGCGCAGCTCATCCCCTTATAGTTCATATAGGCGAAGAAAACGAACAAGGCGGAAAGAAGCAGCAGTTCTCCGAGATATACATCCCATCCGGCGATACTGTAGAGGTATCCGACATCAAAGACCCCGGGGAGGAGAAACCTGCTCAGAAGAGCCACGGCCGTACCGTTGGCCGCGATGACGCAGGTGTAACTGAGCACGAGTCCCCACCCACATATGAAGGCTGCCTTTGTGCCAAGGCCGACATAGGCGTATGCAAACGCTCCTCCGGCAACGGGATAGACCTTGACGAGGATGCCATAGCACAGAGCTATGAAGCACATCAGCCCCCCGCCAATGATGAACCCGATGAATGCGGCCAGCGGGCCGGAATCGGGTAGGAAACGAGTCCCCGGGAGGACAAAGCACCCCCATCCGATGATGGCTCCTACGGCAAGGGCCCATGCCTGTGCCGGGGTTGTCGTCTTTTTCAATTCCTCACGATTTTTTCCGATGCCTTGCTCTCTCTCTCTCTCTCTCTCTCTCTCTCTCTCATGCCGTTCTCCTTGTTGTTTTCTGTGCAGTGGGGAACAATCAGAGCTGCCGTGCGAAAGTTGTGTAGCCTCCTTCTATCTGTTGTTATCTGAAGATGGCAGGGGGACCCTTCTGGAATCTCTTTGCATGAAGATCGAATTTTTTTTCACATGGAGGTAGCATATAGTGACTCTCTAAGAGTGTCAATATTTCATGAAATATTTTATGAAATATTTTTTACTCGTTGACGAAAACAGGAGTAACGCGTATACATAACACCAAAAAAGGAAATAATATGAGCAAGATCTTTTCAAAAATAAAATCTCTCACAGCCTATGAGATGATCCGGAATATGATCCTGTCAGGGGAGGCGCTTCCGGGAACACGGCTGGTTTTGACTGAGCTTGAGGAAAAAATGGGTGTCGGACGCGGCCCTATCCGTGATGCCCTCATGCGTCTGGACAAGTCGGGACTCGTTCAGAACATTCCTTATAAGGGGGCCGTGGTGACACTCCCGCCGTCATTCCGGGAGATGGAGCACATTTATCAGCTGCGCATCCAGGTTGAGATTGTTTTGGCCATGGAAGCCATGCGCGTTGCCTCCGATTCGGATATTGCCCAGCTTGAGGAAATAGCTTCCGCGATGGAAAACTCTTCTCCTGATGAACCCTATTTTTTCCATAAGGACAGAGAGTTCCACCGAGTTCTTTATGCTATTTCAAGAATGTATCATCTTCAGGCGATAGTCGACCATCTTCTGGATTATGTGGAAGCTTTTTTAAACCTTCGCCATTATGCCAACGCGGATAAGGAGCTGTTTATTAAACAGCATTCTATTATTATCCAATCCCTCAAAGATCATAATGAAAATGCCCTTGCTGAAACATTGAGAGAGAATATTATGGTAGGACTTGAGCTGGTAAGAAAGGAGATGGCCCGGTTTCCCCGGAATGGGTATTAAAGCATATGAGTTTTCATGGATGAAGAGCCCGAAAGGATATCCTTTCGGGCTCTTCATCCACTTCCTGCCGATATTTTGGGAGTTACGCCAGATGGTAGGCAATGTATACCTAGCAGCTACTGCATTCTTGGTGTTTTCCTTGCCGGGGGGCAAGCATGACAACGATAACAGCGCTGACGATTAATACCGTGCCGAGAATGGTGCGCGCGGTAAATGCCTCACCAAAAACGAATATTCCGATGCACATAGCGGTTACGGGTTCAAGGCCTCCTAGTATGGCAGCCAATGATGAACCGAGTTTTTTAATAGACTCCACAAGGGCTAAATTGGATAAGACGCCCGTAATGGCGGCGAGTAAAAACATATCTACCCATTGCCCGGTTGAAGCCGGCAGTGCCAGTCCTCCATCTACTAGGGCAAAAAGCCCTGTAAAAAAGGCTCCCGAAGCCATCAGATAAAATGTGACGGTGAGTCCGTTGCTGACATTGGTTTTTGTGATTTGGATCCCAATGACGTAAAGGGCTGTTTGCGTAGCACATAGCAGGGTCAATCCCATGCCCAGCATACTGAAATGAACGTTTTCGCTGCCATGCAATGAAAACATGGCTACACCAGCTATGGACATAAAAGATGCGATAAGGGTGGTCTTACGTAATTTTTCATGAAAGCAACATGACATGATGACGACGACAAAGACCGGATAGCAGTATTGCACTGTAGCGACGATACCGCTATCCATATAGTGAAATGCCAAAAAAAATGTAATAGCCGATGCTGCATAGAAGAAACCCAATACTGAAAGACGCCACATGTCGCCACGGCAGATGGCCAACGGTTGGCGGCACAATACGAGTATTACACCCATAATCATGGATGATATGCCGAAACGTGCGAAAAGGATGGTCGATGAAGCTATGCTCTCTTGCATGAGCGGCAATGTGAACAGTGGGATAAGTCCAAAAGAGCACGACGCCACAACTGCATAGAATAGCCCTTGCAACATACAGATATCCTTCGCGGTTACTTTGTAGATTGATGGAAAATGTCCATGAACGAGCAATGTTGGGGCTATCAATCCAAAAAGTATGCCAAAACACATTTACGGGAAACTTTGGCTTTACTGTCGTACGGAAACAACGTTTATAATATAATGATATAAAAATACTGTATGATTTATTTTATTGCCACTGTCCGGTTGCTTCTTTATGGGAGAAGTTGTTTTTATACGACAATGTTGTCGTGTTATGCGACAATTTTATTCAAAGCAGTATGACTGTTTTGTCGCTAGACTGTATTGTCGATAAACACAGGGCAATCTCCGATAAAGGCCCATGAAGGATATATTCTATTTGATATTTTATAGGATTATATACCATTCATCAAATCGACTGTTGATTCTTTATCGTTCTGACTATTTTCTATAGCGATGATTTGCTTTTTTATAAATTGAATGAAGATAATGAACCTGTAATAAAAATAATATAATTTCATTGCTATTCGTGTTAGCTCTATAAACTTGTAAAAGAATGTTCAATTTCAACAAGGAGTTTCTATGTTCAAGAGCAACATCGAGTTACTCGACAAACCAACATTTATCGGATCTCTTTTGCTTTTATTTATTGTTGTTATTCCATTGGTCTTTTTTCCAAAAGAAGGGGCCGAATGGATTGCCTCCGCCAAAATATTGATGACGGACAAGCTTGGCTTTATGTATTTGGGCTTGGGGCTCGCTTCATTTTTCTTTATGATTTATATCATCTTTTCCGATATCGGGCAGATCAAGCTTGGAGAGCCTGACGAAAAGCCCGAATTCAGCACGGCATCATGGGCCGCCATGCTTTTCTGCGGCGGCATCGGAGCCAGTATCATGTATTGGGGGTGCATCGAATGGGCCTATTATTACCTTGATCCGCCGTTTCAGCTTGCGCCGGGAAGCGAGGAAGCCATCCGCTGGGCGGCAACGTACGGCATATTCCATTGGGGGCCCATTGCGTGGTCGATCTATCTTGTCCCCGCCTTGCCCATCGCCTACTTCTTCTATGTGCGCAAGCAGCCTGCTCTCAAGGTTTCCAGTGCGCTGATGCCGGTAATCGGCGAAGCCCGCAGCAACGGCTGGACGGGAAAGCTCGTGGACATCCTGTTCATTTTTGGCCTGCTCGGGGGCGGAGCTACGACCCTAGGGCTTGCCGCGCCGCTCATCACCGAAGGGATCCACCACTTGTTCGGCATTCCCAGGGATACGCTTGTGCAGGTGCTTGTCCTGCTGGCCTGTACGGTGCTCTTTGGCTATTCCGCCTACATGGGCATGGAGAAGGGGATCAAGGTGCTCAGCAATATCAATTTCTGGGGCGCCATGGGCCTGCTTGCCTTCATCCTGCTCGCGGGGCCGACGATCTTCATGCTGGAGACCGGGTTGGATTCCCTTGGGCGTATGCTGAGCAACTTTTTCGTCATGGCGACATGGGCGGAACCGTTCGGCGGATACGGATCGTTCAAGAACACGCACTTCCCTC
>USCL01000078.1 GCA_900553145.1 uncultured Desulfovibrio sp.
ATTACATCGTTATGATATTCCACAAATGCAGCGCCTTGTCGACGGCCCCTCTAGGTGAAAGGTCAGGGTCCGCACCGATGAACCAACATGCTGCAGTAAGGACGGACTCCTCTTTTTGGGGATCCCCAATCCCGTACTGTCCGAGCATTTCAGCAAGTTGCCGCGCATCCCCCACAGCATCCTCAAGGGGAAGAGATGGACACCTACAGGCAATTTCGCAAGCTCCCATCATGAGTTTTCTTGAAATGTTATCCATTTTTTCTCCTTACCTTTTAAAATAGGTAAAGAGGATATCATAACATGCCGTACCATTACCATAGTGTTTTTTGACATGCAAAAAACATCCTGACACGGAATCGTTTATAGAGCATTATAATGACTGTTCCTTCAAAATAATATATAAATATACTGTTATATTTATATATTATATTTTGAATGGTGACGTTATACATTGATAGACTTTATAGAACACTAAGGACTCTTCCTTGGTGAAAATAACAGGATGTCAATGCCTTCGGTTCACTCTCAGTTCATATTTCAGGGGGAATTGCATGAGATATTTGGAGTTCATGACAGGAAAAGAAGTTATCCGTCTTGCCAAGGAGGAAAGCGGGCTCACAGAGTATCAAATAGCAACCCGGCTTGGTGTGTCCATGTCCGTCGTCAAACGTTATCTTAACAAGGATGACGTCTATTTACCAAGCCTTGAGATGCTTCCCCGGCTTTGCGCTGTGTTGGGGAATACGCTTCTTATTGACTGGCAGGAAGTCCGTCTTGAAAAAGAAGAAAGCCCCTATGAAGTTGACATGCAGGTTGTCCCACTTGCAGCCGCAACTATAATGGAAACGCTGAGCCCCTTTGCCAAGATACCGGAGAGCGTCAAGCAAAGTCGATGCGAAGATATAACGGAAGCCCTTGACGAAGTACTTTTCCAATGTGCCCGTATCCGATCAGCGTTGCGGTTAGATTCTTCCTCCTCAAGAAAAAAGAAAGGTGGTGTTTTTTCTTGTCCATTATGGAGTTTCTGGAATAGGCATTGATGTTGCGAGATAAAAGGGCGCGACCAGTGGGGGCTCAGAACGCCCCCACATTTGCATGGTGCTCTCTCCGTCGTCTTACGCTTCCGGGGTCACGCGCCGCAACTCCAGCGGCGACTGCCTCCCCTCCCTCTCGCTCTCGTAACTGCTCTTGCAATGTTCCCTCTGCCAGAAGAACACCCCGTCCCGCGCCCAACGGTAACAGCGCGAAGACAGGGTTTCGTCCGGCCAGCCGCCGAGGAGTGTATTGATGAGCTGGTCGACGGCGATCAGGGTCCGCTTGCCGTAGGTCATGCTTCTCCCCCGCCCGGCGTTACGATATCGACGGCGATTGCCTGCACCTCTTCCAGCGTTGTGCTGGCATCAAGCCGATCTTCCAGCGCCTGACGCCGGCCGATGACGGAGCCGGACGCCACGGCGAAGGCGTCGGCCTTGGCGATGACGCGCTCAACGAGGTCGGGCAGCGGGATGCCCCGGGCCTCGGCCAGCGCGGAAAGGAGCGGGGCCGGAGTAGTGGCGTCGGCGGCGTAGGCGCGGGCCTCGGATTCCTGCTTGTCGAACGTCGCGAGTTCTCGGTCAGGGTAGGTCGCCGTGAGCGCGGCAATGGCGGCATCCGCGGCTGTATTGATCTCGGAGAGCTTGGCGGCCTTCGCCTCTTCGAGCGTCGGCACGGGCGGCGCGTAAGGCTGCTCCTCTGTCACCATGTCCGGGTGCGCTTCGGCGTAGGCGTCGACATCCGCCCACATTGCAGAGAACTGCTTGCGTATGGCTTCCGGGACGCTCTCATCGTCCGGGTGCGGCACGCAGAGCTTGCCGACCACGTATGCGCGGGGTTCTTTTCGATATATGATCTTTCCGTAGTCTTTTCCCATTTGCTTCTCCTCACGCGCTTCTGAACGCTATTCCATCCATGAACTTGCCCGGGGTGGGATAACGCAGCACCGTCCCGCCCGGATCTTCGCCGATAACCATGTCTCCGCCAGAGCCTTCCGTTGACGCCCAGTACATGTACTTCCACGTGCCATAGCCCGGCAGCGTGAAGGTTTCTTTCCAGATGATCATCTCCATGCCCATCAAACCATAGGCGGATTGAGCGGTGTCGGCATACCCGGCGGTATCGGCTTTTCCGTGCATGGCCCTGCCGTCAAGGTACAGCTCGCCGTTGTCCGGGGAGTAGCGCAGCGGCAGGCCTTCATTGCCGCGGGCCCCGGACAGCGTGATCAACCTCACGCCATCAGCAAAAACCCTGCTTATACGCACATCGTTGATTTGTATGGGGCTTGTGGAGTTGACCTCACCCGTCCCATCTTCGTTGATGTCGATGCTCAGCGTCGTGAACTGCCCCTTGCTGTTTTTGGCGAAAATCTGCGCCCATTTCGCATTGTCTGAAGCGCGCTGGATGACGTCGAACCCACCCATGATATTGCCGTTTTTATCGACCAGAAACAGGCCACGTTCGGTATTCGCGGGAGGTGCCGTTTCTATCGCATTGGCGAAGTCCTTGATCGCAATGCTGTCCGCCACGGCACCTTCAATCAGCAGAAGCGCGGGTTCGTACTCCCCGCTTCCAGTCAAAACCATCTTGTGCTGCCCGGCGGTTGCGGGCGGCACAAGGCCGCTCGTTCCGGCGGTCGATGCCGTCGCCCCCTCGTATTCGGGCACGGAAAACTTGTCGTTGACCATTTTGATGCCGTCCCCGGCATTTTTACTGGTAAGTACCCACAGCCAATCACCCCACTTGCCGACGTTCGACGTTATTGAGCGTGTCAGGATTTGGAAATCATTAACGCCTGCGGTTCCATGACGGTATAGTGTTTGACGAACAACAGGTTTCCCCTCCAATCCCTCGGGGAAGAACCATACAAACAAAAGCCCATTACTCCCTTGAAAAGGAGGACGGTTGACAGCAGTATCGGGATTCCATTTGACCCAATACACACCAGAAGTTGTAAAATCATTAAAATCAGTAACAAGCACTTCTTGAGCGGGATTTCCGATCTGTCCCCGCGCACTCGCCAGATCCCCGAGATCCCCACCAATCGCCACATCCTTTACGGTGATCACGCCGCCCGCGTCGGCCCGCGTGGTCTTCCCATCGACCTTCGCCAGCCCCGCGTGGCTTTCCGACGCATACCCGACGTTGGCGAGATCCTGCGCCTCGTCGCGGGCCGCTTCCGCCGCCTTCTGAGCGTTGGCCGCAGCGGTTGCGGAAGAGGATGCCGCATTCTTCGAAGCAAGGGCCGAAGTCTCGGACGCCTTCGCCGCCTTAGCCGATGCGGCGGCTTCCCCGGCCTTCGTCATCGCCGTGCCTGCGGATGAGGACGCGCTATTCTTTGACGCGAGGGCTGAGGTTTCGCTGGCCTTCGCCGCGTCGACGCTGGCGTTCACGTCCACGGCGAACTCGTTCAACTTTGGAATAAGCGTTTGGTTCAGGTCAACGTTGACCATCTTTTCCTGCGCCTTCAAGCTGTTGAAGGTCATCGTGTCGAACCGCTCCTGATCGCCGACCAGCCGGTTCGGCGGCTCGGGAATCGGGGAAAGCGTGGGAAGCTGTTTCACTGCCATTATTTCAACCCCTGTATATCAATGGTCATGCTGATTTGATTCGGCCCGATGACGGTTGCGCTCCAATCCTCAAGCCAGCCCCAGACCGTCAGCGACTGGTAGGAGCCGATGCCCTCATTGTCGTCCCCGAGCCAGAGCGCGGGAAGGCCGTGCATCCGGGCGAGGATTTCCCGCACGCTGTCCAGCCGGGACGGGTGCAGGTACAAGAGCAGGCTCGTGCGCTTGGCGTTGGCCCGCTTGACCAGCCGCGTGTTGCCGAACTCGTCGGTGTCCTTTCTGGAATAGTCCCGGATGCCGAGCCGGGTATTGTACTGCGTCGTACCGATAGGCCACGCCTGCCCCGCGATGACCTGCCCGAGCGCCGGGCCCCCTTCCTGCGTGAGCGTGACCTCAAGCGTGGCTACGGGCGACATGGGAATGTTGGTCACGGCCTGATCAACGATGCGCTCAAGGGGCAGGAAGTAGTAGTTCCAGTAGCCGTCCACGTCTTTCAACGTGTTCACCGTGCGGTCGTACATGACGAGGCCGTCGCCGTCCTTCACCACGGCCCGGATGCTGGTGGCCTTGAAGTTCAGGAGCGCGAACGCAGTGCAGCGGTTGAACGTCACCGCAAATGTCATGACGTCCTCAGCCGCGACCGTCTGCGTGGAAACATACTGATCGAGCATGGCGTAACGGTTCGTCGGCCCCATGAGCCGCCAGAAAGCTTCGGTTCCCTCGCTGTGCTGATCCGGCTGTTTCCCCGTGCTGGCGGTCACGGCCTTGTAGACCTTGTGCTCATGGATGACGGAATCCCCGATCTGATAGGCCGTGCCCGCGCTCCACGCCGGGGCGTCGTTCTCCGGAACGGTGCTGGACAGGAGCCGGATAGACTGCGGTTCTATGAGCTTCATGCCCGCACCCCCGGCATCCCCTCGGCGTCCCACGCTTCCACCATGTCGGACGTGCGGCGGGAAAATCTGGCGATCTCGGACATGGAAATGAGCATGTCCCGGCGAAGCTGGTAGACTTCCCGCCGCAACGCCTTGACCTCCGCACTGCTTCCCGAATCAGTGTCGGCAGCCGCCCGGGGCGTCGCGCTACGGAACAGTGCCGCCGTATCCGCGGCTGTGTAGACGCGTCCCGGCTGCGAGAAGTTCACCAGTTCCGGCCCTTCCTCGCCCACCACCGCCCATCCTGGCAGGGCAAGCCCGCCCCGGGCGAACGCCTTCACCCCGGCCTTCTGCCCGGCGGCGTCAAGGAGCGGCTTCAACTCGGCGATCTGCTTTTCGATTTCCTCAAGCGTCGCGCTCTGGCCCTGAAGCTGCTTAAGCGCCGCGTTCTGGACATCAAGCTGGCCTTGCAGCGCCTCAAGTTGCTTGTCGGCCGCGGACACCTGCGCCCCGGCCGCGTCCTGCGCGGACTTCAACTGCGCGTTCACGGCCCAGAAAGCGTCGAGGTATTCCTCTTCCGTCCCCGCCGTCTGCCTCACCAGATCGAGCAGGGAATTGCCCACGCCCGCAAGCTGGCCCGCCGCGTCGGAGTCGCCGCCAAGCGCCAGCCCGGACAGCCGCCGGAACTCGGCCTGCACAGTGCCGAGGCGGTTTTCAGCATCAAGGTTGGCGCTCCCGGCAAACAGGTTGTACCGGGATTGACCAAGGCTCTTGTCGAGCCCTTCCCATGTGCTCTTGAGCGTCTTCGCGGCGGAAAGCTGTTCGTTGATGGCGTTGATCTGCTCTTGTACCGCCTGCTGCTGGAGCTGCACCCGCTGCTGTTCCAGCGCGTCCATCTGCGTCTTGAGCGAATCGTATTCGGACTTTGCGGCGTCCTGCGCGGCCTTCGCCGTCTCCGCCGCGTGGAGCTTCAACAGTTCCGCCACCTGCGCGGAGCCTTCCCCGAACTGTTGGATTGTCTCCCGCAGTTCGTTGGCCTGTGAGATAGCCCGGCCCACCTCATCACTGTTGCCGTTCACAGCCGCCCACCGTTGCGCGACGGACTGGTCGAACGACCGCAGCATTTCCTCCGTGGCCTGTTTCACAACCTCGGCGCGCATGGCCTCGACCTGCGCAAGCTGCGATTCCGTCGCCCCGATGATCTCAAGCGCCTTTTTGCGCTGATCCACAGCCTCGTTCGCGGCCTTCACAGCCTGCTCATAGGCGGAAAGCGGATGCAGCGATTCATCCAACGTATTGATGTAATCGTTGATGAAGGCGTTCCGGTACTCATTGATGAGCCCCGCCGCGTACTGTGCGTTCACCCCGGAATCCGTCATGCTCTGCGTCCATGCGTCGAGCTGCGCCTTGGCAGATTGCGCCTGCTGCTCCATCTCGGACAGCGGGCTCTTGATGGCGTCGGTCGCGCTCTTCACCGCGCTGATGGCGGAAAGCGCCGTGGACGCCTTCTGCAACCCCTCGTCGGTGGTGACGTCGAACGTATCGAAGAACTGCGAGATGCCCGCGTCCGCAAACACCTTTTGCGCCACGGCGGTCATCTGGTTGCGCATGTCCTTGGCGGCTTCCTCAAGCCGTTCCTCGGCCATGCCCTCTTTCCACCACTGGAAGTTCCACGACGCATCGGAGACGCCCCGCCCGGCTGACCATGTGGAAGTCTCAAGACTGGACAGCGCGTTCTGGCGGATCTGCTCAGGCAACGCCCCGGCAATGTCCAAAAGGCTCCCGGCGGTTTGGCTGGCGACTTGGGCGATACCCTGCGCGAACGGCTCGGCTTCTTTCTTCCCGGCCCGGTCATACCAGGCCCCGCCCATGAAGGCGTCAATGTAGGTCTGCTGGTCCCGGGAGAAGCCCACATCCTCCATTTTGCCGTACACGCTGGCGTGCGTCCGCCGACCGCCCCCGAACAGGGAACCGATCCCCCCACCGAACAGGCTGCCGATTGCGCCGCCAAGGAGCGTACCGATGCCGGGCACCACGGAACCGATGGCCGCGCCGAGCCCGCCGCCAATCCCCGCGCCTGTGCTGATGTTTGGCTGGTTGGGGAAAAGCAGGCTACCCGCAAGGGAACCGAGGCCGAAACCAGCGCCAGCCGCGCCGAGCGTACCGAGAAGCGTGGAACCTCCTACCCCCCAACCCCCTGTAATGCTATTCGCCAATGCATTGAATTGAGCCTCAGTTGCCGAAGACGCGAAAAAACCACCCGTCAAATTTGAGGCAAAACTATTGATCCCCCCGGTTATGCCGGAAAAGAGCCCCGCCGCGCCAGACGTCCACGAATCGGGCAAAAGGCTGGAGAACGGCAAATTGCCGAGCCCTATTCCACCGGAGCCACCATTGCCCCCCGCCGCATACGCCACCCCGCCCGTGCCGAGCATCCCCGACACCACGCCCGCAATCTGCACGGTGATGGGTCGGGTGATGGCCATATGCATTAAATCGGCAAGGAACGACGCGAACAGCGAACGGAACGACGACAGGGACACCTTGCCCGTCTCGATCATCTGCTCCCATGCCGATTTCCAGCCGGAATCCATGCCGGAGAAAAGGCCACGGAAAGCGTCGTTCATTGACTTGGCCTGATTCGAGGCCTCGACCTGATAGTCGCGCAAGGCCACCTGTGCGCCGCCCATCGCCTCGCGGCTGGCACGCTGGATCTGGTCACGCTTCCATTCTTCAAGGCGTACCAGCTCCTCGGCGGCGTTCTCTCCGGCTTCTATGGCCTTCCGGTACTCTTCCGCCTGCTTCGAGATGGATTTGGACACGGCTTCAGACGACAGGCCCACCATGTCGGCATATCGCTTCTCGAAGTCGAGACGGAGATCGGCATATTTTTTATCCTGTTCGGCGCGCTTGGCTTCCACCTCAGCCAGCTTCTGAGTCGTCCTTGCGGCGTCCTCACGAAACTTGAGGCCCTTCCACTCTTCCGCCTGCGCAACGGTGAGTTTCTTGGTGGCCACCATGCGGGCGGCATCGGCTTCAATGGCAATTTGAGTTTGCTTGGATTGCTCCCGGATTTTCTCCGCCATCTGGTCAAAGGACTTGGCGGCAGGGATATTCGCGGCCTCCAACGCCTCTACGGATTTCCGCAGCTCATCAAGATTGATGCCGGATACGGCGGCACGCTTGGCGGCTGTTTCAGCGGACTTTGTTCCTTTCTTGTTGATGGATTCAAGCTGCCGTTGATATTCTGCGGTAATCTTCAGCCGTTCTTGTTCAAGAACGGAAACGTCCTGCCCTTGCTTTTTGTAAACGGCAATCTGTGCATTCAGAGCTTTGAGCGTATTGTTGTAGTCTTCCTGAAGAGCAGACTTTTTTCCCTCAGTACTATTCTTAAGAAAATTCTTTGTCGCTGCCGAGCCATCGGCAATGATTTTTGTCTCTTCTTCCTGAAGCTGTTTAGAGTGTTTGTTATGTACCTCCCACGCTTTTTCAAGCCCCATACGCGCCTTGATCTGTTCTTCTGTATAAAATTTGATCTTTTGTACTGTCACCGCCCCTGATGCAATACTCACATCGGGGACTTCCTTTTCTCCCTGTTTGATGACGCCATCTTCCTCCAAGCTCTTGATGGCAGCTTCACGGCGTGCGGCCTTCATCATTGCTTGGTTTCTATTTTCTAATGCTCCGGTGATGGCATTGATGGCAGCGATGATGCCTTTATTGTCCATCACCGTGGCTTTGAACAAATTCCATTCCGTGCTCAGGCGGTTTACCGCCCCCTGTGCACCTTGTGAGGCCTGTTCCGCCGCTGGCCCGAACTCATCCTTCAGAACGGCGGCTAGCTTGGGAAGCATATCTTCCGCAGTGACCTGCCCTTTCTTGAGCATATCGTCGAGCTGTGCGGTGGTGACGCCCATTGCCCTGGCCGCAAGATTGAAAGCACCGGGAAGGCGTTCACCCAACTGCCCGCGCAGTTCTTCCGCCTGTACCTTCCCTTTGCTGATCATCTGCCCCAACGCGAGGAATACGCCGTCCATCTGTTCTGTGCTCAGGGACAAAGCGGCGCCGGCTTGGGATACGCCTTCAAAAATGCCGTTCAGATCTTTTTGGAGCGCACTCCCCTTCCCTGCGGCAAAGAACCCCTTGGCCGCTTCTGCTGTCGACTGGAATTCGAGCCCGAGCTTGTTGCTGATCTCATAGATGTAATCGAGTTGGGAGACGGCCCCTGAGGTGGAGCCTTCAATGGTGGTGTATGATTTGACTAGCCTGTCCATTTGCAGCGAGGCGTCAAAACAAGCTTTTCCGGCATAAATCGCCGCCGCGCCGATGGCCATGACCGGAACGGCGGCGGCCTTCGCGCCGCTCCAAAGCGTAGACATAGCCCCGGATGTATCGCCCAACTGCACCCGCAATTTAGCAAGCTCAAGCGTGGATAGCCCGGCGTTCTTCTGCAAATACTCGAAAGCCCGGTTCGCGGTAGCGGCGGCCTGAGACTTGAGCATGGAATTGGTCAGGCCTTCAAGCTGCTTCGAGCTGACCCCGGCGGCCTTGGCAATCTCTTCCAGCCCTGAAACTTGCCCCTTGAATGCACCGGCAGACAAGGCCGCCTGCGCCGTCTTCAGTTCCCGCGTCAGCTTGTTGATGCCCCCAGTGATATCCGCCTTGGAAACCGCGTTGCCAATACTTTTCGCAATCGCATCACCCTGCGCCTGCGCCATTTTTTTGGCGTGGTTCAAGTCGGTTGCAAACGCGGAGTAATCACCACGGATCGCTATGTAAATGCCGGGCGTTTTTCTTGCCATGCCTCACTTCCTGTCTAATGCGGCATGACGATTCTCGCGGATGGAAGTTGACTTTCTCTGTAGGTTATGGTTCGAAAAAATAAGAAAACCTATTGTAGAGACTCATGTTAAGAAAAACTAACAGGGGGAAGTGACAAATGGTCTCTGTCATTCAAGGAATATTGATACTCTTTGGAGCGTTCGCAGCACTTGAAGCTTTTCTGGCATATCAGAACGCACAATCAGCCATGCATCAGGTTTATGCAGGAACATGGTTCATTGTTTTGGCTATCTGCATAGCTGGAATTGGTATTATCCAAGCTATTTCGAGTCTGAAATCACAGAGTTCGATAGTGGAAAATTCGAGGAATAAAATTGAGGGAGAGTCCAAGTAGCTCTACCAGATTTTACTGTGGAAGTGGTGTTGACCCCAAACGCCATTGAGCAATCAAGGCCGGGACCCCACATCCCGGCCCTTTCCATCCGCAAATCGCTATGCCGTTGTCAATGAACCGCTCACCGCGTGGATGCGGAAGCCTGTTGCGTTTTTTCAGCTTGTTTCGCTGCGTTGCGGCGGATGACCGTTTCCACGGCCTGCACCTTCCGCCACATGCCGGGCGTCAGATCGATGCCGAAAGCTTCCGCCACCAGCGCCAGCGCGTTGTAGTCGAACCCCACAGGGCCGCCCATGCCTGACATGCGGAGTTGGGTAGCGCCCGCCTGGAGCAGTTCCCATGCGGCGGCGTTGTCGGGCATGAGATCCGGGCAACGCCCCTCGCACTCTTCACAATCCAGATCGTCGCGGTTCCGGGCGGCCTTCCGGCAGGCGTCGCAGTATTCCGCACCCTCACCGGAAAGCCACTCCCAGACCGCCGCTAGTTTTTTTCTTCTTCCGCCACGCCGAAGGTTTCGTTCACAATGGCCTTGTGCAGGGCGAGGATGTCGGGGAAGGGCAATTCGTCAGTGGTGGCCGCGTCGAATCCGGCGGTGGCGAACACCGCGTCCATGCCCTCGGAAATCGAATACCCGCCGCCCATGAGATCGAAACCCTGCGCCTTGAGCGCCTTGATGTCCTTGCCTTTAAGCGGGTTCACGATGAAGTCCTGACCGGAAAGAGTAACGGTACGCATGGTATTTTTCCTTTTGATGGTTGATGGTTAATAGGATTCCACGTCATTGACGAGGGTAACGACGACAGAGGCGTTGTCCGCGTTGTCGTTGAAATATGCCGAAAAGCTCTGATCCATCTTGATACCCGTGGGGCCGTCCACGGTCGGGCCGTCATAACTGAGCTGTACTTCCGGGACGCTGAACGTCAGCTTGTTGCCCTCATCGATGGCGAACGACAGATCAAGGCTGAGTTCCTCGCTGTTCTTGGCCTTCATGAGCAGGGTCTTGTCCGTGATGAACACGGTGAGGCTGCCGGTAACCGCCATGACGCCCTGAGGCAGATCATAGACCCGCCCCTTATCGCCGAGCTTGCGGATGCTCGAATCCAGCCCGAAATCAATATTGAGGCTGCAATCCGTAACCACGCCGATCTCCGCGCCGCCGCTCAACAGGGAACCCTGAAAATTGTTGAACCGCTTCATGTCCACGGATGGGGCGCCGGCGTTGTAGTCGGCATCCACATAATCGGCATCGCGCCCAAGCATGTTGACCGTAGCGGTCAACTCCCCGTCGCCGCCCGCCTGCATAGCCAGAGACGACACCTTGCAGCCTACAAACTGGCCGTAGATGTCCCCATAGGTGGCCTGCACGACAAGGGAAGGCATGTCCTTGTTGGACTTCCAGACATGGGTAAACGGCGCGGCGGCGGGCTCTCCCGTCCCGGTCGTGGCCGGAGCGCCGAACATTGCCCTGAGCCAGTGGCCGAACGCCCGTGCGTCAACCGGGACGACAACGCCGCCGGACACTTCAAGGTTCCCGTCAAAGGGTTCCGCCGGGTCATAGCGGCCCGTCAGCGTCCCCGGAGTGTTCTTGGCGCGGGACGGCTTCAGGGAAAACGAGTTGATGGGGAGGAGGACACCCCCCGGCGTAGTCGGCGCCACGCCGTAGGACGTTTCCACGTCCATCAGGACTTTGGTTCTGGCGCCGACCGCAATCTGTTTGTTGGGCATGTTTCAATCTCCTATTCGGTTTCGAGGAACCAGACCTTGAACTCCATGCTCACGCGGAAGCAGTTGGTCCCATCCTCGTACAAATCCTGATCCTCGATCAGATGCGCGCCGAACTGCGGGCCGCTTGGCGGCATGGCGGAACGCACGGCCTTGGCAATGGCTTTTGCCTCGTCATAGTCCCGTGCCCACACGTCGATCTGAAGGTCGATTTCCTCCAGACCGGAATGCCCGGACAGCGTATTTGCGGGCATCCCGCCGATGCGCTGGAACGTGATGCATGGGAGTTTGGTTCCCTGCGGGATCACCAGCGCGAAAACCTTGCTGCCAACCAACGCGGACAAGCCCGCATCCTCCCGCAGCGTCCGCAACAGGACGATTTCAAAATCAACGGCGCTTGCCATAGTGGGCGTCCCCCATCATTTCCTGAAGCATCGCATCAACCTTCCGCCGGACGGCGTTGCGGGCCTTGCGGAGAAAATGCTTGCCGGGAACCTGCTTCAGTACGGTTTTTCCGTCCTTGGCAACCTGCACATGCCCGAACTCCACAAGGTGGCTGTGCGGGGCCTTCACATAGACCACATAGCCGCCGTCCTTGTACTTCGAGCGGTAGATCCAGATGGATTGCCGCAGCCTTCCCGTCTTGTCCCTGAACGCCGTGGAGCTTTTGGCCTTTTCAAAGACCTGCGCGGCAATGCCTCCCAAATCGGAATCAATCTCCGCCCGGACGCCCGCCCGGATGTCTTCGATGGGGATGTCCACCACGACGTCATTGCTCACAGCTCACCTCCCGGCACATCAGCACCAGCCGCGTGCCCCTGTTGTCAGGCAGCGGCGCGACAATGCCGAACCCCCTGCCGCCGTACACAATCCGCATGTCCGCCGCCACGCCGGGCCGGAAGCGGATCGTGACCTTGTGCGTGACTTCGGACTGCACCTGCTGCGAGGCGAAAAACTCCCGCCCGCTCACGGCCTCGACCGACGCCCACACCGTGGCCACGTCCTTCCACGACTCCCGCCTTAACGGTGCGCCGTACTCGTCCACGGCAAGCTCATACCGCTGGATGGTCACCCGATGGCGAAGGGAACCGGCACGCATCACGCGCCTCCGGATCTCAACAAGGCGTCTTTCCGTCGAAGCTCAATCCATACGGCGACGCACAGCGCCGCCAAAGGGACAAACAAAAACAGCGAAACCCCGAACACCCCCCGCAGAAACCAGTGCCAAACGGCGAAATTGAGGTTCCACGCGGCAAGGGAACAAAAAAGGTAGGCAGGGCCACAAACCCACAACAGACAGTTGGCGAACAGCCGCAACACCTTTCTCTTTGTCCACTTGAACTCTTTGAACCTCTTCACTTCATCAGCGTTCATCAGAACCCCCTTGTGACGACATACGGATCAAGCAGGCAGTCCACAAATGACCGCCCGAACTCATTGAAGTTCGACCCCACGGCGAAGCTCTCCCGCTGTTCGTACAGCGTCCCGATCCGCACCAGCATCCACTGGCGGATCGGTTCCGGGAACCTGTCGGCGGGATAGCCCGCCCTCACCGTCAGCACGGTTTCCCCCTGCGGAAAATCCGGGCCGGGGATGAAGGCCGCCCGCAACGGCGACTCCTGCGGCGACAGGCCGGACGGCGTGAAGCCGTACAGCCCGGCATCCACCGTCTCGCCGTCCACGGTCACGGATTCCATTGCCGAACAGGGCACGAGGGGAAGCCGGAAGGGGGACGTCAGGGGGCCTGTTTTGACCTCCCAGACGGATTCTCCGAATACGCGGCGGGTGACGCCCTCCCCCTGCTGGCGCGCCGCCGTGATCAGCACCGTCAACAGGGCATCATCCTCCACGGCTTCGGCGCGGGTGTGCAGCCTGGCCATTTCAAGCGTGACGGGTTCCGCTGCGGGCGGCGTGATCAGGCGTACAGTCATGGCTAGGCCGCCGCGCCGTGCTGGAAGAACTTCACGGCCTGCGCATCCGTCAGGACGCCGCCCGAGCGCATGAAGGCGAGGAACCCCACCTGCCCCTTCTGGGCAAACGCGGAATCCGCAAAGCGGTACATGGTGATGCCCATGGCGTCGCGGATGATGTACTTGGAGAAATCGCCGAACAGCATGGACTTGGCCGTCGCCGCCATTGCCGGGACGGACTGGTTGATGACATACCGATAGCCAAGGATGCTCGCGGGTTCCTTCACATCGATGCCGGGAAGCCACAGGGGTCGGCCTTGCCCGTCCTTCAGCTTCTTGATCGCCTTCAGGGTGGCGTCGGCAAACATGAAGGCGCACCGCCCCCCTTCGCGGTAGGCGGGATCAAGGCTGTGCTCCAGTTCCACCAGATCGTCGTAGGTTACGGAATCAACCTGCGCCTTTGCGCCGGTGACGCCGAGCGTGGCGCCGGTCAGCACGCCGGAAGGCTGAGAACTGCCCGTTCCAACAGTAAAGTGCTTGTTCGTGATGCGCCCCAAGCGGGTGATCAGACGGTTGTTCACGAAGGCCTCAATGTCCGCGTTGGAGTCCTGAAGCAGTTCGATGGGCACCGCGACCGTCTTGGAACTGTACTTATGCACCCCAAGATTC
>USCL01000079.1 GCA_900553145.1 uncultured Desulfovibrio sp.
GCCGTTGGGCGTGAGCCCTCCGAGGTCGGCGGTGGAATAGCCGAGGCCCACGAGCACCTGCGGGTAGGCGTACAGCAGGATGCCGCTGAGCAGGAAGGGCAGGAGGGGCTTGAGGGGGGCCGGGACCAGTTTTTGACGGTCATGGAGTTCCGTCACGCGGAGCAGGGCGGCATTGTAGAAGGCGCTGAACAGCCCCGTCCCCACGCCGAAAAGTGCGGGGATCCACATCTGGCCCCAATTCAGGGAAGGGATGGACGAGAAGGGGAACACCAGCCCGAAGCCGAACAGGATGGTGATGACGAACCATGCGGAGAACGAGGCCACGCCGGTAAAGAGGAGGAGCGGCACGGTCACGATGGTTTTGACTTCCTCGAAGGCGAACAGCATGCCCGCGAACGGGGCGCCGAAGGCGGCGGCAAGCCCGGCCACGCTGCCCGCGATGAGGAAGCGCGGGGCGTGCCCCGGATCTTCGCCCGTCAGTTTCTGAAAGATCCGCCCGAACCCGCAGCCCACGGCCGCGCCCATCTGGATGCTCGGGCCTTCGCGGCCCACGGAGAGGCCGCCGGACAGGGACAGCAGGGTCCCCACGAATTTGGCGACCACGATGCGGAACCCCGGATAGGGGAGCTGCCCGGCCAGCGCCAGCTCGGTCTGCGGGATGCCGCTGCCGCTGATGAGGGGTTCCTTGCGGACCATCTGGCCTACGACGAGCGCGAGTATGATGAGCGTGCCGAAGACGATCAGCGCGGTGGTGAGGTCGTTCGCGCCGTGTTTGAGCATGGCGACGATCCATGCGTTGCCGTGATCGTAGAGCCAGCGGAACACGCCGATGACGCCGCCAGTGCAGCCGCCGACGAAGGCCGCCTGCATGATGAGGCGGAGCACGCTTTCGTTGCGCAGGGCCTGCATTTCGCGCAGGATCGGCACGTGCCGGGTGAGCCTTGCGATCCGGACTTTCGTTTTTCTTTTCATGGGCGGTGCGGGGAGGAACGTTTCCCCTCTC
Organism: uncultured Desulfovibrio sp.; assembly: GCA_900553145.1. Lineage (GTDB taxonomy): Bacteria > Desulfobacterota > Desulfovibrionia > Desulfovibrionales > Desulfovibrionaceae > Bilophila. Next base: position 1,004 of record USCL01000079.1, read on the forward strand.
TCCTTCCGAAAGGCGTTGCGGGCGTCAGGCGTCGTTTCGGATGTGACGTTTGCCGTCCGGGGGATCCCGTTATGCCGAAAAGCGGAAGAAAAGGCCATCCCCCTTGAGAAAAGGGAAAAACCGCCCGCCCGGAGGTGTCCGGGGTGCGGTTTTCTGGTGTCTGGGGGCCGGAAAAGGAGCTTGGGGAGATCCGTGAATGATGGCGTATGCGGGAGGATACGGCGTTCCAGAGCTTTTCCGCCTTGGAACGTATGCCGTTTCAAAAACGTATTGCTTCAGGGGATGCAGGGGCAGGGATTCGATAGGCAGGGAAACTCTTGAAGAGAAGGGGGGGGGAGCCGCTCTGGCGAGTTTGGGGAAGGGGAGGAACAACGTGAGGGCCCTCAGAACGTTTCCCCTCCCCCTTATCAAGACGGGCTTTTCTATGCGCTCATGCTCAGGAACTGCCGGATAAGCTGCATGCCGATGGCGAACGCGATGAGGTAGAGCGGCCCGAGAGCCAGCCCGGTGCGGGACCACGGCAGGCGCATGGAGTACTTGCAGCCGATGAAGCAGCAGACGCCGAACCAGATGCTGCCCACGAGGGGGCCGACCAGCGGCACGATGCAGACCACAGTGGGCGCGGCGCTATAGGCGATGACCCGGAACACCGTTCGGAACTGGACGTGCTCCGGCTGCACAAGCCGCAACATAAGATAGAAGACCGACGCGAAGAAGCAGAGCTGGATGGCGAGGATGCCCGGCGTCAGCAGGATGGTCAGGGGCAGGCTCATGCTCTGGGCCACGTCGCCGAGGACTTCCTGCAACTTGGGATCGGTGATGGAAGGCCCACTGGCCTGAATGCTCATGAGGTACCACATGCGCTCGACGAGGGTCTGGAACATGCCGAGGATGAGGTAGAAAACGAGCGGGCGGGTCAGTTTGCCGTTGGTGGCGGGCAGGGCGGCGAAGAAGCGGGGCGCGTTGAACATCACCCGCAGGATGGTCTGATACAGGGCCATGAACAGGTTGTAGCGCTTGGGCTCTTCCCACGGGACGTCGGTGCCGTCGACGTGCATGGCCGCGGCGATGCCGCCTTTGCCCTTGCTTTCCCCGTCGCGTTTGCTCTGGAAGTTGTTCCAGAAGGCGGAACGTTTTTCCGCGGCGTTCTGCTGGGGCTCGGGCTGGCTTTTTTCGGGCGCGGCCTCGGTTTCGGAAGGGGGCGTGGAGGCGTCATGCTCGCCCGGAATATGGGGGACCATCGCCCCGGGCGGCAGCGGATCGTCTCCCTCCATGTCTTGGGGCAGGGGGCGTCCGGCGGGGGCCGGTTGCGGGGCGGGGGCGGCCGCGGGCGTCTCGTCGAAGACGGGCGTCCCGTCCGGGTTGCGGAAACGGAAACGGTATTTGCAATGCGGGCAGGTCGCCATCGCCGCATTGGCGGGAATGGCGTTCTCGTCTATCTGGCGTTCAAACCGGCATTCGGGACAACGGATCAGCACAGGGCACCTCGAAAGGGAAATCGTACATTGCACTGAACATATAGTCTCATTTTCTACAAATCAAGGGACGAATTTTTGTACTCTAACGCCTTGTTCCGGCTGCGCGGCGGGCGGGGCGGCCGTTTTTCCCCTGTCCGGCGCGGCTATCCGGCGGAAACCGGGAAGGATGGCGCGTCCGGGGCGGGTTTCGTTTTTCCTTATTTTGTTGTACGGTAGACGCTTGGCACCATGCGGGATGCCGTCTGTTTCTTTCGGAAAAGCAGGTCCCCGGCCGTCCCGCCCCGTCGTCCCACCCGAAAAACGTTCCATTTCTCAGGGGAAAGCATGAACAAACTTGTGAAAAAACTGATGCTTGTCGCCGCCATGCTTATGTTGGCGGCCGGTCCCTCCTTTGCCGCGGACGCCATCCGCATCGGCCTGATGTGCCCGCTTACCGGCAAGTGGGCCAGCGAAGGCCAGGACATGCAGCAGATCGTGAGCCTGCTCGTTTCGGAAGTGAACAAGGCGGGCGGCATCAACGGCAAGCAGATCGAACTGGTCGTGGAGGACGACGCCGGCGACCCGCGCACGGCCTCCCTCGCCGCCCAGAAGCTGGCTTCCGCCGGCGTCATGGCGGTCATCGGGACGTACGGATCCGCCGTGACCGAGGCTTCCCAGAACATCATCGACGAAGCCGAAATCATGCAGATCGCCACGGGTTCCACCAGCGTGCGCCTGACGGAAAAGGGCCTTCCCCTCTTCTTCCGCACCTGCCCCCGCGATGACGAGCAGGGCCGCGTGGCCAGCAAGGTCATCGCCGCCAAGGGCTTCAAGAAGGTCGCCATCCTGCACGACAACTCCTCCTACGCCAAGGGCCTTGCCGAAGAAGCGCAGAAGGGCCTCAAGGACGCGGGCGTGCCGGTGGTGTTCTACGACGCCCTGACCCCGAGCGAACGCGACTATACCGCCATCCTCACCAAGCTGAAGGCCGCCGATCCCGATCTCATCTTCTTCACCGGCTACTATCCCGAAGCGGGCATGCTGCTCCGCCAGAAGAAGGAAATGCACTGGGATGTGCCCATGATGGGCGGCGACGCCGCCAACAATACCGACCTCGTGAAGATCGCGGGCAGGGACGCCGCCAAGGGCTATTTCTTCATCAGCCCGCCGTCCGCCCACGACTTCGACACCCCCGAAGCCAAGGATTTCTTCTCCCGCTACAAGGCGCAGTACAACAGCCTGCCGAGCTCCGTGTGGTCCGTGTTGGCCGGTGACGCCTTCAAGGTCATCGTCGCCGCGCTTCAGGCGGGCACGGATGCCAATCCGGAAGCCGTGGCCAAGTACCTCAAGAAGGATCTCAAGGAATACCCCGGCCTGACCGGCAAGCTCGGCTTCAACGAGAAGGGCGACCGCATCGGCGACCTCTACAAGGTCTACGAAGTGGACGGCAACGGCGGTTTTGTGCTTCAGAAGTAAGGTTTCCGGCTCCCGGGGGGATGCCTCCCGGGAGCCGTCAGAAGTTTCGGCTTCTTTTCGGGTACGGTGACGGGGTTTCCCGGTCGCCGTGCTTCCGTGTCTGGGGCTTCCGACACGGCGGGCCGGGGCCACGAGGTTCCGGGTCCGGGAGTTCCGCTCCCGTCCGCTTCAATCCTTTATCAAACCTCCTGACGATATGAACGAATTTTTACAGCAGCTCATCAATGGCCTTGCCGTGGGCGGCATTTATGCCCTCGTCGCGCTCGGCTATACGATGGTGTACGGCGTGCTGAAGCTGATCAACTTCGCGCACGGCGACATTTTCACCATCGGGGCGTATCTTGGAATGACTCTGCTTGTGTCCGGCGGCCTCTCCGGAAGCGTGACGCCCGTGCTGGCGGTGGGGCTTGTGGTGGTCATCGTGTTCGGCCTGGTGGCCCTGCTCGGCGTCGCGCTGGAGCGGGTGGCCTACCGCCCGCTGCGCAAGGCCAACCGCCTTGCCGCCGTGGTGTCCGCCCTTGGCGCGTCCATCGTCTTTCAGAATGCGGTCATGCTCATCTACGGCGCGCGTGTCTACGTCTACCCGGAAAACCTCATTCCCACGCTGACGTTCAATATCTTCGGGCTGAACGTGCCGGTGATGCGCGTCATCGTCATCGTCAGTTCGCTGGTGCTCATGCTGGCTTTGTACGCCTTCATCAACCGCACCCGCATGGGGACGGCCATCCGCGCCGTCGCCATCGATCAGGGCGCGGCCCGGCTCATGGGCATCAACGTGGACCGCGTGATTTCGCTGGTGTTCTTCATCGGCGCTGGCCTCGGCGGCGTCGCCGGGGTCATGGTGGGCACGTACTACGGGCAGATCGACTTTACGATGGGCTGGTCCTACGGCCTCAAGGCGTTCACCGCGGCCATCCTCGGCGGCATCGGGAACATCCCCGGGGCCATGATCGGCGGGCTGCTGCTCGGCGTGATCGAGGCGCTCGGCGCGTCGTATCTCGCCATGGCGTGGAAGGACGCCATCGCCTTCCTCGTGCTCATCCTCATTCTCATCATCAGGCCCACCGGCCTCCTCGGTGAAAGGGTGGCCGACAAGTTATGAGTCTGTTCAAACGCTATTACCCCGTGCTGCTCGCCGTCGTGATGGCCGTGCTGCCGATCGGCATGAATACCTACTGGACCGAAGTGGCCGTCAACGTGGGGCTGTACGCGCTTCTGGCGCTCTCCCTGAACGTCATCCTCGGACAGGCCGGGATCTTTCACATGGGGCACGCGGCCTTCTATGCCGTGGGCGCGTATGTGACCGCCATCCTGAACACGCATTACCAGATTCCGGTGCTCGTGCTCATCCCCGTGGCGGGCGCGGCGGCGGCGCTGTTCGCGCTGGTCGTGGCCCGGCCCATCATCCACCTGCGCGGCGACTACCTGCTCATCGTGACCATCGGCATTGTGGAAATCGTCCGCATCGCCCTGATCAACGACGTGTTCGGCCTGACCGGCGGCGCGAACGGCATCTTCGGCATCGCGCGTCCGGAAATTTTCGGCATCAAGATCCGCAAGGCTATCCAGTTCTACTATTTCGTCTGGATCATGGTCGGGCTTACCGTGCTGCTGTTCCATTGGCTTTCCGAGTCGCGGTTCGGCCGCGCGCTGAACTGTATCAAGGAAGACGACACAGCCGCCGAGGGCTGCGGCATGGACGTGGCGCACCTGAAGCTCATGGCGTTCGTCATCGGCGCGTTCTGGGCGGGCATGGCCGGGAACCTCTTCGCCGCCAAGATGACCATCATTTCCCCGAGCTCCTTTACCTTCTGGGAGTCGGTGGTGGTCTTCGCCGTGGTCATCCTCTCTGGGGGCAGCCAGATAGGCGTGCTGCTCGGCACGTTCCTCATCGTAGCCCTGCCGGAAATCTTCCGCGACTTCGCCAGCGCCCGCATGCTGGTCTTCGGCCTCGCCATGATGATCATGATGGTGGTGCGCCCGCAGGGGCTGCTTCCCCCGTCGCCGCGCCGGTATGACGTGCGGCGCCTGCTGCGGAGCACGCGCGACTTCAGCTCGCCGGTCGCCCCCCGGACGTCCCGGAAGGAGGGCGCGGCATGAGCCTTCTCTCCTTGCAGACCGTGACCAAGATTTTTGGCGGGCTGACCGCCGTGAATGAAGTCTCCTTTGATGTGGAGCAGGGCAGCATCGTGGGGCTCATCGGCCCCAACGGCGCGGGCAAGACCACGGTGTTCAACCTGATCACGGGCAACTACGTCCCGGACGGCGGGGACATCCGGTTCGCCGGGCAGTCCATCAAGGGCATGAAGCCGCACACCATCGTGAGCCTCGGCATTGCCCGGACGTTCCAGTCCATCCGCCTGTTCCCCACGCTGCCGCTGGTGGAGAACGTCCTTGCGGGACGCCACTGCCGGATGCACAGCGGGATCATCGGTTCCATGTTCCACACTCCGGCGCAGCGCCGTGAGGAGCGGGCCGCCCTTGAGCGGGCCATGAACGAGCTGGAGTTCGTCGGCCTTGCCGAGAGCTATGCCGAGGAGGCCGGGAGCCTTTCCTACGGCAACCAGCGGCTGCTCGAAATCGCCCGCGCGCTGGCGTCCGATCCCAAGCTCATCATCCTTGACGAGCCCGCCGGGAGCATGAACGACCCTGAGACGGCGGTGCTCATCGAGCTTATTTATGCCATCCGCCAGCGCGGGGTGACGGTGCTGCTCATCGAGCACGATATGGGCCTCGTCATGAAGGTGTGCGAGAAGCTCCTCGTGCTGGAGTACGGTTCCCTCATCGCCAGCGGCTCGCCCGACGTCGTGCGCCGCGATCCCAAAGTTATTGAAGCCTATCTGGGGCAGGATGATTGATACGAATCGGGGAGGGGAGATGGAACCCTTCTGAAGAAGGGCTTCCATCTCCCCTCCCCGAACCCCTCCCCTCATCCTCCTAAGACTTTTGTAATGGAGGCGGGGGGATATGTTTTTCCCGTCTGTAAACGGACGATCCGGGAGTTCGGATGTTTCTGGAAGTTGAAAATCTGCAAGCCGGGTACGGCACGGAAGAAGTGCTGCACGGCGTGAGCCTGCGCGTTGACGAAGGCGAAATCGTGAGTATCCTTGGTGCGAATGGCGCCGGAAAAACCACGACCCTGCTGACCATCAGCGGGCTTGTGCGGGCTTCCGGCGGCGCGGTTCGTTTTCAGGGAGAGGATCTGCATACCCTGCCGAGCCATGAGGTGGTGCGGCGCGGGCTGACGCAGTCGCCCGAAGGCCGCCGGGTGTTCGGGGTGCTCACCGTGCTCGAAAACCTGCGCCTCGGTGCGTTCACCGTGGGGGACAAGGAAAAGGCCGAGCAGACGCTGGACTGGATTTTTGATCTGTTCCCCCGTCTGCACGAGCGCAAGGATCAGCTTGCCGGGACGCTTTCCGGCGGCGAACAGCAGATGCTCGCCATCGGGCGCGCGCTCATGGGCCAGCCCAAGCTGCTGTTGCTGGACGAGCCTTCGCTCGGCCTCGCCCCTCTGCTCGTGAAGTCTATTTTCGAGACGATCCGCGCCATCAACCAATCCGGCGTGACCATTCTTATTGTGGAACAGAACGCCCGCGCCGCCCTCAGGCTGGCTACCCGTGGGTACGTGCTGGAGCTTGGCCGCGTCGTCATGGAAGACACCGCCGCCCATCTCCTCGCCAACCCGAGCATTCAGGAAGCCTATCTCGGGGCGTAGGGCGGGAAGGATTTCTTGGGGAGGGGGAACCCTTCTGAAGGAGGGCTTCCCTCTCCCCAAACCTGCCGGCGCAGCTCGCGCCCACCCCCTCTCTTTCTCAAGACTTTTGTAATGCGGTTGCCCTGTTATAAAAGTTTGGGGAAACGGGCGGGCCTCCCAGAGGATCCGGACGGCGGGGCGGCGGCGTTGGCCGTTGGAGCCGCCGCGCTGAGGTGCCGCGGGAGTTCGGCCCGAAGGACGGTGCCGGGCCTTTGAGGTTTACGGCCACCGCCGCGGAACGGTTCTCCCCGGCCTGCCGGGAGGCATTTTTTTAAAGAGGAACGCAAATGAGTGAATTGACGCCCCGCGAAATCGTCGCGGAACTGGATAAATACATCATCGGCCAGAATCAGGCGAAGCGCATGGTCGCCATTGCGGTCCGCAACCGTTGGCGCCGTCAGCGTCTCGCGGCGGAACTGCGCAACGAGGTCGCGCCCCGCAACATCATCATGATGGGGCCCACGGGCGTGGGCAAGACGGAAATCGCCCGCCGCCTCGCGAAGCTGTGCTCGGCCCCGTTCATCAAGGTCGAGGCCACCAAGTATACGGAAGTCGGTTATGTGGGCCGCGACGTGGAATCGATGATCCGTGACCTCATGGAAATCGGCATCAACCTCGTGCGCGCCGAAGAGGCCGAAAAGGTCAAGGGGCGCGCCGAAGCCGCCGCCGAGGAACGTTTGCTCGATCTGCTCCTGCCTTCCGGCGACGGGCGCGAGAACACCCGCGAGAAGCTCCGGGATCTCTTCCGTCAGGGCTTCCTCGATGACCGCGAGGTCGAGTTCGAGGTCAAGGAACAGTCGCAGCCCATCGGGATGATGGGCGTGCCCGGCATGGAACAGCTCGGCGATCAGATGAAGGGCGCGTTCAGCAAGCTGTTCCCCCAGAAGACCCATCGCAAGAAGATGAAGGTCGGCGCGGCGTGGCGGCACCTCGTCGAGGACGAGTCCTCCAAGCTCGTGGACGAGGACAAGATCACCGATCTCGCCCGTGAGCGCGTGGAGCAGATGGGCATCGTGTTCATCGACGAAATCGACAAGCTCGCCAGCGGCTCGCAGCAGCGTTCCGCCGACATTTCCCGCGAAGGCGTGCAGCGCGACCTGCTCCCCATCGTGGAGGGCAGCGCCGTGAATACCAAATACGGCCTTGTGAACACGGATCATATCCTGTTCATCGCCGCGGGCGCGTTCCACCTGTCCAAGCCTTCCGACCTGTTCCCCGAATTGCAGGGCCGGTTCCCGCTCCGTGCGGAACTGGAAGCCCTCGGGAAGGAAGAATTCTACCGCATCCTGACCGAGCCGCACAACTCGCTGACCCGCCAGTACGAAGCCATGCTCGAAACCGAAGGCGTGCGCATCGAGTTCACGGATGACGGCTTGCGGGAAATCGCGGCCTTCGCGGAAGATGTGAATGCCCGTACCGAGAACATCGGGGCGCGGCGGCTGCACACGATCATGGAAAAAATCCTTGCCGACATTTCGTTCGACGCCTCGGAAAAGAGGGGCAGCACGCTGGTCATCGACCGTGAGCATGTGGTCGCCCAGCTTGCCGACGTGCGCGCCGATGCGGAACTGAGCCGGTTCATTCTGTAAGACGCGGAGTCTGTCACATGGACGCAAAGCTGCAATCTCAGGTTCTTATCGAAAGCCTTCCCTATCTGCGCAAGTTCCACGGGGAAACCGTCGTCATCAAGTACGGCGGGCACGCCATGAAGGATGAGGCGCTCAAGGCCGCCTTCGCCCGGAACATCGCGCTGCTCAAGCTCGTGGGCATCCACCCCGTGGTGGTGCACGGCGGAGGCCCCCAGATCGGGAACATGCTGGAGAAGCTGGAGATCCGTTCGGAGTTTCGCGAAGGCCTCCGTGTGACGGACGACGCCACCATGAACGTCGTGGAGATGGTGCTGGTCGGCTCGGTGAACAAGGACATCGTGAACCAGATCAACCGTGCCGGAGCGCGGGCCGTGGGCCTGTCCGGCAAGGACGGCATGCTGCTGCATGCCGAGAAGAAGGCGATGGTCGTCGCCCGCGAGAACCAGCCTCCGGAGATCATCGATCTTGGCAACGTGGGCCGCGTGACCCGCGTGGAGACGTCGCTGATCTTCTCGCTGATGAAGGACGGGTTCGTGCCGGTCATCGCCCCTGTGGGCGTCGATGACGAAGGGCATACCTACAATATCAACGCCGACGCCGTTGCCGGGGCCGTTGCCGGTGCGCTGCGTGCCCGCCGCCTGATCATGCTGACGGACGTGGCCGGGGTGCTCGATCCTGAAGGCAAGCTCATCCAGTCCATCCGCGTCGAGGACGCTGCGGGCCTGTACGAAAACGGCACGGTGACCGGGGGCATGATCCCCAAGCTGAATTGCTGCATCGACGCCATCGAACAGGGCGTCGAGAAGGTCATGATCGTCGACGGGCGCGTCGAGAACTGCGTGCTTCTCGAACTCCTCACCGATCAGGGCGTCGGCACCGAAATCGTGGGCGAAGAACGCTAGGAAAGGACGGCGGACGAAAGGGGATGGCGGCATCGGATGCGGCTGTTTCCTTGGGCGAGGTTTTCCGGCGGGGAAGGGCAAGGTGCACGGCCTGCCGACGCTCCGCCGTTGCTGCCCCGCCGTCGCTGCTTGAAGAAATGAAGCCGGGGAGAGGGGAACCCTCTCCCGGCGCATTCCCCAACGAGGGCCCATGAGCTACCAGTACCGCATCCCGCAGGGCCGGGACAAAGGCAAACGGACGAACGGCATGTTTTCCCTGAACGGGAAGCTGGATTCCGTGTTGTCCGCGCTCGGGAACGGCGAAAAGCTCATGCAGGTCCGGTTGTGGCAGAACTGGGAAATGGTCATGGGGCCGGACATCGCGCCGCTGGCATGGCCGCTTGGCGCGCGGAACGACATCCTCATCATCGGCGGCGAGGACAACCTTGCGCTTCAGGAATTGTCGTTCATGACCCCGGAGATCCTCGAACGGGTCAACGCGTTCATGGACGCCCCGGTATTCGACAGGGTCGAGCTGCGGCTCGTCATGGGCGACAGGCCGCTGGATCAGGCGCCCGACATCCAGCCTTCCACGCGTATCCGCCCGGCCCCTCCCCGCCCAAGGGATCTGGGGGCGCACCTTGAGGACATGAACCCGGATTCGCCCGTAGCCCGCTGCTATGCGGCCTATTTGCGGATGCACGGCGTCCCGGCGGACGGGAAATCATGAAAGGCAGGATACCGTTTCCTGCCTTTTTTGTATGGCTCTGTCATAACATTTGATTGATGCACACCCATAGTATATTGAATTTGCAATATTTTTTGTTGATGAACCCTGCGCAGATGAAGTCCCTTTTTGTATCTACATGAAATCTTATGAAATAAAATATCAATCATTTACTGTGACAGAGCCTTTTGTCTTGGCCTTCCATCGTGCGCGCCTTTTCCGCATTTTCGGCGGGACAGTTGCCGCCCGGCACCTCCTTCTTGTCAAAACAGAAAGACAAAGAAGCGTGTTCCCCTTGTAAGGCAATCCGTGAAAGAAGGATTCGATGAGGACAAAAGCCTCGGAGGTTGAGGGATGGGAGGCGGAAAGGAGGACGGAGCGTTTGTCCCCTTTATAAGGATTCTCCAGAAAGGCCACTCCTTCCCCCGTATTTTCCGCCCGGCTAAAAAGCTTGTCCCGGCATGCAAGCTCGGCTAAACTCCCTGTCAGCATGAAGCCTTTGGAGGGCAAAGTAATGAAAACGGATACCGGGGCCATAGGCGTTCTGGGCGGGGTGGGGCCGTACGCCGGTCTGGACCTCATGCGCAAGATTTTTGATCAGACCGAAGCGAACTGCGATCAGGAACATCTGTCCGTGATCCAGTATTCACTTTCCGAACATATCATCGACAGGACGCGCTTTCTGCTTGGGGAGACGGACGAAAACCCCGGCGAGGCCATCGGCGAAATCATGGTGCGCATGGCAAAAGCGGGGGCGACCGTCATCGGCGTTCCCTGCAATACGGCACATAGCCCCCGGATCATGGACGCCGCCGTGGCCATGCTGCATGAGGCCGCCCCAAAGGCGCGCTTCGTCCATATGATCGACTCCGTCGTCGCCTTCATCCGCGAACAGCTGCCCCATGCCCGGACGATCGGCGTCCTGAGCACCAAGGGGACGTACGCGACCGGGCTTTATCAGGACGCCCTTTCCGCCGCGGGCTTTGTTCCCCTGTTTCCGGACGAGGAAGGCCGCGAACGGGTCCAGCAGGCCATCAGCAATACATCCTACGGCATCAAGGCCCAGTCGAACCCGGTGACGCCGGAAGCGCGCTCGGCGCTGCTTGCCGAGGCGGAAACGCTGGTGGGGCAAGGTGCCGATGCCGTGATCCTCGGCTGCACGGAAATCCCGCTGGCGCTGACGGAGCCGGATTTGCACGGCGTGCCGCTGCTCGACGCCACCAAAGTCCTTGCCCGCGCCCTCATCATCGCCTTTGCGCCTGAACGTCTGAAGAAGGCTTAACACCGCGTTTGCCTTCAGAAGCCGCTTTTTCACCTTTACGCGTCGAGATACTGCCCATGCCTGTTTCCTTGCCTTCCATAGCGTCTTTTCAGGAAGGCGCGCACTCGGTGGCCGTCGTCGGCCTCGGATATGTCGGTTTGCCGTTGGCCGTCGCCTTTGCCCGGCATTTCAGCGTGATCGGTTTTGATCTGAATGCCGCCCGCGTGGAGGAGCTTTCTTCGGGTACGGACCGTACGGGCGAAGTGGATTCGGCGGCGCTGCGGGACTCTCCGGCCCGTTTCACAAGTGATCCCGAGGCGCTTCGTGGCACGAGCGTCATCATCGTAGCCGTCCCGACGCCGATCGACGAGCACCGGAATCCGGATTTATCCCCGGTGGAAGGGGCTTCGCGGACTGTGGGGAGGCATTTGTCCCGCGGCGCGGTCGTCGTGTACGAGTCCACGGTCTACCCCGGCGTGACCGAAGAGGTCTGCATCCCGATACTGGAGGCCGAGTCCGGCCTACGGTGCGGGGTTGACTTCACGGTCGGGTATTCGCCGGAGCGGATCAATCCCGGCGACAAGGTGCACACCCTGGAAACCATCAAGAAGATCGTTTCCGGGAGCGATGCCCAGACGCTGGATCTGCTGGCGGCGCTGTACGGAACGGTCGTGCGTGCGGGCATCCACCGCGCGCCCAGCATCAAGGTCGCGGAAGCGGCCAAGGTCATCGAGAACACGCAGCGCGATCTGAACATTGCGCTGATGAACGAGCTGTCCATCATCTTTGATCGGCTCGGCATCGATACGCTGGACGTGCTGGAAGCCGCCGGGACCAAATGGAATTTCTTGCCGTTCCGCCCCGGCCTTGTCGGCGGGCACTGCATCGGCGTCGATCCGTATTACCTGACCTTCAAGGCCGAGGAACTCGGCTGCCACCCGCAGGTCATTCTGGCCGGGCGGCGCATCAACGACGGCATGGGCAAGCACGTGGCCGAAACGTGCGTCAAACTGCTGATCCGGCAAGGGCGGCTTGTCAATGCGGCCCGCGTGGGGATCCTCGGCTTTACGTTCAAGGAAAACGTGCCGGACCTGCGGAATACCCGGGTTATCGACGTGATCCGCGAACTGAAGGAGTACGGGGTCGATGTGCTGGTGCACGATCCCTTGGCCGACGCTGGGGAAGTGCGCCGCGAATATGGCCTTTCCTTCGCCCCGCTGGAAGATCTCGCCGATCTGGATGCACTGATTCTGGCCGTACCGCACAAGGCGTATGCCGAAGACGGCGTCTTGGAGCCTGCGGCGCTGCATGCACGTTTCGCCGTGCCGGATAAGGCCCTCCTGCTGGACGTGAAGGGCCATTTCTCGCCCGATGCCGTGCAAGCCGAGGGCATGGCCTATTGGAGGCTTTAAGCGCTGATTAGCGTTATTTACCTCTATTCTGCATTAAGGCATCCAGCGTCCTTTTACGGGGGCCATCATGAAATGCATGGACTTCTCGCGCTCATCACGAATTGTTCCAATAATTATAGGCGGCATCAGTTTCCAGAAAACTCATTCCATCACTGTCTTTTGAAAAGAGGGGCACCTGGAGAGTGTTTATACCATTGGGGGCGTTCTAGGGGCTGTTTCTAAATAGTTCATTGCAGCCAAACGAGGCATGCAGCAAGCAT
>USCL01000080.1 GCA_900553145.1 uncultured Desulfovibrio sp.
TCAACGTCTGTTTCTGAAGAAACATCCGCGCTTTTTCCCGTGGGGAACGCATCTGTACGTCCGGCCTGAGCGTCCATTTTGATCGGGCTTTCAGCAGGAACGGTTTGAGCGTCCAGTAAGGAGGAGGAGGAGGAGGAGGAGGAGGAGGAGGAGGAGGAGGAGGACACTTCAGCCTGTCCATTCTGCATGTCCACACTGTCCGCCTCATGCGAGATTTTCGCGGCGTCAGCCTGCATCTCCTCAAGGACTTTGGCCGCCGCGATGTGATCTGGGCGCTCTGCCAGCTTGGCCGCGACGGATTCCATCAGCTCGTTGAGGCCGCGTCTGCGGGGATGCGTCTGTCCGGGGGTCATCAGAGGCTCCTGTTTACATGCCGAGGGCGGCGAGGATTTCACGGGCGACGGAGCGGAATTTCGCCGCCACTTTACTGCGGGGGGAAGATTGAAAAACCGTTTCGGAAAGCATTTCGGCCGAGCGGAGCATGGTCGCTTCGCTGATGTACTCGGTGAGGACCTGCCCGGGATAGCGGTTGTTCAGGATGGTCAGCGAGTGCTTGTCCGCAAGACGCCGCAAGTCAGCCATATTGTACAGGAACTTGAGCAAGACAAGCCCTTCGTTCAGCTTTGTGCGGCGGATTTGATTGATGGCGTTGATGGTCTTGGTGATGCCGTCAAGCGAGAAACGCGAACCCGCACGGATGGGGACAATAATGAAGTCGGACGCGATCATCGCCATATACACGAAAGCCCCCATCGAAGGTGGGCAGTCGATGAGGGTAATGTCGAATTCTTTGGTCGCATACTCCCTCAGCCGTTCACGGAGGGCAATGATGTACGACTCGTTTTTGTAAAATTCGGCTTCGATGAAGGCCATTTCCTCAACGTTGGGGAGGATGCTGCAGCCGATCTCGGTGGGATAGATACAAGATTCAGGTTTGATTTCAGGGGCTTCTTCGTCATAAACTGAAGCGAGCAGCTCATAAAGCGAAGCGCAGCCGGGGGCGAGGTTAAAAAAGGAGGTCGAATTGCACTGACTGTCCACATCGACGATCAACACCTTTTTCCCTTGCATAGCGAGGGCATGGGCCAGATTGACGGTGATCGTAGTCTTCCCCACGCCACCCTTGTTGTTGACGACCGAAATGATCTTGCCCATCGGAATCTCCTTTTAGTGAACGACTTGGTTTTCAGATAGAATAAAAAACGTTGAAGCACAACATTTTTAGTATATTTTTTTTCTATATTTGTTTCGATAAAGGTTCGCTCTTACGCATCGGATGGGCTCGCGCATCAAGAGCGGTTCCCCTTGGCGACATTTTCGTTTCAACATAAAATATTTTATTTCAACACATTACACGCGCACGCTCGTTATTTTATAGACAAATGGATACAGAAAACGAGAGTACTTGAAGAACGGATAGTTACCAAAAAAAATTCGTGCCCCGATCATCTGCTCAAGGATGCAGGCGGCGTATCCGCCGCGCGAGAGCCTCCCTCCGTCCGCCTTACCCTAGAATCAAGGAAAAGCCCTGTTCATCGGGCACCCCCTCCATCCGAAACCTTTTCAGCCCTCAAAGCCCTTGGCATGGAGTCCATCCATGCAAGATACCGCTTCACCATAAAGGAAAACGCTGCCTCAAAAAGATTGAACGCTGTCAGCGGGTGAACAAACCCGTCGCCAAGTGGTGCGTCCCATCTAACAATGGAGAAGAGTTAGCTAAACATCCAGCCAAACAAAGAGGAAGGAAGGAAGGAAGGAAGGAAGGAAGGAAGGAAGGAAGGCCGCACACAAAAGTGCGCTTTGAAGATAACATGCTATATTTATTAATAAAAAATTATCTTTGAAAATCTTCCCTGTGACTTCGGCAGCGTTGCTGATACCTGTAGGCTTAAAAAGGTTCTCGGCTTTCATTACAGCTTACCGAGAAAACATTTTGTTACTGATGAATAACATCAAAAAGACTTCATGATTATCTCTCGCAAATTCCTATTCACTCAGATTGATTCCCCGTTTTCTCTACCCCTCATGGGGCCCTCGCCTTTCCTCCGGTTCTTTCGCAACATCCAGAGCACAGGCATTTTAACCTCGCGGCCATATCATCAGATTCACAACTGGCTTGCCCTGTACCCAGAATTGGAAAATACGTGAGCTATATTTTGCCCAAGGCACAAGAGCGAGTCCACCACACGCAAGCTGGAGATAGCACGAAAGAAAGTTCCACATTTCAAAACAGTATAGTGAAAGGACATTTTGAGTGTCCATTTTGACAGCACATAAAAGACACTTTTGCACGTCCATTATGCATGTCCATTTTTAGTTTTATCTAAAAATACAAGATGATACTTACGCAGGATCGATTCAGCATATTGTATGCTGGCATCATGAAAAATCAAAATCCCATAGAAAGTATCCGCTCATAATGGACATCCATAACGGACTGTCTCAAGGATGACGTGGCATGCCCTTCCCCCAAAAAGCGCGAAGCGGTGTACCGCACCTGCATATCACTTGGGGTAGCCCTCGAGCTTTCCCGCAGGAGAACGTCCCCCCTTCCACCGCGACCTCTGCTCATAGTATTTATCTACCCCACCATGATGGGCTCACTCCCAGCGGACAGGTGCTACTTGACCCGCCAGCTTTTTCATCCGGGAATAGATGCTGCCTCCAGTCTTCGTTTCGCACCAGACCGTTCAGAATACCCTGTCATGTTGTTTCGCACGCGGCGTTTAATCATAGCGGATAACCCCATGCTCCCCGCAGGCAGGTTCTCAGACAGCAACGGGCACTCTGGAAGGCCTCCCAATAAAGCGGGACTGCACCTTCAGAATAGACGCTCAGACTAGCCTCTCTCACTGGACTATCAAATAGACAACTACTTTTCAGAAGTATGAAGTGCATACCAATTATAGTCATATCATATTTATATAAATGGTATAGATTATATTATTTTCAAAAAAAATGGACGCTCAGATTGTCCGTTCAGATTGTGTATTCAGAGAGAGGGCATGTTTCTTTATCCTCAAAATCGATATATAATGTTAACCACAGAATGGACGCTCAAAATGGTCAGGCATATTGTCCCATATCGTATGACCGGAAAACTCTTTCACGTTTCTCCAGTAGCTCCCCTGTCCGGAGCGGCTGGTTCACCAACATCACATTCCGGGCAAATCCATTCCCAATTGAAGTAACGGTGCAAGGGCCTCCCAAGTTTTTTCATGCGAGAAAATCCGCTTCCTCCCACACACAAGCAGATCAGAGAGCTTTGTTCCCGCTTACGGCCTCATCTTCGTGCGGCCTCCCGAAGGTCACTGATGCCCATTGATGGTTTTCCAAAAATTACGAAGCCTCGATCTCACGCAAGGCAGCAGCCATAGGCCTTTTCTACATGGACATTATGGATGTCCATTTTGAAGAGACACTATGCAAGTACATTTTGAACGTCCATTATGAGAGGAAAGAGTGCTCGGACAAGAGATACGTCCATCTTGATAGGCTATTATGCCCAAACAGCTAGTTCGGACAAAAAGATCGTCTTCTTTGTGCGGATACCTTGATCGGACAACCAGAATGGACACCCTGATCGCCGCAAAGTAAGGACACTTTGGAAGTCCAAGGAGCCGGGATAACATGTCAGGACAGCTTGTCCTTGCATGCTGGACACCCAACGTGTCCCGGGACAGGATGCCTGTCCAACATGCAAGGACAGAATGGCCGCTCTTCGCGGACAATCATTCTGAAAACGCATTTCCCCGGGTCACATCAAAAAAGTACAATAAAAACAGAATCAATGCCTCAAGAAGGATACTCTGAGAGGGCAAGGTGCCCGTCCATAGAGGCAGGACGTTTTCCCGCTTTCCCCCACATGATAGAAAGAAAGAGAAAGACTATTCTTTCTATTCTTCATGTAAAAAAGAAGAAAAAACGCTTCTGGAAGCGTCCTCTTCCGGACAATCGGAGACAAAAAAGAGGCGGTACGTCCTTGTTCATTCCCGGATTCTGGCCCGATCCCCACAAGGAGCTCTTTCCCGGCTGGACATCTCAGCTCTGGGGAAAACAGGATCATCCGTTTGCCGCTGACATGGGAAAGGCCGTGATGATCTTTCTGAGGGCATATGGAGCAGCGGGTAGGGCGTCCAGCAAAAAACGCGCATCCCTCCCGCGTAGAGCATGGCCAGAACCTGCCTTCAAGTTGCTGTCCCCGGGAACAGTCTGTCTCCATTCCCTTAGGGGAGCGCGCCAAAAGAAAAGCCCGGAAATGTCTCTCGAACATTTCCGGGGCATTTTGTTTTGGCTGAAAGGGGGGATCAGTTACCCGTTTCAAATCGTTTGGGGCAGGTGCGGCAGGGGATGTCGGGAAGCGGGCTTTGCAGGGCGTCCCGGAACATGCGGAAGGGGCCGCTTTGCCAGATGTCGAGGGGATGCTCCTCAATGGCGGACCCAAACACGCGGCGGTTTACGGCTTCGGGCGAACCGGCGGGCGCATCCACGGGCAGGTTCAGGTAAATGCAGGGGGACATGCGGCCTTCCGCATCCACATAAAGCGTCCGGGAGGCGTTTTCCCGGCAGGGGAACAGGCCGCCCCCGGTCCGGGGCGCGGGCAGGCTGTAGTAGAGGGCACGCCCGCGTTTGGCGGCTTCTTCCGCGGCGCGTTCGAGCCTTTCCCGGGCGGCGTCCAGCTTGCCGGCCTCGTGCGGGGAAAAGGCTTCCGCCTCCATGCCCGGCGCCGCGATATAGTCCAAGGTGCTGATCACCGCCGCATGCACGTCCAGCTCGTCCATGAGGGCGGGCAGGCCCTTCACGGCCTCCATTTGCGAGGCGAGCATGAGGTAGGCGAAATGAAGCTCCAGATGCACGCCCATTTTCGCCTTGCGGACCCGCTGGAGCGTGCGCACGGCCTCGCAGACCCGTCCGAACGGCACGCCCGCGCGGGGGGCATTGCTGGCCTCGTCGGTGCCCACAAGGGAAAAGGCCACGATGTCGATGCCGCTGTCCACGATTTGGGCGGCGAGCGTTTCGTCCATGCGCAGCCCGCAGGTGGTCGTGGAAACCCGGCAGGCCGCCTTGCGCGCCAATGCCGCGAAATCCATAAACCGGGGATGCAGGAACGGCTCGCCCCATCCCTGAAGGTGCACGCGCCCGCTTTCCTGCATGAGCGGCCACAGCCGGGCGAAGGTCGCGGCTTCCATGTGCCGCGAACGCCAGTGCTCCGCCTGCGTGGTATGCGGGCAATAGACGCAGCGGCCCGGGCAGGCCGAGGTGACTTCCACCTGTATGCAGTCGAGCAGGCGGGGCTTGCCGAACAGGCTTTCCCGGAACATCTGCCAGACCGAAGGTTCCTTAAAACGGGGGTCGCGCAGCGGATCTGCCGCGCGGCGGTCATCTGACATGACGTTCTCCTACCTGCCGAACAGTTTTTTCAGGGTTCCGAGCAAGCCGGGCTCTTGGGGCTGTCCCGCCGTCCATGAGGTTTCCACATGGGGCCGCAGGATCGCGGCGTTCCACTTGCGCTTGAAGAACACGATGCCCGGATTGATGCCGAGGCCGAGGTTCAGCAGCGTATGCCCGCGCCGGATGCCTTCCGCGGCGAGGGCGTCCAAAAGGGCGTCCGCCGTGCCGGGCGGGCTCTCCGGGGCGCGGAAGGCGAACAAATAGAAGACGGCCCCGAGCGACGTGCAGTCGCCTACGGCGAACCCCTGCAAGCCCCCTTCGCTGTCCCGCGCCGCGAACAGCAGCGCGTCGGGCTCCGCTTCCAGATACGGGCCGATGTGCCGGAAAAGATGCCGCGCCCCCGGCGTCAGGGGGCGTGAACGGATGTAGTATTCCACCAGATCGGCATGATCCGGCTTCCAGCCCTCCCTCGCGATGCGGATGTCCCGGCAGGCGCGCCGGATCTGATTGCGGAGTTTTGGGGCGTAGGGCATATCCGCCGGATCAGCGGGGAGGGGGATGCCCCAGTAGGCGTCGGGCTTGCCGGAAACGGCCCATTCCGGGGCCGCGCCGGGCCGGAAGGGTGACAGGACGGTCAGCGATTCCACGCCGCGCAGGGAAGCGGCTTCCCGCACCGCCGCGTCGAGGCGGCTTGTTTCGGCGTGGCTGAAGCC
Source organism: uncultured Desulfovibrio sp. (assembly GCA_900553145.1). Taxonomy (GTDB): domain Bacteria; phylum Desulfobacterota; class Desulfovibrionia; order Desulfovibrionales; family Desulfovibrionaceae; genus Bilophila. Next base: position 6,105 of record USCL01000080.1, read on the forward strand.
GGACGGCTCCGTCCCGGCTTGGGGCGGACAGGCGGCATGGCCGACGAGCACAAGCCTCGGGCCGCTGCGCCATGCGAGGAACCCCCCGCATTCCAACGGTTCAAGATCGGAAACGGCCCGCACGTATGGGATAAGCTGTTCGGGCACGGCGGCCTCGGCGGTAAACGACGCCCAGCGTGATGGAGGCATGGCGGTTCCCTCTGAAGGCCTGAGCGCGGGGTGCTCAGGGAAAAATGTCCGGGCGCTGGCCGGAAGGGGCATCTGATCCCGTTTGACCGTACAGCCTGCGCATCAGCAACTCTCGCCGGAGAGCCTATCACCCTTCAGCCCGGGATGCCACTTCCCCGGCTCCCGCACGGGGCCGGGCGCGGCCTTCCGTCCGCGGGCCGTCCGGCGGGAAGGGGGGATGCCCTTGCCGGGCGCTTTCAACAGCGGCTGGTTCGTCCTTGCACGGAGGGACACAGCTCTACGAAGCATGGAGTAGACGTTCCGATAGCGGTTCGCCCGCATACGGAGGGGACACAGGCGCCCCTATTGTGCTCGCCTATCAGATGGTCCGGGTTCGTCCGCACACGGAGGGAGGGCTTCCATGACGAAGGCGGCTTTGTCCAGCCCCCCTTTTGGGGCCGTCCCTTTGGGCGTCCGGGCCATGCGTCCGGCCCACCGCGCCTTGAGGAGGGGAACCGGCGCTGCGGAATCGGTTCAGGAGGGCTTGAAAACGGGGCGGGGAACCGTAGGCGGCATATCCCCAATAGGCGAACTTCGCCTTCCCGGAACGTCCCGTTTTCAAGCCGTTTCCCCGCGCCGGGCGTGGGCTTCAATCCCCGGGTGCGGTTCCAGCACCCAAACGTTGTGGCCGTGCCGTCACATCCGGGCGTTTCAGCCCGGAGCCGCGTTCCTGTCGCCCGGCGCATCCGGCTGAACCCCCCGGCCGCTCGCTGGGCGCGGCCACGCCTTGATCGCGCCGCGGGGCCCTGCAAGCTGCGCATTGTGCGTCACCGGCCCCCGCCCCTGATCGCGGCGCGGAGCCTGTGCCGCCAAGTGTGATGGACTTGGCGGACCGTGAATCCGTCCTCGGCGAGCATCCGCCGCAGTTGCAGCATGTGGGCCGATCCCACGAACACCGCCGCGCGGCCTTCTTCAAGGAACGGGCGCATGCGTTCGCGGAAACGCTGGTTCCTGCCGTCGATGATCTGTTCCGTGCGCGAGGGGAATTCGGTGCTCGTGCCGAGCATCCCCTCCAGATCCCCCGCGAGATACGAATGGATGTTGCGCCGGGCGTACCCCTTCCACGAGCGGCAGCGCCGGAAGAAGGCGGCCACCCGCCCGAGGGGCACGGATTCCAGCGAGGCGACCTGTTCTTCGAGGCTTTCCATGCCGATGACGGACTTGCCCATTTCCAGCGCGGTGTGCCACGCGCAGAGGTCCACGGACTGGTCCCAGCCCTGCCGTTCGAGATAGGCCGTCCACAGCGAGAAAAAGGCGTACCAGTGCCGGGTGTCCGCGAGCAGGCCCCGCACGTCGGCGGGGTTGGGGTTCGCCGCGTTGAGGAAGCGCGCGAGTTTGCCCGTGGGGCCTTGCACCACCCGCTCGAGCAGCCGGATTTCGGGATCTTCAAGCAATTCGAGCAGCGGGGGATGCCTGCCGTCGGGCGTCCTGCCGATGCGGGCCACCTCATCCAGCGAATCCGCGTCGAGCGGGCCTTCGAAGAGCACGGTGTCCACCCGCTCGAACAGGCCGCGGAAGGCCATCTCGAACGAATAGCAGAAAAAGTGCGCCGTGCCGCCTATCCATGACGTCCTGCCGTTTTTCGTCAGTTCCCAGAGCATGGCGAAGGGCCGCTGCTGGGGGAGGGCGTCGAAAATCTGACGCTTGGAGAGGCCCGAGGGCGATTCGAGGAGGATGCGGACGAGGCTGCGCATGGTTTCGTTGCCGGCCTCATGGGGCGTTTCCCGCCAGCTCGCCATGACGTAGGGCAGGGCGGGGCGGCCTCCCCATTTGGTTTTGAAGCGCCGGATGCCTTCGTTCACGCCGAGGCCGAGGTGGACGTACTCCTTGCCCGCCTCTTGTGCGGAACGGAGCATGTGCGCGAAAAGCAGGTCCGCGGCGTGCGGCGTGTAGTGCGCGCGGGAGTGCGCGCCGATGAGGTAGCTGCAAAAACGGCGGGGGGCGTCGTCGAGGAGGAGGCTGGCGGCGAGGTTGCCGTCGGCGTCCACGGCGTCGAGCAGGCGCAGCCCCGGCGTGCCCAGCACGGCCCCGGTGCGGGCGAACAGGCCGCGCACGTTGGCAGGCAGGACGGCCCGGTTCATAAATTCGGACCACAGGCGGCGGTGCGCCGGGGTGAACTCGCGGCCTTCGCGCACGGTCAGCCGTTCGGCGGCGAGCGCCACCGGGCGGCGCAGGCGGGCGGGGACGGGCGCGTCGGACGGCAGGGTGTAGAATGCGTCCCTGTCCGTGACGTGCCCCGCGAGGCGGGCGGGCAGATCCGGGCCGATGGCCCAGCAGTCCACGCCTTCGAGCCGTTTCGGGACTCGCCGCAGGGCCGCCGCGAGCGCCCGTCCGAAGGCGTCGTGGCTGTAGCCGCCGGACAACGGATAGCCGATGGCCATGAGCCAATCGTCGGCCGTCAGGAAGAGATAGTCCCCCTCCATAAAGGCCGTCCCCTGCGACATGGCTTCCATGAACGGCACGGAATGCTCGGGCACGCGGGCTTGTTCAAGGGCAAAGGCGAGATCGGGCATGGCGTCCCCCCGGTTTTGCGGAAACGGTCTTTAACAGGATAGCAGATGGCCCGTGAACCTGTCGAGCGCGGGGAAGGGGTCCGGCATTCGGGGCAGGGCGCTCCGCACCCGCCTGACAGGGGGATCCATAGGGCGGACGGGAAGCCACGCTCTTGAAAACCGCCGCCGTTTGTTTGTTTTAAGAAACAATTTCACCACCCCCTGCCGGTTCGGCGCCGGAAAGGGCGATCCTTGCCGGGGGCCGGCCTTTGAAAAGGGGGAGGATGCGCGCAACGGCGGCCATGCAACGGGCTCGCTGCGGACGCTGCGGATGACGCGGGATGGGGAAAGGCCGTTTTGGGCACCCCATACCGCGCGGGCGGCCCGTCCGGTGGGGCAGGGCGGTTCTTTTTCCCGCACGGAGGGGCGATCCCCGCCGTCCGCTCCGGGTGCCCCCGTAAGCCGGGGCATCCATCGAGAGGGCGGCAGCCGCGTGGAAGGATCGCTTCCGTGCGCCGGTGCATGTTCCACGGCAACAGGATTGAAGCGCGCCCCGTGCTGTGGAGCCGGTTGCCCTTTGCGGCGGGGTTCGGACGGCCTTTTCGGGCGTGCCCTGTTGCGTCCTCGTGTCCGGCGCGCCGCCGGCGTTGCCGTGGACGTGCCCCGCAGCCGGAACGCCCGGCGCGCGGGAAGGAAGGCGAAACGCAAAAAGTAATGTATCCCGGCGGATAAAAGGGATACGTGGGCGTAAAGGATGGCGCGGGAACGTGCCCCGGCCCGTATGCCCAGAAAAATCATGTTTCCGGGCTCTTGACAAGGGGGCGGTAAATGGTAATGAATATCGTATTCAAGAACGACGCAGGGCCCGGAGCGGCATGCGCGCACACCACACGAAAACCAAAGGAGATTCCTATGTCCCTGATCAATAAGGAAGTAAGCGATTTCAGCGTACAGGCTTTTCAGGACAACGCGTTCAAGACGGTAACCAAGGCCGACATCCTCGGGAAATGGTCCGTATTTTTCTTCTATCCGGCGGACTTTACCTTCGTGTGCCCCACCGAGCTTGAGGATCTTGCCGACAAGTATGACGATTTCAAATCCATCGGGTGCGAGATCTACTCGGTTTCGTGCGACAGCCACTTCGTCCATAAGGCATGGCATGACGCCTCGAAGACCATCCAGAAAATCAAGTACCCCATGCTTGCCGATCCCACCGGCGCGCTGGCCCGGGATTTTGAAGTGATGATCGAATCGGAAGGCATGGCCGAGCGCGGCAGCTTCATCGTCAACCCCGAAGGCCGCATCGTGGCCTATGAGGTCATCGCCGGGAACGTGGGCCGCAATGCGGACGAGCTGTTCCGCCGGGTGCAGGCTTCGCAGTTCGTGGCCTCGCACGACGATCAGGTATGCCCCGCCAAGTGGCGTCCCGGCGCCGAAACCCTGAAGCCGAGCCTCGACCTCGTGGGCCTGTTGTAATGGCCGCCGTACGGGCCGAAAACCTGTACGACGCCGTGGTGGTGGGGGGCGGCCCGGCCGGGCTGGCCGCCGCCCTCTACCTTGCCCGCGCCCGCTACAGGGTGCTTGTCGTGGAAAAGGAAGCCTTCGGGGGGCAGATCACGATCACCGCCGAAGTGGTGAATTATCCCGGCGTGGAGAAGGCCGAGGGGCATGCGCTCACCGAAACCATGCGCCGTCAGGCCCTGCATTTCGGCGCGGAGTTCCTGCTGGCCGAGGCGCAGGGGATCGACGTGGACGGGGACTTCCGTATCGTGCGGACGAGCCGGGGGGCCTTCCGGTGCTTCGCCGTGCTGCTCGCCACGGGGGCCCATCCCCGCAAGGTGGGGTTTGAAGGCGAGGAAACGTTCCGGGGCAGGGGCGTGGCCTATTGCGCCACGTGCGACGGCGGGTTCTTCGCGGACAGGGACGTGTTCGTGGTGGGCGGCGGGTTCGCCGCATCCGAAGAGGCCATGTTCCTCACCCGCTACGCCCGCTCGGTGACGATGCTCGTGCGCCGGAGTACGTTGTCCTGCGCCGAGAGCATCGCCGAGCAGGTGCTGGCCCATGAATCCGTCCGGGTGCGCTTCAATACCGTCCTGGAAGCGGTGGAGGGCGATACGGCCCTGCGCCGCGCCGTGTTCCGCGACACCGTGACCGGGGAACGGGAAACGTATACGCCGCCCGAGGGGGAAACCTTCGGGGTATTCGTCTTTGCCGGATATGAGCCCGCTTCGGGGCTGGCCGAGGGGCTTGCGGAACTGACCGGGCAAGGGAATATTGTTACCGACAGGGAACAGCAGACCGGAACGGCAGGCATCTACGCCGCCGGGGACGTGTGCGACAAGCGGCTGCGTCAGGTGGTCACCGCCGTTTCCGACGGGGCCGTCGCCGCTACGGCCATCGAGCGTTACGCGGCGGACATGCAGCGGAAGACGGGCTTGCGCCCGCAACGCCCGGCGGCCGCCCCGGCTTCCCCGGAAACGCCGAAAACGCCCAAAGCCGCGGATGCCGCCGGAGGGCGCGCTGAAGCCGGGGGCGGGTTCCTCACGGCGGAACACCGCGAACAGCTCGCGGGGCTTTTCGCCCGGATGGAGCGCCCGCTCGTCCTGAAGGCGGAACCGGACAGCCGCCCGGTTTCCGAGGATCTGCGCCGGATGCTCATGGAGCTGGCTGCGCTGACGGACAAGCTGACCGTGGAGTGGACGCCGCCCGCCGACGGGCCGGATCGCCCCTGCGTGCGGGTTTTGCAGGCTGACGGGACTGATACCGGCATCGCTTTCCACGGCGTGCCCGGCGGGCATGAGTTCAATTCGTTCGTCGTGGGCCTGTACAACGCGGCAGGCCCCGGCCAGAGCGTCGATCCGGCCCTTGCCGAAGCCATCGCCGCCATCGACAGGCCGCTGGACATGCAGATCGTGGTCGGCCTTTCCTGCACCATGTGCCCGGAACTGGTCATGGCCGCGCAGAAGATCGCCGCCTCCAACCCGCTGGTGACGGCCAAGGCCTACGACGTGAACCACTTCCCGGAACTGCGGGAACGGTACAACATCATGAGCGTGCCTTGCCTCATCATCAACAAGACGAAAGTGTCGTTCGGCAAGAAGACGCTCGGCCAGCTGCTGGAGCTGCTGGCCGAACCGGAGGCCGGACAGGCTGACTCCTAGGGAATTTCCCCCAAGGGTTTCGGAGGGTTCCCGGCAAGCCTTGAAAGGCCGCGGCAATGTCGCCGCGGCCTTTTCGCGTGCTTCCCCGCCCGTGTGGCGGCCCGGCCCCGTCTTGGCCCCTCCCGTTTTCGTGTGCTTGGGTTCCGGGTACCCCCCCAGACCTTCATACCTTGAGAGAAAACGGCGCGTCAGGGCCGTGATCGCGCCCCTTCCCCCGCATGGGAAGGAGGACTTTCTCCATATGGGAAGGAACATTATGGGAAGAAATTTTCCGGGGAAGGATACCGCCGCCGTTTTGCCGCAAGGCGATCCGGGCACTGGCTCTTCCCGGTGCAGGGGCGGTTCCGGTGAGAAAAAGCATAGGGGGCGTATCGGAGGAGTGACGGCGATATGGAGATGGCACGGGGGCGAGGGCGTGCGCGCCGGGCATTTTGACGGCGAAACAGATTGAGGATTTTGGGGCCGGTTCAGGTCGTTTTTTGCATCCGGGCAGGGGCAGATTGTAGGGGGGCAGGTAAGATGAGAATAGGCCACAGGGCTAGATCTTGTAGGCGGTATGTCGGCGATATGTAGGCGGTACGCGGGGATAGCAGGTATCTGGCCCGCGATTTGGCGGCGAAATCAACTTGAGAATTTTTAGGCCGATTCTGGTTGTTTTGTGCAGGCAACTTGAGAATTATGAGTGCCCCGGTGTGTGTCGGATTTGACACACACCGGGGCATTTTTTGTGGTTATTTGCAGATCGGCGGGCGGCGTTGCAGCGCGTCATCACTGGCCGAGATATTCTGGTGCTCGTCAAAGGGGGAGGACTTTCCTTCGATTTTACGCCTCCTGAGTTCCGATATTGTGAGGTTTTCTTCAGGTTTTTCCTTCCTGAGTTCCGCGTTTTCTATAGCTAATTCCTTATTTTCCCTTACCAGTCTTCGGAGCTCCGCGTTCACCTCGCGCAGTTCTGCACTTAACTCACGCCGTTCCCTGCGTTCTTCCGCCAACTCTTCTTCCAGCCGCTCACAGCGAGCGCACGTTGTTGTGCTTGCTATTTCACTTGGTTGCGCCTGTTCAGGCGGCGTGTTCGCAGTGTGCTCATCGTCGGGGCGCATGGGGCCAACACCATTCATAAGCCATTCGATTGATATTTTAAGTCTATCGCTTATTTTTTTAATTGTTTCAAATTCAGGGATTTTTTTGCCTTTTTCATAAAGATAAAGCGTTTGTTGGTGAATGCCAATTTGTTCAGCAAATATTTTGCGTGAAACACGCCCTCGTTGTTCTCGGATTCTTTCAGCTATGCTCATGCAAAACTTCCCGGTGCGAAGTTTTGCGCGAAGTTTTGCGCGCAATACTTTCGCAACATCCCGTATTAAAACGATATACAGGAATTTTAAAAATATTTAAGTTTTGCGCTAAACAAGGTTGACTTTTTAAGTCTTTTGACTGAAAAAGGTCTTGCGAGCGGTTCAGTAGTCAATTCAGTTCTGAACCACTGTAACCG
>USCL01000081.1 GCA_900553145.1 uncultured Desulfovibrio sp.
CTTATCCCGGCTCCCTCTCGCTGTCAACCGCTTTCTTCTGCTTTTTTCAAAAAACCGTCACTGCACTGTCGCAGTAACACCACAACAACTGCGTGGTGTTTTCGCCGCGCAGCCGAAGCATTTGCATACCCTGCCCCAGACCCCGCTCTCTGTCAACCGTTTTTTGAAATTTTTTCCAAAAGGTTTTCTTTCCAGTGTTCAACTCTTTTGTTTTATTGCACTATGAGAATATCCGTTTTCCGGGATGATACTCACAAAAAAAGCCCGGAAAGCGGACTCTCCGGGCCTTCGCATCAGTTCCAGCGTATGGCTAGGCGTGATCGGGTTTGTGCAGTTCGAACGCGTCGTGCAGGGTGCGCACCGCGAGTTCGGTGTATTTTTCGTCGATCAGGCAGGAGATCTTGATCTCGGAAGTGCTGATCATCTGGATGTTGATGTTTTCCTGCTGCAGGGCGGCGAAGGCTTTGGTCGCCACGCCGGTGTGATTGCGCATGCCCACGCCGATGACGGAAACCTTGGCGACGTAGGGATCATGTTCCACGCCCGCGCCGCCGATCTCGGCGACGGTTTCCTTCATGAGCCGGATAGCCTTCTCCACGTCCTTGCGGGACACGGTGAAGGTCATGTCGGTCACGCCTTCGCGGCTGGCGGTCTGGATGATCATGTCCACCATGATGCCGTTTTCGGACAGCGGCGCAAAAAGGGCGGCGGAGACGCCGGGGCGATCAGGAACCCCGCAAACGGTTACACGGGCCTGATCCTTGTCATATGCAATGCCGGAGACGAGCACGGCTTCCATCATGGCGTCCTCCTGGGCGACCAGCGTTCCCGGATCATCAGAAAACGTGGAGCGCACGTGAACGGGAACATTATACTTCTTTGCGAACTCCACAGAACGAATTTGCAGCACCTTCGCACCCATGGAAGCCATTTCAAGCATTTCCTCATAGGTGACACGATCCAGCTTGCGGGCGGTAGAGCACAGGTTGGGGTCAGTCGTATAGACCCCGTCCACATCCGTAAAAATTTCACACTCGCAGGAATCCAGCGCGGCGGCCAGCGCCACGGCGGACGTATCCGACCCCCCGCGGCCGAGCGTGGTGATGCGGCCGTCTTCCGTCGAGCCCTGGAACCCGGCGACCACGAGCACGTCGTGCGCCTCAAGTTCCTTATGGATGCGGGTGGCATCAATGGAAAGGATACGGGCACGGCCGAATTCATCGTTCGTGACGATCGGGATCTGCCAGCCGAGCATCGAGCGCGCCTTGATGCCGGAATCCTTGAGCAACATGCTGAAAAGCGAGATCGAGGCCTGCTCGCCCGTGGAGAGCAGGCTGTCCACTTCCGCCAGATCAGGCTCTGTGGCCCAACGGGTCGACAGATCCAGCAGTTTGTTCGTCTTTCCGGACTTGGCGGAAAGCACCACGACTACCTTGTATCCCTGATCCAGAGCGGCTTTCACCTTACCTCGCACCATTTTCAGGCGGTCGATGTCGGCTACGGACGTCCCTCCGAATTTTTGTACCAGAATACGCATAGCTGAGTCCTTCATCGTGACCTGTGAGGCAGAAACCCTTCCTCTTTGCCGTCATTCCCCGGAACCGCGGAGACGGGCCAGTTTCTGCATTACGCAGCGCGCCGCCTCCCCGTGGGGAGACAGCGTTACCAACCTGTTATTTTTGCAGACTTGAAACAGGATGTCCAGACGTTTCGGGGGCAAATTCTCAGCCGCAATCCGCTCGGCCCATTCGACGAGCACCAGTCCCGATTCCGTATCCAGCGCCTCGTCCACTTCATCGGGCAATGCGCCTTCGGAACGGTACAGATCGCAATGGATGACCGGGGGCGTCGTGGGGTAGCTGTTGCACAGGGTAAAGCTCGGGCTGGAGACTTCCGCATTCCCCCCGCCGGGCAGGACTTCGATGAAGCCGCGCGTAAACGTGGTTTTGCCGGAACCCAGCTCGCCATAGAACAGTATGGTATGGAGCCGCTCGCCGCCCCCGGCGCACTGTTCATTCAGCGCCCGGCCAAGCTGTCTGCCGAACTCGACCGTCGATTCGGCATCAGGAAGAGTTATATCCATGAAAAAATCCTTGCTGAAAAAGAGAGGCGTCACAATGAAATAAAGAAAGCCGCGACCGATGACGCAAAATCCGCATGGCCTCGCGCATGACGGCCATGCCCTTGTCGGGATCGCCCGCCGGGCTTCCCCCTTCCCCTGCCGAAAGCATACGCAAGCGGAGATGACCGTCCCGATTACCGGAAACCCAGGGGAAACTCAACGCTTCCCCATTCCCTCCCCCTTGAAGGGAGCCGCCTATCGGGCGGCGCGGGCCCGGCAAACGGCGGCGGCCTGATCTCCGCGGGCCGAACCTTTATGGGCGGGAAGGGACGCGGGATGGGGAAACCTTTCTTCAAAAAAGTCTCCTTCCAGCCCCGTCTCCGGCGCACTTTCCTATCCCGAGCAATAATGACTGGACGACCGGAAGGAAAATGTATAGAGTGCTCACCTCATATGGAACAACAGCACGGTCTTCTTGTGGTCGACAAGCCACGCGGGCTCTCGTCCGCCCAGTGTACCAACCGATTCAAACGGTTGGGGCAGAAAAAGATAGGACACGCAGGCACTCTGGATCCGATGGCTCAGGGTGTCTTGTTGGTGCTTCTTGGGCACGCGACCAAAATTTCCGGGTATCTCATGGCGGGAGGCGTCAAAGCCTATCAGGGGACTGTCCGGCTCGGACAGGCCACCGATACGTGGGACGCCGACGGCCAGATTACCGCCGAAGCGCCGTGGGACCATGTGACCGCCGAAGCCGTGGCCGACGTCATCGCCGGTTGGGTGGGCACGAGCGAACAGCCCGTTCCGCCCTATTCCGCAGCCAAGCACCAAGGGCAGCCCCTCTATAAGCTGTCCCGTGAGGGGAAGGAAACCCCGCTCAAGATCAAGACCATCGAAATTTCGCGTGCGGAAGTCCTCAGGGTTGAGCTCCCGTACGTCACCTTCCGAGTCATTTGCAGTTCCGGCACCTACATACGGTCCCTCGCCCACAGCTTGGGGACGCGCTTGGGGTGCGGAGCCGTGCTCACGGAACTGATTCGGGAGTATAGCCACCCCTTTGGCCTCGACAGGGCTTGTCCGCTGGACACGCTGCTCGCCGAGCCGGAAACGCTGCCCGGGCGGGTCATCCCCGTGACCGCCGCCCTTCCCCACTGGCCCACGATCATCGTGACCGGGCAGGAAGAGGCGGACACGAAAAACGGCAAGGTCCTCGTGTGGACGGAAGCGCGACGCGCGCGCTCCAAAGCACAGGACGGAACGGACATCCCGTGCGTTCCCGGCGCCAACGCCGTCCTGCTCTCGCCCGACGGACAGCCCCTCGCGCTCGCCGAAGCCGTCTCCGGCGGCCCCGCTTGGAAGGTCCTCAGGGGGCTTTGGAACTAACGCAACCCATTCGGAGGATATCGCTGTGGTCATGGACGCCGCTCAGAAAAAGGCTGTTATCGAAGCTCACGCCAAGCATGAAGGCGACACCGGCTCCCCGGAAGTTCAGGTGGCTCTGCTCACCGCCCGCATTGAAGGCCTCACCGGGCACTTCAAGGAACACAAGAAGGACTTCCACTCCCGCCGTGGTCTGCTCAAGCTCGTCGGCCAGCGCCGCAACCTGCTGAACTACCTCAAGAGCACGGATATTCAGCGTTACCGCGCTCTCATCGAAAAGCTGGGACTGCGCAAGTAAGTGCCTTTATTGGGGGAGCCTTGGGCTCCCCCTTTCAACACCGTCAACCTCAAACCCGTCATGAGAAGGAGTTTCCGCGAACAGGATCGACGCGGATCGATATTGTTCCCGGAGTCTCCTTCCCGAAGAGAAAAGGATTCACCATGAGTTTCAGAAAAGAACCCACCCGGGTCTCCGCCACCATCGGCGGCAAGGAAATCATCCTTGAGACCGGCCGCGTCGCCACGCAGGCGCACGGCTCCGTTACCATCCAGTGCGGTGGCACCGTCGTACTTGTTACCGTTTGTTCACAGCCCCTCGAATTCGATCGCGGCTTCTTCCCGCTGACCGTGGAATATTCCGAGCGCATGTATGCCGCCGGCCGCATCCCCGGCAGCTTCTTCCGCCGCGAAATCGGCCGCCCGTCCGAGCGCGAAACCCTCGTTTCCCGCCTCATCGACCGCCCGATCCGCCCGCTGTTCCCCAAGGGCCTCCCCGAAGACGTGCAGGTGCTCGCCAGCGTCATTTCCTCCGATCAGGAAAATGACTCCGACGTGCTCTCCATCACGGCCGCTTCCGCCGCCGTCATGCTGTCGCCCCTGCCCTTCGCCGAAGCCGTCGCCGGCGCGCGCATCGGCCGCATCAACGGCCAGTTCGTCCTGAACCCCACGGTCGGGGAAATGGCCCAAAGCGATCTGAACATCGTGTTCGCCGCCTCCGCCGACGCGCTGGTCATGGTGGAAGGCGAAGCCACCTTCGTTCCCGAAGACGTGATCATCGACGCCCTTGAATGGGGCCGCAAGGAAATCCAGCCCCTCGTCGAGGCGCAGGTCAAGCTGCGCGAACTCGCGGGCAAGGCGAAGATGGCCTTCACCCCGCAGGAAGACGACGCGGCCCTGCTCGCCCGCATCGAAGAGCTCGCCGCCGGGGCCGGCCTCGAAGCCGCCATGCGCGTGCCCGAAAAGATGGCCCGCAAGGACGCCCGCAAGGCCGTGAAGGAAAAGATCGTCGAAGCCCTCAAGGCCGATCCGGTCTATGGCGAAGATGAAAAGGCCCTCTCCTCCGTCGGCGACATCATCGGCCACATCGAAAAGAAAGTCGTGCGCAAGCGCATCCTTGACGAAGGCACCCGCATCGACGGCCGCGACACCAAGACCGTGCGCCCCATCGAAATCCAGCCCGGCATCCTGCCCCGCGCCCACGGTTCCGCGCTGTTCACGCGCGGCGAAACGCAGTCCATGTGCGTGACCACGCTCGGCAGCTCCACGGACAACCAGCGCATGGATTCGCTCACCGGCGACGTGACCAAGACCTTCATGCTGCACTACAACTTCCCGCCCTTCTCCGTGGGCGAAGTGAAGCCCGTCCGCGTGTCCCGCCGCGAAATCGGCCACGGCGCGCTGGCCGAAAAGGCCCTCAAGCCCATCATCCCCGCGGGCGACGGCTTCCCCTTCACCGTCCGCGTGGTGGCCGAAACGCTGGAATCCAACGGTTCGTCCTCGATGGCCGCGGTGTGCGGCGGCTGCCTCTCCCTCATGGATGCGGGCGTGCCGGTTTCCGCTCCGGTCGCGGGCGTGGCCATGGGCCTCATCAAGGAAGGCGACAACTTCATCGTGCTGACCGACATCCTCGGCGATGAAGACGCCCTCGGCGACATGGACTTCAAGATCGCCGGTACCGCCGAAGGCGTGACCGCCGTACAGATGGACATCAAGATCACCGGCCTGACCACCGAGATCATGCGCAAGGCCATGCGTCAGGCGCATGAAGCCCGCCTGCACATCCTCGGCGAAATGAAGAAGGCCATTGACGGCCCCCGCGCCGAGCTCTCCAAGTACGCCCCGCAGCATGCCGAAGTCTTCGTGAACCCCGAAGTCATCCGCATGATCATCGGACCCGGCGGCAAGAACATCAAGGCGATCACCGCCGCCACCGGCGCCTCCGTGGACATCGAAGACAGCGGCCGCATCTCCATCTTCGCCCCGACCGCCGAATCCATGGAACAGGCCAAGGAACTGGTGCAGTACTACGACCAGCGCCCCGACCTCGGCAAGAACTACATGGGCAAGGTCCGCAAAGTGCTGGAAATCGGCGCTATCGTGGAAATCATGCCCAACGTCGAAGCCCTTGTGCACATCTCGCAGCTTGATACCAACCGCGTGGCTCAGGCTTCCGACATCGCCCACCTCGGCGAAGACATGCTGGTGAAGGTCATCGAAATCAACGGCGACCGCATCCGTGCCAGCCGCAGGGCCGTCCTTCTTGAAGAACAGGGCATCGAATGGAAGCCCGAGGATACCGCCCGCCCCGCCCGCGCCCCGCGCGGCGACGGTGACCGCGAACACCGCGGCGACCGTGGGGATCGCCGTGAGCGCCGTCCCCGCCGCGACTAAGAATCCCGCCTGAGGCCCGGCCTCGGATATCGCCGGGAGGGATGTTCCTCCCGGACCCTGAACAGGGGAAGAAGCGTACGCTTCTTCCCCTGTTCTCTTTGGGAGGCCGCATTCTTCGCGCGCCCCGACATTCCGGAAACCTTGCCGACGCGAAAAGGATGCAATCAGCGCAACCTCCGCGAGAAGAAGAAGAAGAAGAAGAAGAAGAAGAAGAAGAAGAAGATGATGATGATGATGAGGAGGAGGATTTCCCTGCGAGGCCATGCGAAGAATGCTTCCGATGATGAGGTTCCGCCTGCCCTCCCGTACTGGACGGCGGACGCCCCGTTGCCCCTCACCCCCTTTCGCCGGCGTGATGCAGAGCCCCGGCACGCTCCATCCATCCCCCTTCACCGTCCATATGCCCCATCGCCAGGGGTGCCCCTTCCGGCAGCCTCCACACGGATGAGGCATAGGCACACGTATTTTTAACGTTCAAGCCCGGTAAAATGAGCGAAAACGGGCTTGCCCTCGCTACCGTTGGCGGCTATCATTTCCCTCCAACTGATAGTCGACGGGGTGCTAACGTGTCTTTATCCGCAAGTCAGGCCAATGCCACACAAAAACTGCTGGATCATATCCGCAGCGCACCCCCGAAAGACGACGATCCAGCTTCTCCCGTCCCTCCTCTTCCCGTTCCTCCGGCCGCGCCCCTCCGCCCCCTGTTCGGCAAAGAACGATCCGTTGTAGGCATCGATGTCCGTAAGGGCAGGATCAGCCTTGCGCAACGCCGCGCGGGAGGCACGCCGCTCCTTGAGGCCGTCCTGAGCTTCGAAATCCCGGAAAACATGGACTGGGAAACGCCGGGCTGTGCCGAAAGGGTACGCGGGGCGTTGAACGCCTTCCTGCCGCACGGAGGACGCGACGCGGACATATGGGTCCGCCTCCCGGACGGGTAGGACGAACTCCGCCATTACCGCATTCCCAAAGTCAGCCCCAAGGATCGCGACGCCATCGCCAAGATGACCGCGATCCGCGAAAAGCCGTTCGACGAAGCCCAAACCGTTTTCGACTATCGCGCGGACGCCGAAGTGCTGGACAAGGGTGTGCCCCGCCTGCCCGTTACCGCCATGATCGCCAATAAAGGCGCGGTCGACACCCTCAGGCATGAGCTGGCCGGGGCCGGCGTCTCCCCGGCGGGCATCACTTCCGGGAACATCTACGCGCAAAACCTGTTCGCCTCGGGCTGGCTTTCCTCGCCGTGGGAGCATTTCGCTTTCGCCGACATAGGGGAGGACTCCACCCGCATCGAAATCTTTTCCGGGACGACCATCGCGCTCAGCCGGACCATCAAAACCGGGCTGAGGAGCCTCGTCACGGCGTTGCAGGAATCCCACGGCGGCGGCCGCAAAAAAACGCCGCCTCCGGTTGCGCCGCCGCCCATGCCGCAGCACCTGCCGCTGGAGGAGCTGGGAGGGGAACTTGCCGGTTCCCGTTCCGGGCCGCAGCAGGCCGTTTCGTCGTTCACGCCGCCCACGGACCCGTTCCCGCTGATCCTGCAGCCGGAATCCCTGCCGCTGGAACTGTCCTTTCCGCAGCAACGCCCGATCAGCATGGATGCGGCTCCGTTGTCCGCCGTGCCCCCCGTATCCGCCGCACCCCCGGCGTCCGCCTCCTTTGCCGAAGAACGTCCGTACGATGAGCTTTCCTATGAAGAGGGCCTGCGCCTGCTCTGCGAAGGCAGACGCCGCACGCCGGAAGAAGAGGAAGGGCTGCTCCTGCGCCTTTCCCAGCCCCTCGGCAGGCTGGCCCGCCAGCTGGAACGCACCGCCGACCATTTCCGCAACGCCATGGGCATGCCGAACATCCAGGGCGTCATCGTGTTCGCCCCCGGCGGGTGCATGGCGCTCGCGCTGAAGAAATTCGAATCCACCCTCGGCCTCCCCTGCCGCCCGCTCCGCTTCGACGGCCAGGCCTCGCCCGGGGCGGCTACGGATCTGCAGAAGGCGCTGTCGGGAACGGCCGACGCAAGCCTGCTTCAGGCCATCGGCCTGAGCCTCTCCTCCCCCGCCTATACGCCCAACGCGATCATGACCTACAAGGATCAGAAGAGCAGGGAACAGCAGATGCGGATCACGTTCCTTTCGATAGGGATAACGACCGTCGCGCTCATGCTGCTTCTGGCTTTCTGCGGCAAGCTGTATATGAACTATCTGGGCGAGAAGGCGCACAAGGCCGAATTGGAAAACCGGATCGCCTCGTGGCCCGTGCTCTACACGCCGGATCAGCTCAGAAACAAGCTGACCGACACCCAAAAATGGCAGATGCAGGCCCGGACGCTGGCGAAACGCCGCATCGCCGCGGCGCTCATGACCGAACTCTCATCCCTTACCCCCGAGGGCATCCACCTCACCGGCATGCGGGTTACCTTCAAGGGCGTGAACCCCGGCGAGCGGGGGGCGCAGCGCGGGGCGAAGGGCACGCCCGCCCCCGAGGAAAGCGCCGTCGCCGTGCTCACCGGAAGCGTGGTGGGCGACATGCTCCAGCGCGAATCGCAGCTTGCGGAGTTTCTGAGCCAGCTGGAACACTCGCCGATGGTTTTGTCCCTGATCGTGGAAAAGCAGCAAACCGATACGGAAATCCTTTCCTTCGTCGCAACCCTGAGGCTGGTGTAGCATGCGCCTCCCGCTCGTCCCGGCATGGTTCCCGCTCAGGATCCTCATCCTCCAGGGCGCGATGGCCCTGTGCGCGCTGCTGTTCTGCCTCGCGCCGCTCATGTATATGACGTGGAAGCTCGAAGCCGACATCAAGGAACTTGAGACCCGGATACAGGTGCAGGAAACCCTCCAGCCGCTCATGGAAGGCCTCAGCGCCCGGCGCGAGGAAACCCGGCGCCTTCTCGGGACGACCAAAATCCTGCCGACGCCGGATACCCTCCCGCTCATCGTCACGTCCTTGCAGGAGATGGTCAGCCTGTCCGGGATGCAGAGTTCCCATTTCGTCCCCGCCGCCGAAACCGTCGTGGAGAAGAACCGTATCCGTCTGGACGGCACCCTCTCCGGCTCTCCCGACAACTTCCGGCGGCTTGTCCTCCTCCTGAGCGAGCAGCCGTGGCTTTCCGGCATGGAATTTCTGAACGTCACCCCTTCCGCCGCGCTTCCCTCGTATTCGCTGGGGATTTGGGCCACGTTCACGCAACAGGCCAACACGCCACGGCATTGAGGAAGGCTGACTGATGACGCTACGGGAAAAAATACTTTTGGCGGCTATGGGCGTCGTCGCCGCGGGCGGGGGCATCCAGTTCGGCCTTTCGATGCTGCCCTCCTCGGCCCCGTCCGGCACGGACAGCGCCCTGCAGCAGGCCCGGGCCGTCGCCGGGGAAGTCACGGCGCGCCTGCAGGCCCTCCCCCTTTCGGACGGCCAGCGCTACATCCTCGCCTCATCGTTGCGCCCCGCCATGCGCAACCCGTTCACCCTTCCGGCAAACGGCCTGCCCGACGCGCAGCAGTCGGCGTCCGCGAACGCCTCGGGGCTTGTCTATTCCGGTTACGTGCAGGCCGGGAAGGAAGCCCTCGCCATCATCGGCGGGCTGGAGTACGGCGTGGGCGACACGCTTCCCAACACCGGCGACGTGATCCGGTTCATCGGCTCCGACGGCGTGCGCCTCTATTCGCCCTCCCGGAACGCCGAATGGACCCTGCCTTACTCCGGGGACGACATATAGCCTCCCCCGGCGCCTCTCAACGAACAGCTTCGCCGCAGCCCTTGCGGCAAGTGGAGAATGATATGCGACAACGGCCCCTTTCCATCCTTTGCCTCCTGACCCTGTTCTGCCTGCTGGCGGCCTGCTCCCCGAAGCAGGACAAAAAACAGGAGTTCATGGATCACTGGAAACAGCTCGGGCAGGATTCCCAGGGCTACTCGCCCGCCCCCTCCGATCTGCGCCCCGAGCCCCGCGTGATCATGCGGCACACGGAAAAACAGGAACAGGCCGCGTCCCGTCCCCTGCCTGCCATCCCCGTCACCCTCAAGCTCCACAACGTGGACGTGGGCGTGGCCCTGCGCAGCCTTGCGGCCGCCGCAGGGGTCAACGTCATGCTCAGCCCCGGCGTGAGCGGGACGGTCAGCCTCAATGTCCAGAAATCCCCGTGGCGGGACGTGTTTCAGGGCCTGCTGCGCGCCAACGGCCTGCAATACCGCTGGCAGGGCAACATCCTGCAGGTCCTGACCGCCGTGGAGAAGCAGAAGGAAATCAACCTTCAGACGCTCGACAACCAGCTGGCGCAGCAGGAACTCATTTCCCGCCAGAACGCGCCTCTCACCGTGAGCGTGGTCAGCGTGCGCTATGCCGAAGCCGCCGCCCTGCAGCAGAGCCTCACCAAATTCCTCACCGCCGCCAACGGGCAGGGCGGGCAAACCGCCGTCATCGAAGTGGACGAGCACAGCAACGCCCTGATCGTACAGGCTACGGAACAGGATCAGCAGCGCATCATCCGCCTTGTGGACAACCTCGACCGCCCGCGCCCGCAGGTCCACCTCAAGGCCTACATCGTAGAAGCTACCAAGGAAACCGCCCGCGAACTCGGCACGCAGTGGGGCGGCGTCTGGCGCTCCAGCGCCTTCAACAACGGCAACCATGCATGGGTTGGTTCCGGCGCGGCGGGCACGCAGGGGCAGGATCCCGTCACCGGCGCCCTGACCGGAACGCACGGTTCCGGCCTCGGCGGCACGCCTTTCGGCCTCGACTATTCGGGCATCGCGTCCAACGACATGGGTTCCCTCGGCCTCCTGTTCGGCAGGATCGGCGGCAGCAGGCTTGAAGTCCAGCTGAATCTCATGGAAAAAGACGGCAACATCAATATCCTGTCCTCACCGTCCATCACCACGCTGGACAACAAGATGGCCTATACGGAAAACGGCGAAAAGGTCCCCTACGTCTCCACAAGCAACATGGGCGACCGCGAGGTCAAGTTCGAGGATGCGGTCCTGCGCCTCGAAATGACGCCCAACGTCATCGACGGGGACAACCTCAAGCTCAAGGTGCTGGTCAAGAAGGATGAGGTGGACACCTCCCGCTCCGTGGACGGCAATCCCTTCATCATCAAAAAGCAGACCGAAACGACCCTCATCATGCGCAACGGCGAAACAGTGGTCATCTCCGGCCTGACCAAGGAAAAGGGCACGGACACCAACGCGGGCGTCCCCGGCCTCAAGGACCTCCCCGGCGGCAAGTACGTGTTCGGCCATGAGAGCAAGGGCAAGACCATGGAGGAAGTGCTCATCTTCATCACGCCGGAGATCCTTCCCACGCGCGAGCTGCCTCCCCTTCCGTCCGCGCCGTCCATGAGCGACACCCCTTCGCTCAGGAACGGGGCGCTTCCCGCCCCCTCAACAGGTGCCCCGAGGAGATAGCCCATGCATACGCGAATGAGACTCGGCGAACTGCTGCTGGCCTCCGGCCTGCTCACCGCCGAACAGCTTGAGTCCGCCCTTCAGGGCCAGCGCAGCAGCGGCATGAAGCTCGGCGAGTACCTGATCAAGCAGGGGATCTGCCGCGAAAGCGACGTTGTGGACGCCGTGTGCCGCCAGACCGGCATCGAACGCTACTCGCCCGCCCGCTTCCCGCTGAACCTGTCCCTCTCCGGCCGCCTGCCCGCCGACGTGGCGCAGCGCACCAACGCGGTCCCCCTGCTCGTCCGCGGGGATGTGCTGGTCGTGGCGATGGTGGACCCGCTGGACATCGACGCGCTGGACCGCATCGAAATCGTCACGGACCGCGAAGTGGAACCCGTGATGTGCCTCCGGCAGGAGTTCACCCAGCTCTACGCCGCGCTGTACGGCCATTTCAACACGATGGACGGGGTGATGGAGAGCTTCACCGCCCTTCCCGATCAGCCCATCGCGTCCGACGACCTGCTCATCGCCAGCGAAACGCCCAAAGACGAACTGGGCCAGCCCGACGAAGCGCCGGTGGTGCGGCTCGTCAACTCCATCCTGACGCAGGCCGTGCGCGAATCGGCGAGCGACATCCACATCAGCCCGGAAAAGGACTCCATCCAGATCCGCTTCCGCATCGACGGCAAGCTCCGCAAGACGCCTTCGCCCCCAAAAAGCGTCGGGGCCTCCATCGTCTCGCGCATCAAGATTTTGGCGAACATGGACATATCCATTACCCGCGTGCCGCAGGACGGGCGTTTCACCATGATGGTGGACCGCCGGGAGATCAACGTCCGCGTCTCCACCTTGCCGACCATCTACGGCGAAAACGTGGTCATGCGTCTGCTCGACATGAGCACCAACCACGTCTATACGCTGGACAAGCTCGGCATGAGCGACAAGGATTGCAAGACCATTTCCCAAACCATTGAAAGGCCCTACGGCATGATCCTGTCCACCGGCCCCACCGGGAGCGGCAAGAGCACAAGCCTCTATTCCATCCTCCAGCTCCTCAACAAGCCGGACGTGAACGCGATCACGCTTGAAGACCCCGTCGAATACCGCATCGACGGCATCCGGCAGGTGCAGCTCAACGTCCGGGCGGGCATGACCTTCGCCTCCGGCCTGCGCTCGATCCTGCGTCAGGACCCGGACGTAATCATGGTGGGCGAAATCCGCGACAGCGAAACCGCGCAGATCGCGGTTCAGGCGGCGCTCACCGGCCACCTCGTGCTGTCCACCCTGCACACCAACGACGCGCCCGGCGCGGTTTCGCGGCTTATGGAAATGCACATCGAGCCCTACCTCGTCGCTTCCGTGCTCCTCTGCTCGTTCGCCCAGCGCCTTGTCCGCAAAGTGTGCCCCCACTGCGCCGAGCCCTATGATCCGCCCCGTGCCCTGCTCGAGCTTTTCGGGATCAAGGATGCCGAAGGGGCGGCCTTCCGGCGGGGGAAGGGCTGTTACCACTGCGGGAATACGGGCTATCTGGGGCGTATCGGCATTTTCGAAGTGATGCCCGTGACGCCGGATATTCAGGAAGCCATTGTCCGCCGGGCCCACGCGCAGGAGATTTCCGCCATCGCCCAGCGGCAAGGCGTCATGAACACCCTTGCACAGGACGCCGCCCGCAAGGTCCGCGCCGGGATCACCACCGTCGAGGAAGCCCTCCGCGCCGCTATGGTATAGCGGGGAAGAGAGAATCGGGGGAGGGAAACCTTTCTGGAGAAAGGTTCCCCTCCCCCGTACCCCCACCCTTCCCAAGACTTTCGGCTGGTGGGGAGGTTGCGCGAAGGGAGTCCCCGCCGGGCAACCGTTGGGAAAGGGTTGCTGGACATTCCGGAAAAAAGCTGTTGCTTGAAGATGCCACAGCATCGGCACC
>USCL01000082.1 GCA_900553145.1 uncultured Desulfovibrio sp.
CCCCGTGATGGTGCCGCCCGTGCCGACGCCCGCGACGAAGGCATCCACAGTCCCGGCGTCCGCAAGAATTTCCGGTCCCGTCGTGCGGTAATGCGCTTCAGCATTGTCCGGATTGGAGAACTGATCCAAAAGCACATAGCCTTTCGTGTCGGCTAGCCTCTGTGCTTCCTCAACGGCCCCCCCCATGCCCTTTGCAGCTGGGGTGAGGATGAGTTCCGCCCCAAACCCCCGGAGCAGGGCTTTGCGTTCTTCACTCATGGATTCCGGCATCGTCAGGATAAGCTTGAACCCCATGCATGTGGATACGACCGCCAACCCTATGCCCGTGTTCCCGCTGGTCGGTTCGACGATGGTGCCGTTCGGCTTGGGGGTTCCCTTTTCCAAGGCCCCCCGAATCATGCTGAGGGCGGCACGATCTTTAATGGAACCGCCCGGATTGCGGGATTCGGCTTTAACCAGAATTTCCGTATCAAGGCCCTCAGTCAGCGGGGGGAGCCGTATCAGCGGCGTCTTTCCGATACTCTGCAACAGATCCATAACGTTTCCTTTTGCTCCGATAGCAGGTTACAGTACGGAATGATATATCTTTTCCAATTCGATACATCGCGCTTCGACGGAGTAGAGCCGCCCTCTGCGGGCGCTGTTCTCTCCCCAGAGCTTTCGGCGCTCAGGACTGGAAGCCATTTCCCGTAAAGCCCGCGTGAGGGCTTCCATATCATCCGGTGGAACCAATAGACCATTATTTTGAGCTATTTCCGGAACTCCGCCTACCGTGGCCGCCACTACGGGCAATCCCATGCGGATGGCTTCGAGCAGCGTGTTGGGAGCCGAATCCATATGCTTCGAGGGAAAGACAAAGGCATCTCCTATCTGGAGATAGTCGCTGACGTGTTCGGTCTGCCCGATGAGACGGACTTTGTCTTGAATGCCCAGCGTGTTGCAGAGAGGAAGCCAGAGATCGGGGTTGGCTCCTACCAAAACGACATATGCGTCAAGGCGGGCGGCGGCAAACGCTTTCAAAAGCGGTTCTATCCCTTTGGCGGGATTATTGTTCCCCACATAGGTAAAGGTAAGGGCTTGCTCGGGGATGTCCAGTTCCCGTTTTACGGCGGAGGCGGGCCGCGTGGGGATCACGCGATCGTCGGGGATGCCGTTCGGGATGACATGGATCTTATGCTTGGGGCAACACCAGCTGATCGCCCGGGCACACGCTTCCGAGTTAGGGAGAAAGGCCTTCATTGAAGGCGAAAGGTAGGGGAGGGGATTGCCCGGACGGTAGATGACGCCGCGATGCGCGACACAGGCCAGCTTCCGGTTCCGCCAGAACAAGCCCCACCATGCGACGCGCTTCACAGCCTTGTT
This sequence comes from uncultured Desulfovibrio sp., assembly GCA_900553145.1. Taxonomy (GTDB): domain Bacteria; phylum Desulfobacterota; class Desulfovibrionia; order Desulfovibrionales; family Desulfovibrionaceae; genus Bilophila. The sequence goes on from USCL01000082.1 coordinate 1,363, forward strand.
ATGGAAGGCATGGACGATGGTCGGGGCATCCGGGGAAGGAAAAAGGTTTTCCACATACGCACGGTGCTGCGCCGGGTTTTCCGGCAAAGCGTGCCAGAGGGGATTGGAGGCCGCGTTGGGCAATTCCCAGAGCGTCGAGTTATGGGGAAGGCACAGCGCCACATCATGGCCCCGTTCGCTCAGCCCTTGGGCTTGGTAGACTGCTTGGCGTGTACCGCCGCTGCGGTTGCTGGACGAGGTGATAATGATCACGCGCATGACGTCCTCCCTCTTCGGAGTGCTATGTGTGAAAACGCGTTTGCTCAGATAAGATGGCGAAAGATATTGGTATAGGCGTTCCGCATAAACAGGGCCAGCTTGAGCCTCTGCGACGCGGTGTTTCCCGGCTTGCGCCGGAACAAGGAAACGATATGCCCGCTTACTGTCGTAAAATCCGTATCGCCGCGTTCCCCGAACTTGTCGATATAGGAACGGACGAGGAGATCGAAGGCGTTGGCCTGTTCCCGTTCCTTATTGGTACGGGCCTGCTCGTACAGCCCGAGCATGAAGCGCTCGAAGAGGAATTCCCCATCGGAGGGGAAGGACCGTTTCAGCCCAAGGCGCCAGAGGCCGATGCTCATGGCGCGCAATTCCCGGATAGCCCGTTTCCTCTGGCGGAAATGAAGTTTCCGTATGCCCAGGAGCTCAAGCTCCTGGGCAAAATCCATGCTTTCCAGCATGGCGGAGAAGTTTCCCAGCACCTCTTCCGTCATATCGGGCAGAGAGCCTTGAGAGGCTGTTGACACAATCCGCTCCGGAATCAGTCGGAAGGTTTGTCGGAAGAACGCTTGCGTCCCTTGAAGTTGCGGCCGCCTTCCCGTTTTCCTTCTTTGGAGGAGGGCTGGCCTTCACGTCGGCCACCTTCGCGGCGAGGGCCGTTTTCACGCGCGCCCCGCCGCCCGTTGCCGGTATGCGGCTTGGGGGGGCGCGCCGAGACTTCCGCTTCCTTGCGCGGCGTGCCCGCCGGGAGGAACGCCGTGGGGTTGAGGCTTTTCTGATAGCAGTCATCGAGAAGCAGCGTCAGCAGATGGCGCTGTTCGGGATCGTCCGCGATGCTCTGCACCAGGGACTCAAAACGTTTCATGCGCTCGCGCTCCAGCCCGTTGAGCTGCCGGAAGCGGGCTTCGAGAAGAGCCGTAACCCGCATGCCGACCGCATGGGCGACTTCTTCGTCCGTGGGGGCCGTGTATTGCGTGAGCGGCACTTTGAAGTACTTGGCGATCCGCTGGAGCTCCATCTTTTCCATGATATCCACAAGGGAAATGACCACGCCGGCGGCTCCGGCGCGCCCGGTGCGTCCCGCCCTGTGGATGTAGGATTCTCTGTCGTCCGGCGGTTCATAGAGGAATACATGCGAGAGTTCGGGGATGTCGATTCCGCGGGCGGCCACGTCCGTGGCGACGAGGAACCGGATGGCCCCCTTGCGCAGGCGGGAAAGGACGTCTTCGCGGCGGGACTGGGACAAGTCGGCGGACAATTCGTCGGCGTTGAATCCGAACCCCTGCAAGACGGCGGTCACAAAGTGCACCGTCGCTTTGGTATTGCAGAAGACGATGGCAGAGGCCGGGTTTTCGACTTCCAGAATCTTGATCAGCGTGCGATCCTTTTCCATACTCTTGCATTCGCAATAGAGATGCTGGACTTCCGCCACGTGGATCTGTGTCGTGGACAGGGAAAGCATCTGCGGATTGCTCAGGAATTCCCCCGCCAGCTTGAGCACATGGGGCGGATAGGTGGCGGAGAACAGCATCGCATGGATGGGCGTCCCCGGCAGGTACCGCTGTATTTCCTTCATATCCGGGTAGAAGCCGATGGAAAGCATGCGGTCGGCTTCGTCGAAAATCAGAGCGGAAATATGATCAAGGTTGAGCGTGCGCCGCAGGAGATGGTCAAGGACGCGTCCGGGCGTGCCCACGACGACGCTGACCCCTTGGCGGAGCGCGTCAATCTGCTTTCCGTAGCCGACCCCGCCATAGACGGCGGCGACGGTGAAGCCGCTTCCCTTGAAAAGCGTTTTGGCTTCCTGTTCCACCTGAACGGCAAGCTCGCGGGTCGGCACGAGGATGAGCGTCTGCACGGCGGGCATGGTCGGGTTCAGGCGGGCCATGAGCGGGAGCAGGTAGGTTCCCGTCTTGCCGCTGCCCGTACGGGACTGGACCATGAGATCCCGCCCTTCAAGCAGGTAAGGGAGCGCGCGGGCTTGCACGGGCATAAGGCTGGGCCAACCGGCCTTGGCGCAAGCGGTTTGAAGCAGCTGAGGCAGATCGGCAAGGGCGACTTCGGGAAGGGCGTTTTCGGGTTCGTCGACGGAGATGATTTCAGAGGAAGTCTGGATGGTATTGGAGGGATGAGACTTGGCCTTGTCCTTCTTAACAGCCGGATTGGCCTTAGCCTCTTGCGTTTGTTCGGTCATGTGATGTCCAAAAGTGAAAAGGTGAAACAAGAACTCCGGGCTCCGGGGGTGTCCCTATGCGAGGGTATCGGAAAGCCGAGCCGACGTAACACGACGGTTGTCCGGTGCGGAGCGGAAGTTTTCTCAAACAAAGAAAAACGACAAAGGCGTTACGGAGGGTTGTCTGTTACGGTCTCCGGCAAGCAGAGCCGACAGCATGTTGGGCTGTCAGTCGAAAAAGGAAAAAGCCAATCTTCAGTAACGCAAGCAGAGAATGATAACAGACCTGCTGCACAAGGCAAGATCTGAGAGAGGCCGTTTCGCGGGTATTTTTTAGAAGGAAAGCCCTATGAGCGCGCGTTCGGTTTTTACGGCAGTGCCTTCTCTAGGGGGGTGTTCCAGCGCAGCGCAGCGTATTCGCCTGCAATCCATTGGATCGATGAAGGGTGGATGCCGAGTCCCTCCCAGCGAGGAAGCAGGTTCCCCCTATACCCAAAGAAAAAGCCCTGACAGGACTTGGGGAAGAAGAGTTCGTCCGGCGGCAGGGAGCCGTTCGAAACGACATGGAAACGGACCGTTTCAAACAGCGCCTCGCTTTGAATGATATTGCCGAGTGCGGGATGACGAGGCCCCGCCAATACGGCTTCATCCAATTCGTCCTCCGGGGCGAGGCTTAGCCTGATGACGGGGATTCTGCGTGCCCATGCCGAGGCAAGGGCTTTCCCGAGCGCCGCTGTGGTCGTATCCATGTCCCAAGGCGCATACTCGCCCGCCCTCCATCGTTCCGCCAGTGGCGTGCCGTCTACGACCAGACAGGGATAAAAACGCAAACAGGAAGGGGAAAACATAAGGGCTTCTTCCACATCATCAGAGAAGCACTGCGGAGTGGAGCCGGGCATGCCGGGGAGCAGTTGGATGCCGAGTTCAAGGCCGCTTTCCTTGAGCAAACGGCAGCCCCTCCGCGCGGCCTCCCCGGTGTAGCCGCGCCGCACCGCCAGCAACGCTTCCGTATTGAATGACTGTATCCCGAGCTCGACGAGATCCAGCCCCGCGTGGCGTAACGCCCGCAACCGTTCCGGGTGAAGAGCGTCAGGGCGTGTCGAGCACCGGACGCGGCATACGATGCCCTTCTCTTTGGCCCGCATGGCCAAATCCATGCATTCCGTCTGGAGGCGCTCGGGGAGGGCGGTGAACGTGCCGCCATAGAAGGCCAGTTCGACGGGGCGGGGGGCTGTTTGTTCCCTACAATGTTTCTCCAAGTCAGACAAAAGAGCGGCAAGCGCTTGCGGGTATGGTAGGGCATTGGAGCGTTGGGCTTGGCCCGTCTGCTTGTCCTGTGCACAGAAAAGGCAACGATATTGGCAGCCTGCGAAAGGCAAGAAGAAGGGGATAATCGCGGGACGTTGGCGTGGGGCCGATGCGCCGGGGTTGCCAACCGGGAAAAGGCATTCGCGCATGTGGCGTTCCGTGGAAGAGTTTTTTTTCATACCTGTTGATTTGTTTGGTATTAGACGGTAAGTGATGGTATCCCTTGGTGCTTATCAGTTTGTACGCTGCGCTTTGTTTCGGAGACTATTCCATAGTTCACCGTGGAGGTCGAGCCCGGGGAAAGAAAAAGGAGTGCGCTATGTCCGCATCACAACAGGAAAATTGCATATTTTGCAAAATCGCGCATGGGGAAATACCTTGCACGTCCGTCTTTGAATCCGAAGATCTCATCGCTTTTCTGGATATCAGTCCCGTCAACAAAGGCCATACGTTGCTTGTCCCCAAGGCGCATATGGAAACATTGTTCGATGTGCCCGGCGGGATAGGCGAAAACGTGCTGGCTGCCATGAAGCGGGTGGGGGCTGCCGTTATGGCTGCAACGGGTGCGGAAGGCCTGAATGTCGTCCAGAATAACTATCCCGCTGCGGGCCAGCAAGTCCCCCATGTGCACTGGCATCTCATCCCCCGATTTGCTGGAGACGGCCATACGGCATGGCCGCAGGGTGCCTATCAGGACATGCGGGAGATGGCTGCCCTCGCTGACGCTATCCGCGGAAAATTATAGCCGACGTTTTGGGGGGCAAACGGAAAAGGGGCATATTCTCCCGCCGTAGGCATGCAATCTTCTTGAACTATAGACAAATAGCGAGTATAGTTGAGGACAGGCAAACCTTGTTTCGAGTGACATTGCGTCTTTGGGGGAAGATGCATGCGAAATGTAGCACGAAAAGTGTTTTTTGCCTGTTTTTCTTTACAAAAGAACTGCGTACAGCCCGATAGGACGACGGGCTGACACAGGGTGTTGAGAAAGACATATTTGGGAGTCGGCAACAACGAAGAGTTTCCAGTCCTTCCTCAAGAGGGGCCTTTCGTCAAAGGGCATTGCGACGAAATGTCTCGCGGAGGAAACGATTCTTGTGGAATGTTCTGGATGCTCGAACATTTTGGGAAGTATGGAGGAACTATGAACAGAGCACTGACCAAAGCGGACATTGTAGAAGCCATTTACGAGAAGACCGACAGAAATCGGGCTGATGTGAAGAACACAGTGGAAATTCTCCTTGGTCTGATGAAGCAGGCCATCAAGAAGGATAATGCCCTCTTGGTGAGCGGGTTCGGAAAATTCGAGGCTTATGACAAGGAAGCGCGCAAAGGCCGCAATCCTCAAACGGATGAGACCATTACGCTGCCTCCCCGCAAGGTGGTCGTGTTCCGTCTGTCTCGCAAGTTCCGCGCGGAACTGAACGGCGAGGAAGTTGAAGCCTAGCCGGAAGACGTGTCAGACATTGACGACAAAGCGCCCGCTCATGAATGATGAGCGGGCGCTTTTCTTTTTCGTTTGCTTCTACGCTCAGTTCCTGAGCCAATCCATCATGATTGGCGCCTTGAGAAGCTGCTCGGCAATCAGCAGGTTACCCGTCTTTCCGGGATGGAGCCCGTCGTCCAGATCGGCGACGAATACGGCGGGAAGCCCATTCAGAAGATCGAGGTACGCAACACCGAGATCGAGGCAGAGCCCGGCGTAGGTTTCGTTTAGTTTTTTCAGCCGTTCCTGATGATCCGGATTTTTGACCGGGGGCGGGCCCATCATGAGGACCGGCGCCACCGTCTGCGCTTCGGAAAGAATGGCTTGAGCGTTTTGGATGCTGCCCTTCATCGGGACAACGACGCTGCCGTTGGGGGCCGCCATATCCACGGTGCCGAAACAGAAAACAAGGTAGGGCACAGAGGCGTCATTAATGCGGGAACGGTATTCGGAAAGCCAGCGTTCGCGGATTTGAAGGCTCGAATGTTTGCGGACGCCCAGATTGTAGAAGGTGGAAGGCGGGACGGGAAGCCCGGCGCGTTGAGACGCCAGCCCGGCGAACCTTCCGACCCAGCCGCCGGCAAAGGCATCGTTGACCCCCAGCGTGATGGAATCGCCAAAAAAGAAAAATGTTTTCACAGTCCTCTCCTTGTTTCAGCAGACCTGTCCGCGTGTTCCTTGCAGGCAACAGCGCCGTTATCATTTTTCAGCGACATGCAGGCAGACAATGCCCGAACACAGCGGGATATGGTAAATCCGTTTAAAGCCCGCCGCGCGCATTTCATCGCTCAGGGCATCGGCCGACGGAAATTCGATGATGCTCTTGGCGAGGTATGCATAGGCGCCGGGATCTCCGGAAAGCCTGCCTATGACGGGAAGGATCCTTTTCAGGTAGAAATTGTAGACGCCGAGCCATATGCGCGCCTTTCCCGTCCCGAATTCCAAAATACAGGCCCGGCCTTTGGGTTTGAGGATTCGCGCCATTTCCGCAAAAGAGGCGGAACGGGGAGCAATATTACGGATACCGAAGGCCATGGTGACGCCGTCCATGCATGCGTCGGGGAGAGGCAGGGCACGGGCGTCGGCCCCAACGGAGAGAACAAAGTCCTTGTCTTCTCCTGAAAGTTTTTTTTGCCCATGTGCCAGCATGGGCGGGCAGAAGTCCATTGCCAGCACTTGCGCTGCGGGGTGACGCTTGCGTATCGCCAATGTCACGTCCAGTGTCCCCGCCGCGAGATCGAGAACCCGTTTCCCTTCCGCCTGATCAGGAAGCACGGCATCGGCAAGGCACTTTCGCCAACCTTGGTCCAAACCAAGGCTCAACAGCCTGTTCAGCGGATCATACCATTTGACGATGCGCGCGAAGAGTCCCGAAACGTTTGCCGCATGGGCGTCGACCGTAGCCGTTTCAGGTGTTTTTTCTTCAAGGGTCCCTTGAGGTTTTTCAGCGTTCACTGTCGTCATCCTGTGTCGCGTTGTCCTCCAGCGTGTCGAGAACAATCTTGTAGATAGCGGGGAAATGCTCCGCGAAGTTGCTCGGAGAAATACGCTGGGTCTCAATGAATTTAACGATAATTTCCTTAGTAACCTGCAACGCTTCTTTATTTTCTTTACCCATGAGTACCCCTCACGGTTCTGTGTCGGAAAACCCGTCCGTTGGGGAATGGCCTTGACCACGATGGACAAAACCGGACGGGGAAAACAGGAAGAAACAGGCCATGCTCCTCCCCGTTTTTTTCATGCATACCACGTAAGCGCATTCTGGTCGAGCGGTGCGGTCACTGCCGGGGCGGTAGAAATCGGCGGCAGGGCATGAAACGTTTTCCTGATTTTTACCGCAACAGGGCCTTGCTAAAGGAAGAGGCGCCTCCCTCTTTGGGGAAGGCGCCTCCGTATTCAAGGTCGCGTTGCGAGGACTTATTCGAAGGTTTCCGTACCGGTGTTCAGTTCGCTGGCATTCTCATCTTCCTCGAAAGGTTCCGTGCCCAGATCCCCTTCAAGCTTGGAAACAAGCAGGGCGCCCGTGGCATCGCCAAGGGCGTTGATGGAGGTGCGGATCATGTCGAGTACGCGGTCGATGCCCGCGATCAGGGCCAACGCTTCCAGCGGGATGCTGATCTGCGTGAAGACGAGGCTGACCATGATAAGGCCCGCTCCGGGTACGCCTGCTGTGCCGATCGAGGCGAGGAGCCCCATGAGCATGACGGTGAGCTGGTCGCTGAAGGTCAGCGGGATACCGTATACTTCGGCGGCGAAAACCGCCGCTACGCCCATATAAATGGCGGTACCGTCCATGTTGATGGTATTGCCGAGCGGGATGGAGAAGCTGGCCACGCCCTTGGAAGCCCCAAGGCGGCGCACTGCCTGCAGGTTGGCGGGAAGGGCCGCCGCGCTGGAGCAGGTCGTGAAGGCGATGAGCCACGGTTCGAAAATGCCGCGGAAGAACTTGGAAAGCGGCATGCGGATCACGTACTTGACCAGCGGGGTGTAGCAGATGGCTACGTGCAGGGCTGACGCAATGGCCGAGACGAGGATGAGCTTGCCGAGAGGCAAAAGCACCTTGAGGCCGTGCTGGCTGACGGTATAGGAAATGAGGCCGAACACGCCGATGGGGGCGTACATCATGACCATGTTGGTCATGCGGATCATGACGTCGCCGATGAGTTCAAAAATGCGGAGCAACGGCTTGCCCGTTTCGCCGAGCGAACTCAAGGCGAAACCGAAAATGACGGCGAAGAAGATCACCTGCAGCATGTTCCCCTTGGCGAGGGCGTCTATGGGGTTCATAGGCACGATGTTGAGCAGGGTCTGGATCAGGCTGGGCGGTGTGATCTGCTTGGCGTTCAGGCCTTCCGTGGAGAGATCCAGCCCAACGCCGGGCTGCATGAGGTTTGCGAGGAGGAGGCCGATGGCCACGGCCACGCCCGTCGTGAGGAAATAGTAGATGAGCGTTTTGGTGGCGACGCGCCCCAGCTTGCTCAGGTCGTGGATGCCCGCAGCCCCCGCGATGATCGTGGCAAGGACCAGAGGCACGACCACCATGCGGATCAGGGTGATGAAAAGCTGCCCGAACGGGCGCAGGTAGGCGGCGGTAAACTCGGCGGAAGTGATGCTCCCGACGATTACGCCGAGGATGAGCCCGATGACCATTTGCACCGGAAGGCTCATTTTGGAACGTTGCTTTGACATAATCTCCTCCCCTCATACGATTGATGTAGTCAAAACGGCTGCCCGTAAAGAGGCAACCAAGTTACGGCTCTTTCGTGATAGACAATTGTGGCGCAAAGGACAAGAACTAATTGTTTTTCTGTTTATTAAATAAATTCAGTGAACTAATGTTTTTCGGCTCGGCATTCCATACGGTACGTGCCAAAGATAAAAACGGATCTGCCAAAAAGGGGAAAAGGGCATGGTCGGTGGGGTTGACAATGGCCCGCAAACAAGCTCAAAAAAGAAACATACGGAGAGAAACCCGTATCTAGCGGCGTGCCCGGGTAGCGCGCATTTCTTCAAGTTTCATCCGAATGGAGACGTTATGAGCACAGAACAGATTGACACCAAGACATATGACGTCATTTTTGTTGCCCGCAAGAATACGGAAAACAAGAATGCGGGAATGATTGCGGAGAATGTGGACAAGGCGACCGCCATTCGTTTCGCCCAAAGATATTGCCACCGTAATGAGGACAACGAAGGCGTGATGATCGCCTATCACGGGACGACGATCCAGCCGGAAGGCTCGGAATGGTGGTTCCACTAGGAACAGGCCCCCAGAAAAGAAACAAAGACAGCCCGGAATCCTTTCGGGCTGTCTTTGTTTTTTCGGTCACACGCCGGGGCATTGCGCTTGCGCGTGCAGGGCTACTTCATGGCGGCCCCCGCAATGGCGGGGACGCTCTCAACAAGCAGCGCCGTTACCTTTTCGGCGTTTTGCTTGAATACGAGAGAAACCTCTTCCCAACTGACCGGCGCTTCATCCTCCTTCCAGCAATCGTAGTCGGTGGACATCGCCACGGCGGCGTACGGGATGCCCGCTTCGTTGGCGAGCGCCGCTTCCGTGGAAACGGACATATTGATGACGTCGGCCCCCCACATCCGGAACATGCGGGATTCTGCCTTGGTGGAGAAGCGGGGGCCTTCGATGGTAATGACGGTTCCGGCGGGATGGAAAGGGAAACCATTCCTCCGGCAGCCGTCAATCAGGATCCGGCGCAACGCGGCGTCAAACGGTTCGGCCATGGCCGCATGGACGGGCTGGCCCGGCTTGAAATACTCATGGAACGTCATTTTCCGCTGTTTGGTGAAATCGATGAACTGATCGAGGATGACAAGGTCGCCGCGCCCGATAGCTTCCCGGAGCGAGCCGGTCGCCGTCGTCGCGAGGATGTGCGTGCACCCGGCATCCTTGAGCGCTTGGATATTGGCCCGGTAATTGACCGAAGAGGGCGCAATGGTATGGCTGCGCCCATGCCGTGCCAGCACGGCCACGGGAACGCCGGCGATTTCGCCTTCTCGGAGCGGCGAGGACGGTTCGCCCCACACCGTACCGGTAAATATATCCCGGGCATGGGTAAACACATTGAGGTTGTCGAGGCCGCTGCCGCCGATGATGCCTATTTTGACGCTCATGATCAGTCCTTTGTCGCGTTCAGGGAAAGAATGGCTTTGAGGGTGGAGGCAATGCTTTCGCCGTAAGCGAAAACGCCTTCGTTATGCCCGGCCGTTACAAAAACACCTCCGGAAGGGGGAAGTTCTTCCGCAATCAGGCGCGCCACTTCACGGGAAAGGGCAGGGGTTCCGTAGGCGACGGCGTCCGGCGTCCGGGGGAAGCCTTTTGCCAGAAGAGACGCAAAAAGAAATGGGCTGTGGATGTGGATGACGCATTGCGCCTCGCTGGCCGCGTCGTAGATGGCTCCGTGCGTCATGGATTCCGAAGATGCCTGAACGGGGCCGAGGGACGCCACGGCATTCTTATGGGGATCGAACGCGCACACGAGGCTGTAGCCCTGTCTCCCCAGAATGCGGCTGGCCCCCGTCCCGCTTCCGCTGATGAGGAAAAGCTTGCCCGCCAGCCGCAAAGAGATATTGCCGTAACCGATGCCGGAAGGGTAAACGCCGATGAGCCCCGCGTCATGAAGTGCGGTGCGCGCCGCATCGAGTTCGGGGAAAAGGCGTAGCGTGTTGAGCGCCGCATCGCGGGTTCCGGTGGGCAGGGTATGGAGATACGCTTCGATGTCGCCAGCGGTGTGCCGCGCCTGATACTTGATGACGCCGTCGATCGGTTCAGCGGTCATGGCGTACCATGCCTATGGATTCGGGATACAGGGACGCGATGCCTTCTTCAGACGCCTGACAGGTGCCGCGCTCGGAAATGAGCCCCGTGATGAGCCGGTTTGGGGTAACGTCGAATGCCCAGTTGCGCGCGGGGGTTTCATCCGGGCAAATCTGGACGTCAAGCACGGTGCCTTCGGCCGTTTTCCCATTCATGTTGCGGACTTCCGAGGCCCCACGTTCTTCGATGGGGATTTCCATCACACCGTCATTAAGGGAAAAGTCGAACGTTGAGGAGGGGAGCGCCACATAAAACGGAACGGCGTTGTCATGGGCCGCCAGTGCCTTGAGGTAAGTGCCTATCTTGTTGGCGGCGTCGCCCCTGCGGGTAACCCGATCCGCGCCGACGATGACGATATCCACCTGCCCGTGCTGCATGAGATGCCCGCCTGCATTGTCCGCGATCAGCGAGTGGGGCACGCCGTGCCGGGAGAGTTCCCATGCCGTCAGGCTTGCGCCCTGATTGCGGGGGCGGGTTTCATCGACCCACACATGGACGGGAAGCCCGGCGTCGTGTGCGGCATAGACGGGGGACAAGGCCGAACCGTAATCGACGAAGGCCAGCCAGCCAGCATTGCAATGCGTAAGGATATTGACGGGGCCCCCGTCCGTTTTTTTCGCCGCCAGCGTTTCGAGCAGCGTTTTCCCGTGTTCGCCGATACGCTTGCACGCTTCGGCGTCTTCGTCGGCAATGGCCTGAGCCGTGGCCTTGGCGATATGCCGTTTTCCTTCAGGGGAGGTTCCCCGCGTCATGGCGGCAAGCTGGCGGTTGACGGCCCATGCCAGATTGGAGGCTGTGGGGCGTGTCCGTTTCAGGGATGTTGCGGCGTCGAGCATGAACGCGTCGAAAGTTTCGTTGTTCCCCGAGGGAGCTTCGCAGGCGGCGAGCCACATGCCGTATCCGGCCGTTGCCCCGATGAGCCCCGCGCCTCGGACGAGCATGTTTCGGATGGCGCCGCAAACCGCACTGAATGACGTAAGCGTTGCGGTTTCGAAACGATGGGGCAACACGTGCTGATCAATGACATGCAGACGATCCGTCTCATCAAGCCAGATTGTCCGGTACGCTTTTCCGTCTATGTTCACGTCCTCGCCTCCCTGTCGGATAGTTTTACGTCTCATACTCGTAGAGAGGAAGGAATGTCCAGAGGCGGACATGGCCGGGAAGGGAGGCATGCTGCGGCGGGGCGCCAACTTTTTACGTGGATCGCATGGGTTCGATACCGGACTCGTCTTCGGCCAGTATGCTGTTGGAGTGCCTGCCAGTGGTCCATGATGCTTGTTGCGGGGATGGGAAAACAAAGAGCGGGGAGAGGCTATCTCCCCGCTCCTTTTAACCTATGGGTGCCCGTCAGGCTGGGATGGGAACATACCGTTCGAGCGAGATTTCAGGATTCTGGAACACGGACTCAGGACGGGCCTGATGGCCGGGGACGCCCCACGCCTGAAGCTGATGCAGCGCCATATC
>USCL01000083.1 GCA_900553145.1 uncultured Desulfovibrio sp.
GAGGGGAAACCTTTCTCCAGAAAGGTTTCCCCTCCCTTCCCCCGATTCTTCCCCGCTTCCCCTACCCCCCTACCCTCTACGCCTTCCACGTCCCCCGCGTTTCGAGCCAGCGACCGTAGCGGGCGCAGAGGACGCCGAGGAGCAGGTAAATGGCCCCCGCGCTGATCCACACTTCGAAGGTCATGCGGCTGATCGCCATGACTTCGAGAGCCTGAAAGGTCAGGTCGGGCAAAGAGATGAGCGAAGCCAGCGCGGAGTCTTTGAACGTAGTGATGACCTGCCCCACGAGCGGCGGCAGGATGGCGCGCACGGCCTGCGGGAAGATGACCAGACGGAGCTGCTGCAAGCGGGAAAAACCGAGCGCAGCCGAAGCTTCCCATTGCCCGTGCGGCACGCCTTCGATGCCGCCCCGGACAATCTCCGTGACATAAGCCCCTTCGTAGACGCCGAGCGTCAGCACCGCCGCAACCATACGGTCAAGCTGGCCTTCGGGGGCGAATCCCCACGCCACCATGTCATTGACGAAGGGAGGCATGGCCCGGAGAGCCTGCTCAAGATCGGAGATGGGAAGGAGGTTTCCCGCAAAAAAATAGAGGAGGAACAGCAAAACCAGAGGGGGGATATTGCGGATCAAATTGACGAACAGCTGAATGGGCAACGCCGCGGCGCCGCGCTTCCCGGCTGAAAGGGAGCCGAGCACGCCGCCGATGAGCAGGGCCAGCGCCATCGACCAGAGGCCGAGACGGAGGGTAACGACGAACCCCCGGACCAGCAGGCCGGGCTCATAGCCTTCGGGCGTCCGGCGGACGAGGAAGTCCGCCAGTTCGGGCCAGCTCCAGCGATAGGCGGAGACGGTCTCCGAACGCCACAGGAAAAAACAGGCCCCCAGAAGCAGCAGGACGGCCAAAATGGCGTCCACCCGCCCGAACGCTGGGAAAAGCCGCCCCCGCCGACCGTAATCGTCATAGGGCGACCATTCCCGCCTGAGCGCCTTCCGGGGGCCTTCGGAACTCATCGAAGCTGCGCTTCCCAGTCGGTCGTCTTGAACCAGAAATGACGGCGCTCAGGGAGCCAGCCTTCCGCTTCGACCGTGCGGATCCAGTTGTCGAGCACGTTCAGGCTGTCGGGATCGCCCTTGCGGATGACCATGCCCACGGGCTGGCGGTAAAAGGCGTCCGTGGAGGGCTGATAGAGCTTGTCGGGATTGCGGAGCACCTCAAAGGCCGGAAGCGGCGCGGACGAGAACATCACGTCGGCGCGCCCCGAAAGCACATCCTGCACGGCGGGGGCCTCATCGTCGAACAGGCGGAACGTGGCCTTGGGGAGCACCTTCTTGGCGACGGGGACGGGCGTGCTGCCCGTGCGCAGGGCCACGACCACCTCAGGCTTGTTGAAGTCCTCGGGGAACTTCATGCCCTTGGTCTTTTCCTTGTTCGCCATGACTTCGATGGTGGCGTAATCATACGGAACCGTGAAATTCGCCTTGAGATTGCGCTCGGGGGTGACGCTCATGCTGCCGATGAGGACGTCGAACTTCCCGGCCAGCAGCGCGGGGATGATCCCGGCCCATTTTGTGGGCACAAGCTGGAGCTCCACGCCCAAATCCTTGGCAAGGCGTTTCGCCACGTCGATCTCGAACCCCACGAATTCGCCGCTCTTGTCCTGCATGGCCCACGGAACGAACGAGGAAAAACCGACGCGGAGCACGCCGCGCTTGACCACCTCGTCGATCATGGACGTCTGCGCGTCCTTGGCCTGCGCCAGGCCGGGCAGGAGCAAGACCGCCGCCAGCATCAACACCGCAAAAAACTTTTTCATAACGCCTCCTATCCTGTTTTCCCTATTCACAACGGAGATTCCCGCCGCGCCGCCTCCCGCCGATCAAACGCCTTGAGGAGCGGAGGAGATGCGGGGAAAGGAGAAGAACATGAAGGGATTCCCCTCCCCGAAAAACAGCCTATCGCCAAGCGTACCGGCGCTCCAGCCAGCGGGCGGGCAAGGCCACGCAGAGCGTGAGCGCCAGATACAGCGCCGCGACGATCAGCCATATTTCAAACGCAAGGAACGTATCCGCGATCAGCACCTGCGCCTGCATGGTGAGATCCGCCACGGCGATGGCGCTGACGAGCGACGTGTCCTTGATGAGCGAAACGAGCTGGCTGGTCAGGGGCGGCAGCATCCGGCGCACGGCCTGCGGCAGGATGACCAGCCGGAGCGTGCCCCATACGCCGAGGCCGAGGCTGATGCCCGCCTCCCACTGCGCGCGGGGCACGGATTGCAGGCCCGCCCGGAACAGTTCCGCCATGTACGAGCCCTCAAACAGGCCGAGAGCCAGCACGGCCGCGCCGAAAGGCCCCACCCCGATGACGGGGGCGAACAAAAAATACACAAAAAACAATTGAAGGAGCAACGGGGTATTTCGCAGGCAGCCCACATAGGCATGCGCCATGCCCCGCGCCACAGGCCACGGGGAAAGCCGCAGCAGCGCGGCGCCGAGCCCGGCGGCGACGGCGAGCCCAAGCCCGCAAAGGGCGATGCGCACGGTCATGCCGAGCCCGTCGAGCAGCGGGCCGGGGACGAAGTGCCCGTCCGCCCAGCGCCCCAAATACCGCCAGACGCGATACCATTGCCAATCATAGGAAACGCCGTCCGCCCCGGCAAGCACCGCCCGGAACAGCCAGACGCCGATCAGGAGAAAGCACGCCCCCACGGCATGACGCCCCACCCAGCGCAGCAACCGGGCCGCAGGATGGAGCCGCACGCCGCAAGCCCGTTCGCTCATAGGGCCTGTCCGTGTCCGGCGATGGCGTCAAGCACGGCCTTCGCCGTCTCGGAAACGTCGATATCCCCCGCCGCGACGCGGCAGGTGGCCCATCGCCGATAAAGGGCCTCGCGTTCGCGGAACAGATCTTCCACGGTCTGCCCCGGCGCGATGGCAAGCCCACGATCCGGCTTCCGGGAAATGCGCTCCAGAATGAGGGGCAGCGGCACGTCAAGAAAGACCACCGGGCCGAGGGACGTCAGATACCGCATGGCCTCCGGCCGATAGACCACGCTGCCCCCCGTGGCGAGCACGGCGCGCTGCATCCGGAGGGACAGGATGACCTTGGCCTCGACGTCAAGAAAAGGTTCCTTGTCCAAGGCGTCCGTCACGTCCTGAAGGCGCGCCCCATAGGTGGACTCGATCAGGTGATCGGTGTCCACATAGGCCCAGCCGAGCCGTTCGGCCACGGCACGGCCCACAGTGCTTTTTCCGGCCCCCGCCATGCCGATGAGGGTCACGCACCTGTCCTCGGTCAGGCCGGGAACCTTTGTCGAAGAAATCGTATTCATCACTCTCCCCCGCCGCGCGGGAATGCTTCGCCAAGCGCATACAACGCCGCACGCCGGGCATGGATTTCCGTCGTGTCGAACAGCCGCGCGGGCGTGTCCTCCGGGCGCACCAGCAGCCCGATCTCCGTACAGCCGAGGATGACGCCCTGCGCCCCCCGAGCCGTCAGGCCATCGATGATCCCCGCAAACGCCCGCCGGGAGGATTCGGCGACCGTCCCAAGGCACAGCTCGCCAAAAATGACGCGGTTCACGAGCGCGCGGTCATCTTCCCCGGGGATCAGCACCGTAATCCCCCGCTCCACAAGCTTCCGCCTGTAAAAATCCTGCTCCATCGTGTAGGCCGTGCCGAGCAGCCCGACCGTGGATACCCCGGCGGCCTCCAGCTCGTCCGCGGTCAGTTCCGCGATGTGCAGCAGCGGCAGGGACGTCGCCGCCCGCACCGCGTCCGCCACCTTGTGCATGGTGTTCGTGCAGATGACCACGCAGTCGGCCCCGGCAAGCTCCAGCCCGCGCGCGGCCCCGGCCAGCAGCTCGCCGCTGCGGCCCCAGTCCCCGGCGCGCTGGCAGGCCTCGATCTCGTGAAAATCCACGCTGTGCAGGATGCACTTGGCGGAGTGGAACCCGCCGAGCCGCTCCTGCACCAGCCGGTTGATGATCCGGTAGTAGGTGACCGTGCTTTCCCAGCTCATGCCGCCGATAAGGCCGATGGTCTTCATCAAAAAACTCCCAGTGCGGACGCCCGTACCGCCTTTCCCAAACTCACAAAAACCGTTGCTCTCCAGCCTCGCTAAACGGGGCGCCCGTTGCGTTCGCGCATGGCTTCGGGGAAATACGCAGCCGCCATTTCACGGAGCTTGTATTTCTGGATCTTGCCGCTGGCGGTCAAGGGGAAGCTGTCCACCACGGCCACGTAACGGGGGATCTTGTACCACGCGATCTTGCCGCGGCAGTAGTCGCGCACATCCTCAGGGGCAACGTCCGCGCCCTCCTTGGGGATAAGGAACGCGCCCACCTCCTCGCCGTAACGGCGGCTCGGCACGGCCACGACCTGCACGTCGGCCACGCCGTCCATCTTGAGGAGGTATTCTTCCACCTCGCGGGGGTAGACGTTTTCGCCGCCCCGGATGATCATGTCCTTGATACGCCCGCTGATGCTGACATACCCGTCCTCATCCATGATGCCGAGGTCGCCCGAATGCAGCCAGCCCTCTTCGTCGATGGCCTCCGCCGTATCCTTGGGCATGTTGTAGTAGCCCTGCATCACATTGTAGCCGCGGCAGCACACCTCGCCCACGCTGTTGCGGGGGACTTCCTCATTGGTATCGGGATCGCGTATGGCGACTTCGATGCCGGGCATATTCCGCCCCACGGTCTTGACCCGGCGCTCCACGGTGTCGTCGGTGCGGGTCTGCGTCATGACCGGGGAACCCTCGGTGAGGCCGTAGCAGATGGTGATCTCGCGCATGCACATCTGATCCATGACCCGGCGCATGAGCGGCTCGGGGCACACAGACCCGGCCATGATCCCCGTGCGCAGCGAGGAAAAATCGAAGCGCGAAAAGACGCGGTGATCCAAGATCGCCTGAAACATGGTCGGGACGCCGTACAGGGCGGTGCACTTTTCCTGCTCCACGGCGGTCATCACCTGCACGGGGGAGAAGGCATCGAGCAGCACCATGGTGGCCCCGTGGTTCACGCAGGCCATGACCCCGAGCACGCAGCCGAAGCAATGGAACAGGGGCACGGGCAGGCACACCCGGTCGCGCGAGGAAAATTTCTGGTGGTAGCCGATCCAGTAGCCGTTGTTGACGATGTTTACGTGCGTCAGCATCACGCCCTTGGGGAACCCCGTCGTCCCGGACGTATACTGCATGTTCACCACATCGTACGGCGAGATGGACGCCTTGCGGCTCTCGTATTCCTCATCGGAAACGTCCCCGGCGAGGGAGAAGACCTCCGGCAGGGAATACATGCCCCGGTGCTTGTCCGTACCGAGGAAAAACACGCGCTTCAGGTGGGGCAAATCCTCGACGTCGAGCATGCCGCGCCTCTGGCGGCGCAGTTCGGGGATGACTTCATATGTGGAAGAGATGAAGTCGTGGTCGCGCACGCTGTCGATGATGAACAGGTTCTCGCATTCCGACTGCTGCAGCAGGTAACGCAGCTCCGTCTCACGGTAATTGGTGTTTACCGTGACCAGGATGGCCCCGATGCGGGCCGTGGCGAACATGAGGGTCACCCAGTGCGGCACGTTGGTCGCCCACACGGCAACCTTTTCCCCCTTCCGCACGCCGATGGCCATCAGGCCTCTGGCCATCTCGTCCACACACGCCGAAAACTCCGACCAAGTCTGCCGCAAATCGCGGTCCGCGTGGATCACGGCGTCGCTGTCGGGAAAACGGGCTGCCGTATTCTCCAGAAGTTGACCCAGCGTCAGCTCCTGCACTGCAAAATCGTTCATGTGAGGACTCCGGAAAAACAAATTGAAAGACATGAGGAGCAAATGTAGATCATACCAAACGAAGTACCCGGCCCGCAAGCGTTCCGTCATGAGAGCTTCGGGGGGTTGCCGCGCCCGTCGCGGGCGGCTATGGTGGCCGGTAAACGCTTGAAGGCGGTACCGCCATGATTTTCTCCCGCTTTTCCAACGGCAGGACGCAAATCGGGCACGACGCCTCTTTTTGGGGGCACCACGGGAGCGCAGCATGAGACGACACGGCTATACCATCGGCGGGCAGGTGCAGGGGGTCGGCTTCCGGCCTTTCGTCTACCGTGCCGCAACCCGCTGCCAGCTCACGGGCCATGTGGGCAACACGTCGGACGGCGTCCGGGTGGAAGTGCAGGGGACGGACGAGGCGCTGGACGCCTTTGCGCACGCCCTTGGGCACGAACTGCCGCCGCTCGCGCGGATCACGTCCCTGCGCCGTGAGGAACTGCCGCTCGCCGACAACGAGACGGCCTTCGTCATCGCGCACAGCGAAGGCCATCACGGGCACGCCGTGCTGGTCAGCCCGGACGTGGCGACCTGCGACAACTGCCTCGCGGACATGCGCGATCCGGCGAACCGGCGTTACCGCTACCCGTTCACCAACTGCACGGACTGCGGCCCCCGCTACACCATCACCCGCTCCATCCCCTATGACCGGGCCACCACGTCCATGAGCTGCTTTCCGCTGTGCCCGGACTGCGCCGCCGAATACAACGATCCCCTCGACCGCCGTTTCCACGCCCAGCCCAACGCCTGCCCCGTCTGCGGGCCGAGGGTCTGGCTCACCGCCGCGCCCGAAGGCGATCCCCGCGTCCCCGGCCCCAAGCTTGCCGAAGGCCAATGCGCCGTCGAGGAAACCGCCGCCGCCCTGCGCGCGGGGAAAATCGTCGCGGTCAAGGGGCTCGGCGGCTTCCATCTGGTCTGCGACGCGGCCAGCGACAAGGCCGTCGCCCTGCTGCGCGAGCGCAAGCGCCGCCCGCACAAATCGCTGGCGATCATGGTGCCGGATCTCGAAACGGCCCGGCGCGTCGCCTTTGTTTCCGATGCGGAAGCCGCCGTCCTCACCTCGCCCGAACGCCCCATCGTAGCGCTTGAGTCGCGGGGCACCCTGCCTTCCGGCATTGCGCCGGATGTGGACAGCATCGGCGTCATGCTGCCCTATACCCCGCTGCACCACCTGCTCCTCGAAGCCTTTGCCGGGCGCTCGCCGCTTCCGGCCCTCGTCATGACCTCCGGCAACGCGGGCGGGGAACCCATTTCGCTCGGCAACCGCGAAGCACTGGCCCGCTTGCGGCACATCGCCGACCTGTTCCTGCTGCACAACCGCGACATCTTGATCCGCGCCGACGACTCCGTGGTACGGGTGGAGGCGGAAGCGCTGGGGCGGGGAGGGAGAACCTCTCTGGCGAAAGGCATCCTCCCTTCCCCAACCTCCGCCCTTCCCCCCCTCAAGACGTTTACATGCGGATGTGAGGAGAAAACCGAGCGGCAGGAAGAAGCCGCATCCGAGATTTCCACAGAACACAATACACAGTATTATCCACAGGATGTTCTGCCGAAAACGGATGACGAAACCGCCCTTTGCCCGAGCGGAACGCCTTCCGGCATTGCCTCCCCGCCAAGCGAAAGCCTTGGGAAGGGCGGGGGGGAGGGTGACCCCTTCTCCAGAAGGGGAGCCCTTCCCCGCTCTCCCTTCTCCCTCCACTTTTTCCGGAGGGCCAGAGGGTTTGTCCCGAGGCCGCTGGAACTCCCCCGTGACGCGGGACGCTGCGTACTGGCCACGGGCGCGGAACTCAAGAACACGCTCTGCCTCACTCGCGGCAAGGACGCCTTCCTCAGCCAGCATGTGGGCGACCTGAAAAACCTTGAAACCTTCGAGTTCTTCCAGAATATGGCGGAACATTTGAGCGGCCTGCTGGAAGTCAGGCCGGAGGCCGTTGTCTGCGACCTGCACCCGGACTACCTCTCCACAGGCTACGCGCTGGACTCCGGCCTGCCCGTCCTGCGCCTGCAACATCACTTCGCCCATATCTACGGCGTACTGGCGGAAAACAGGCACAACGCCCCGGCCCTCGGACTGGCGCTGGACGGGACGGGCTACGGCACCGACGGGACCATATGGGGCGGCGAGCTTCTGTTCGTCGATCCCCAAGCGGCCAGCGAGGAACGCTATGGCGGGCGCATAGGCCGCCTCGCGCCGTTCCCCCTGCCCGGCGGCGAAGCCGCCATCAGGGAACCATGGCGCATCGCAAGCGGCTTCATGGGGTTCCCCGAGGCCGGAGGAACGCGGGAATGGTTTGCGGAGCATATGGACGCCCTCTTGGGAGTGGCGGGGAAACACGCCGTACACGCCGCCATTTTGGAACTGGCCAACCGAGGGTCCACGCCCATGACTTCAAGCTGCGGCCGCCTGTTCGACGCCGTTTCCGCGCTGCTCGGATTGTGCCCGGCCATCACCTACGAAGGGCAGGCGGCCATCCGGCTGGAAGCGCATCAGGACGTATCGGTAACAACCATTCCACCGTTTCCCGTCAAGGAACGCGGCGGCCTTCTGGAACTTGACACCGCAGCCTTTTTTCTGCACCTGCTGGAATTGCGGAGGGCAGGCGTTCCTGTCCCCGATCTGGCCCGCCGGTTCCATCTCGGGCTGGCGGAAGGGCTTGCCGATCTGGCGCTTTCCGGAGCGCGGCGCTGCGGCGTCCGTACCGTGGCCTTGTCCGGCGGCGTCTTCCATAACCGGACCATCGCCCTGCTGTTGCCGGAAGCGTTGGCGCGGCGCGGGCTCGTCCCGCTCACGCACCGTTCCCTGCCGCCCGGAGACGGCGGGCTGTCCTATGGGCAGGCCGCGTGGGCATCCTACATTCTCCGCTGATTCAACCTCTGCTCAAAAGGAGTCGCATCATGGTTCGTCACATTGTCTGGTGGACGCTGAAACCCGAAGCCGAAGGCCGTACCGCCGCTGAAAACGCCAAGCTCATCAAGCAGCGCCTTGAAGCCCTTGTGGGGCAGGTTCCGTCTTTGAAATCCCTTGAAGTGTCTTATGATTTTCTCCCGACCTGCACCATGCCGGTCAACGTCATCCTGATGACCACACATGACGACGCCGAAGGGCTCAAAGCCTATGCCGAACATCCCGCGCACGTCGCCGTCGGCAAGGAGCTTATCAAGCTCGTGACCGAATCCCGTCAGGCCATCGACTATATTTTTTAAGCAATGCCGGAGAAGGAGGAAGAGGAGCCTTTCCGGGAAAGAATCCCCGGTTCCTTTTCTTCCCCTCTCTCCACGCCTTGTATTTTGGGGCAGCGGCGGCCCCTCCTTTCATACCCATCCCGTTTATGATCCCACCTGAAGAAATGCGTGCACGCGAGCACCCGTCGCCATGCGCGGAAGCGCGGCGGGCCTTTCCTTCCGGGCTTGAACAGCCTGCGGGCAGTTTCCGGTTCAGCATCGACGCGCTGCTGCTCGCAGCCTTCGCGGCAAACAGTGCAAACAATGTTACCGATCGGTTTGTAGATCTTGGAACTGGATGCGGCGTCGTGGGTTTGGCCTATTTGTTACTTACAGAAAACAAACTTAAAGGTTCCGGTATTGACTGCAATTCCGGGCTGATCAACGCCGCTCGAAAAAACGCCGCGAAACTTGGCCTTTCGGATCGCTTCACTCCGTACGCCGGGGACATTGCCGATACGCGGTTTCTGGGAAAACTCCGTGCGGAAAACGCCCCAGTCCGGCTGGTTATGGCGAATCCACCGTGGCGGCTTATCGGTGCCGGACGCTTGCCCGCGACGGAGGCCCGCCGGAAAGCCTTGTTCGGCGACAAGACGACGTTCCCGCTGTTTGCGGCCGCCGCTTCTTTTTTGCTTGATGAAGGGGGCCGCTTCGCCTGCATAATCAGCCCGGACAGGCTTCAGGATATGCTGGCGGCGCTGTGTGAAGCCGGGCTCGCGCCTCAGGTGTTACAATCCATCCACAAGCAAAAAAACGTCCCGGCCACGTTCGTGCTCATCGAAGCCCGCAAAGGCGTATCCGGTGAAACGTCCGTCGCCGAACCGGTCGCCCTCTATGGACCGGGACGTTTTTTCACGCTGGAATCACTGGCTTTCTGCCCTTTTTTACGCTAATCTCAGGGCATGAAATACTTTCGCGCAGATCTGCATGTCCATTCGCGCTTTTCCCGCGCCACCAGCGGCAGGCTCAATATCCGCAATCTTGCGGCATGGAGTATGATCAAGGGGCTCTCCGTCATGTCCACGGGCGACTTCACCCACCCGGCATGGAGGGACGAGCTGCGGCGTGACCTCGTCTATGACGACAACAGCGGCCTGTACCGCGTCCGCGAAGAGACGCCGCTGGAAACGGAAATCCCGGGCTTTTCCCGTCCGGGCGGCGTCAGCGATCCGCAGTTCCTCATTCAGGCGGAAATCAGCTCCATCTACAAAAAAGACGGTGCGGTACGCAAAGTACACAACGTAGTGATCATGCCCACGCTTGAGAGTGCGGACAAGCTGTCCAACAAGCTCGCCGCCATCGGAAACATCACGTCCGACGGACGCCCGATCCTTGGCCTCGATTGCGAGCATCTCCTTGAAATGGTGCTTGAAACCGACGAGCGCGGCGTGCTCATTCCCGCCCATATCTGGACGCCATGGTTTTCGCTGTTTGGCTCAAAATCCGGCTTCGATGCGCTGGAAGACTGCTTCGGCTCGCTCTCCTCACATATTTTCGCATTGGAAACGGGGCTTTCCTCCGATCCGGACATGAACCGGCTCTGGTCCGCGCTCGACCGCTACGCGCTTGTTTCCAACTCCGACGCCCACTCCGGGGAAAACCTCGGCCGCGAAGCCAACCTGTTCGAAGGCACGCCGTCTTATGACGGCATGTTCGATGCGCTGCGCCGGGCCGCACGGGACGAGGAAGGTTCCGGCTGCCTCTTCCGGGGGACGGTGGAATTCTTCCCCGAAGAAGGCAAGTATCACCTCGACGGGCACCGCGCCTGCAATGTGGCCCTCGACCCGGAAGAATCCATAAAAATCGGTAACATCTGCCCGGTATGCGGCAAACCGCTCACGGTCGGCGTGCTCCACCGCGTCATGGCGCTGGCGGACCGCAAGACCCCGGTCATGCCCAAGCACGATCCCGGATTCGTTTCGCTGTTCCCGCTCCCGGAAATGCTCGGCGAACTGCTCTCAGTCGGCCCCAAGAGCCGGAAAGTGCAGGAAAAGCAATCCGAACTGGTCCGCATGTTCGGCTCGGAAATGGACATCCTGCACACGGTCCCCGAATCGGATCTGCGCCAGCATTGGGACGCGCTCGGCGAAGCCGTGGCCCGCATGCGCCGGGGCGACGTCATCAAGGAAGGCGGGTTTGACGGTGAATACGGCGTGGTCAAAGTGTTCTCGGATGAAGAGCGCAAGCAGTTTGTGACCGGAAGGTACCGTTCGTCTTCCTTGCTGGACGCCCTGCCCGGAGCCAAGAAACCGGGCAGGAAGCCCAAGGAGGCCGCCCCCAAGGAACAGCCGTCCCAGCAGGTATCCCTGTTCACGGCCATGGCGCCAAAGCCTGAAACACCGCCCGATCCGAAGGCGTTCCCGTATTCCGACGCACAACAGAAAGCCATCAAGGCCGGCCCGCATCCTGTACTGGTGCTCGCCGGGCCGGGCTCCGGCAAGACCCGCACCCTCGTGGGCCGCGTCCAACGCCTCCTCAGGGACGGCGTGCCCGTGGAACGCATCCTTGCCGTCACCTTTACCCGCCGCGCCGCCGCCGAACTCCGGGAACGCCTTGCGCGGGCCCTTGGGGAAGGCGTCCCGCTGCCTCAGGCCGACACCCTGCACGCGCTGGCCTTGTCCCATTGGGGCGCCCAGACGGATGAAGCCCTGCCCGCTGTGCTGCCCGAGGAAACCGCCCGGAGCGTATTCGCCAAGGCCAACGCCCTGTCCGCCTCCGACGCCAGACACGTGTGGGACGAGCTGTCTCTCGCCCGCGAACGCCTCGACGCCCTGACGCCCGAGCAATCGGCCCTGCTGGAGCGTTATCACGCCGCCAAACGGGAACGGAACCTTGCGGACTATACGGATCTGCTGGAACACTGGCTGGCCCGCCTGCAAGCGGAACCGGAACGCCGGTGGACCGACGTGCTGGTCGACGAGATACAGGACCTTTCACCGTTGCAGGTTGCCCTTGTCCGGGCGCTGATGCCCGGCGACGGGCACGGCTTCTTCGGCATCGGCGACCCCGATCAGGCCATTTACGGATTCCGTGGGGCGCATCCCGATGTCCAGTCGGCCCTGCGCGACGCATGGCCTTCGCTGGAGAGCGTCACCCTTGCCGCGAGCCATCGCTCGGCCGCCGGCATCCTGACCTCGGCATCGGCGCTGCTCGGGACTTCCTCAGCCTGTGGAAAACTTATCCCCACCCGCGAAGGGGAAGCTTGCCTGCACATCTTCAGTGCCCCGGACGCCCGCAAGGAAGCCGCATGGGTCGCGGATCAGGCCGCGCTCCTCCTTGGCGGAACCTCCCATACGCTGGAAGATTCCCGCCGCCGCGACGCCACACTGGCCACGCCATGCAGCCCCGGCGAGGTGGCCGTACTGGTCCGCATGAAGGCCCTTATCCCGCCCCTGAAAGCCGCGCTGGAACGCCGGGGCGTGCCCTGTTCGGCACCGGAAACGGCCCCTTTCTGGGGCGATCCATCCGCCGCCCTGATCCTTGAACTGGCGGGCCTGCGTTTCCAGCGTCCTTTTGCCGCGCCGGAAGGCCCCGGCAGCCTCGACGTGGATGTGTCGCAGCTGGCGGCCTCCCTGCCCGAACAGATCTGGTTGGCCGGGCCGTCCGCGCTCGTTGCCCATCTGGACGCAGCCAAGCTCCTCGCGCCCCTGTTTACCGAATCGGCGGCCTGCAACACGCTGCTCCGGGCATTCCGCGAACAAGGCAAGACATGGGAAGGGCTTCTTGACTGGGTGTGCCTGCGGCAGGAGCTGGATCTCGTGCGCGAACAGGCGGAGCAGGTGCAGATCATGACCCTGCACGCCGCCAAGGGCCTCGAATTCCGGGCCGTATTCCTGCCCGCGCTGGAAGAGGGCATCCTGCCCTTCCCCGGCGCGGACGCCCTGCTCCACGGTGCCCCCGGCGGCGCTGTCGATCCCGCCGCCCTCGCGGAGGAACGCCGTTTGTTCTATGTCGGCCTGACCCGTGGGCAGGATGCCGTTTTCGTCAGCCACGCGGCGCAGCGCCAGCTGTACGGCAAGACCTTGGAACTGCCGCCTTCGCGTTTCCTTGAAGCACTGCCCGAGCTGTTCCGGCACACCCGGCTTGTCCGCCACGTGCAGACGACGGCTACGCAGATGAAGTTGTTTTAGAGAATATTTGGAGGGGGAAGGAGGGACTTTCTGGAGAAAGTCCCTCCTTCCCCCTCCAAACCTCCCCCATCCTCCCCAAAGACTTTTGACCTTATCGAATCCTTCTTGCCGGTCGTGCCCGAAT
>USCL01000084.1 GCA_900553145.1 uncultured Desulfovibrio sp.
GAACGAACGCTGCGACGAGCTCGCCTGCAGCCAGTCCGCCCGCCGCGACCTGCCGGAAGACACCGGCTACGAGCCCGAATAACCCTTCCGGCGGGGTTTCCGTTTTTCAAGGCGACGCCCCGTTTCCCGTTCGCCTTCCCGCGGTTCCGGGCGGCTTCGCCGTGCCGCCTCCCCGCCGTTTGCCTCCCCGAAAGTTTTGAGGGGGCACGTTTGCACAAGCGTCCCCTCAAGATTTTTTTCTTCCCCGCCTCTTTATCATAAACGGACAGAAAACGCCGCGATCCCGCGAAATGCCCTTTTCTTCGCATAACAGCGGCCCTTGCAAGGCAAAACGATTCCTGCTATGGATGACGACCTGCAGAATATGCGGGAAATTGATGTGGCCTGGAGGCTGTTTAATGGAAACCATGGAAAACCACGGTATGGACGCGGAATTTAATTTTGAAAGCGCGCTGGAAGACTACCTCAGCACCGATTTCGGCGATCTCGAGGAAGGAACCATCGTCAAGGGCGAAATTGTCCGCGTGGATGACGACAATGTGCTTGTTGACGTGAATTTCAAATCGGAAGGTCAGATCCCCACCGCCGAATTCCGGGATGCCGAAGGCAATCTCGTTGTGAAGGTGGGCGACCGTGTGGACGTCTTCGTCGCTCGCAAGAACGAACAGGAAGGCACCATCACCCTGTCCTTTGAAAAAGCAAAGCGGATGCAGCTCTTCGATCAGCTCGAAGACGTGCAGGAAAAGAACGGCGTCATCAAGGGCCGTATCATGCGCCGCATCAAGGGCGGTTACACTGTGGATCTGGGCGGCGTGGAAGCGTTCCTCCCCGGTTCCCATGTGGATCTGCGCCCCGTGCCGGACATGGACGCTCTGGTGAACCAGGAATACGAATTCCGCGTGCTGAAGATCAACCGTCGCCGCAGCAACGTCATCGTATCCCGCCGTGTCCTGCTTGAAGAAGAACGCGACTCCAAGCGTCAGGATCTCCTCCAGACCCTCGCCGAAGGTCAGGTCGTTACCGGTAAGGCCAAGAACATCACCGAATACGGCGTGTTCGTGGACCTCGGCGGCCTCGACGGTCTCCTTCACATCACCGACATGTCTTGGAAGCGTATCCGCCATCCTCGCGAAATGGTTACGCTCGGTCAGGATCTCGAACTCAAGGTGCTCTCCTTCGACAAGGACAACCAGAAGGTTTCCCTCGGCCTCAAGCAGCTCGTGCCCGATCCGTGGCAGGACATCACCGCCCGCTTCCCCGAAGCTTCCCGCCACACCGGCAAGGTGACCAACCTTGTTGACTACGGCGCGTTCGTCGAGCTGGAACCCGGCGTCGAAGGCCTCGTGCACATTTCCGAAATGTCCTGGACCCGCAAGCTCCGCCATCCTTCCCAGATGGTCCGTCAGGGCGACGAAGTCGAAGTCGTCATCCTCGGCGTCGATCCCGAGAAGAAGCGCATCTCCCTCGGCATGAAGCAGATCAAGCCGAACCCGTGGGAACTCGTGGGTGAAAAGTACCCCGAAGGCACCATCCTTGAAGGCGTCATCAAGAACATCACCGAATTCGGCATGTTCATCGGCATCGAAGACGGCATCGACGGCCTCATCCACGTGTCCGACATCAGCTGGACCAAGAAGATCCGTCATCCCAACGAACTCTTCAAGGTCGGCGACACCGTGCAGGCCAAGGTGCTGACCGTGGATCAGGAAAGCGAAAAGTTCACCCTCGGCATCAAGCAGCTGACCGAAGATCCGTGGACCAACGTTCCCACCGCCTACCCCGTGGGCGGCCTCGTGAAGGGCATCATCACGAACATCACCGATTTCGGCCTGTTCGTTGAAGTGGAAGAAGGCATCGAAGGCCTCGTCCACGTGTCCGAACTGAGCAACAAGAAGGTGAAGACCCCCGCCGAACTGTACAAGGAAGGCGAGGAAATCCAGGCCAAGATCATTCACGTCAGCGCTGAAGATCGCCGCCTCGGCCTCTCCATCAAGCAGCTCAAGGACGAGGAAGAACGCAAGAAGCCCCGCGAATACAGCCGCTCCGGCCCCGAAGCCGGACAGAGCCTCGGCGACCTCCTCAAGCAGAAGTTTGAAGAGTCCGAAAACTAAGCCGTTCGCGGCCTAGCCGACAGCTGGAATATACGGAAGAAGCCCGACACGTTATGGTGCCGGGCTTCTTTTTTTGGAGGTTCCGTCATATCCATGATTGGTATTTTTGGCTCTGCCACAATAAACGATTGCCATTTTATTTCATAAAATTTCAGGAAGATACTCAAAAGATTTCCCGTTATGCAGCGTTTACCAACAAAAAAATATCGTAAATTCAGCATACGATGGATGCCTATCAACCGAATGCTATGGCAGGGCCATATTTTCCCATGTAACGTCAGTGGGATGCTAAAAGTGGGATGCTAAAAAATAGCGATTCCACAGAGAACCTTGATAAAACGCCTTTGAAAACTATCGATACCTCATAATGCAATAACGTTGCATCAATCGGATTCCATGCCAGAGCTTTTTTGAACGGCTGTGTTCAGGAAAACGGCTGATGCGGCGGAGGCTGGAAACCCGTCACTGCGAGTACGGCGGCAATGTCCGTTGACGCGGGGTGGGAAGGCACTTCCGGGTATGCAAGAATCTTTTGATATCATAGTAAATTTGATAAACGACACACATGAACGCGGCCTTTTGCCCCCTGCCTGACGGCAAGCCCCACTGAAGCCTTCCCGCGGGCGTGTCCGGTCCCCCATATCCGCCCTCTTCCACACTGATCCACGCTTCGGGAAACCGCTATCCCCCAAGGTTCCCGCACTCAGGCCCCCCTCCCTCAATCCGTTCTTCCGGCACGTCGTACAATACCAGCGCATGGTTCCGCTTGAGGATTTCGCGCGACAGCGTATTGCCGGTCCGCTTGTCGAAGCACTCGCGGACGATGGCGTTGTTCCGGTACACCCTCCCAGCTTCGCGGACGAAGGTTTCTCCCTCGCTTTTGATGTGCCACGACAACGGCATTTCCGAGTCCGCGCGCAGTTCCCCGCACAGGTGCGTATCCGTAACCCATACGAGGAGCTGAAACGTCGCCTCCGTCGGGTTCTGAAAGCGGTAATCCAGATAATTGTAGGAGATGGACGTGCCGATCCCGAAAGGGATCTGCCTGCCGCAATCGGGGAACAGGTCGAACCCGTCATGGTGATGGTACTCCACCACGCGCAAGGGCGAATGAAGCACCATCCAATGCAAAAGATTGGTGAACTGGCACAAGCCGCCGCCGATCCCCTGTGAGGGCCGCCCCCGCTTGATCATGAGCCCTTCGCGGTATCCCTTCCGTGCCGAAGTCGGGCCCACCAGATGCCAGAACGAAAAGGTTTCGCCCGGTCTGACGAGGATGCCCGACACCTTCGGCGCGGCAAGCCGCAGATTGACGGCCTTGTTTTCCTGAAGGCGCATGTCCACATTGCCGAGCCTCCGCCGGATGGGCGAGGCATGGCGGTATACCGGCACCGGGAGCGGCTCCTCCCGCCGCGACCGGGCGAACGCGCCGGAATGCCGCAGATCCCGCAGGTGCCGGAGCGCAATGCCTTTCCAGCGTGAAATCTCGTATGCAAGCGGGCACAGTTCACAAAACAGCTTACGCGCCATCGCCCGCCCCCTTGCTCCGGGCCCGAGGCAACATTTCCGCAATGTCCGTAGCCGAGTTGCCCCGCTGCGGGAACGTATCCCGCAACAACCTGCCCGCCCGGGCGTGCAGGTACACGCCCAAGCACGCGGCAAGGAAACTCGAGCCTTCGCAGCCCTCGGAAGGATGCGCGGCGGTTTGCGCCATGAGCGTGCCGAGGCACCCGGCAAGGACATCCCCGGAGCCGCCCACGGCGAGGTTGGGCTCCGCGTAGGGGGCGATGGTCACGGGCTGGCCCGCCGTGCCGACGAGCGTCCCCGCGCCCTTGAGGATCCAGACCGAAGGGGCCAGACGCCGCAATCCCGCCAACGCCCCGAACCGATCCGCCTGCACCAGCGCGGGCGTGGTATGCAGCAGGGTTGCGGCTTCGCCCGGATGCGGGGTCAGCACGTCGCAGGCCCTCAGCGAAGGCAAGGCCCCGGGATGCATGGCGAGCGCGTGCAGCGCGTCCGCATCCACCACGGCGGACGGGCGCGAAGGGCACGCCAGCAGCGCCTGCACGAACGCCGCCGTTTCCGGTTCGCGCCCGATGCCCGGCCCGAGCACCATCGCCCCGCAGTGGCGCAGAAACGGGAGAAGTTCCTCAAGCAGCGCCGGGGCCCAGCGCACGGCCCCCGCAGGGCCGAGGGGGCGGGTCATGAGATCCGGGCAGTCCGCCTTGATGTCCCGGCACAGCCCGTGCGGGGCGGCGATGCCGATCAGCCCGGCCCCGGCGCGCAAAGCCGCCCGGGCGGCAAGATGCGGGGCTCCGGTCAGCCCTTCCGAGCCGCCCACTATCAGGATGGACCCGGCGGTCCCCTTGTGCCAGCCGGGGCTGGCTTCCGGTAGGGCCCCGCCAATGGCCTCCGTGATCATCTGATACGAGGCCGGATGTTCCCGCCGCACCACTGCGGGGATGCCGATGGACCGGATGTGCAGCCTGCCCGTGTACGGCGCGGCCTCCGGCAGGACAAGGCCGGGCTTCGCCGCCTCGAAGGTCACGGTGGCGTGCGCGCGCACGGCAACGGGGCAAGGACGCCCGGTCAGGCCGGAAAGGCCGGACGGGATGTCCAGAGAAAAAATGAAGGCCCGCTGCGCCAGTGCGTTGATCCGGCCCACCAACCCCAGCTCCAGCGGCCTGAGGCTGCCGGAAAACCCCGTACCGAGCACCCCGTCCACCACGATGTCCGGGCCGCCCCGTTCGCAGACGGAAACGTCGGCGCAGGCGTCCCACGGCGTGTTGCGGTAGCGTCCGGGCCAGCCCGCGACCGGGCCGAACGGCACCCCGCAGCGCCGGGCCAGCCGCACATGCTGCCCCGTCACGCCCCGGTAGGCCCCCAGAGGCCGGGTGTGCAGCACAAGCACCTCCGCCCCCCTGTCGTGCAGGTGCCGGGCAAGGCACGCGGCGTCCCCGCCGTTGTTCCCGCCGCCCATAAACAGCAGGACGCGCTTGCCGCGCACGCCGCCCGTTTCAGCGCACAAGGCGTGCAGGGCCTCGCGGGACGCGTTTTCCATCAGCAGCAGATCGGGCAGCCCAAGGGCGATGGCGGCCCGATCCCAGCCGGACATTTCCGCCGGAGCGGGAAGCGGTGCGAACATACGGAAACCTCCCGAAGGCCCGCCTGCCGCCTGCGGCGCCGCGGGCCGGTTTTCTTTCTGTCTTACGGGCCGGGAAGCGAGGGGTCAAGCGGCCCTAACGGGGGACGGTAACAGGATAAAACCTTCGCGTGAAACCCTTCACTATTTGACCTTCACCCGGACATACAGTAATGGTGAATATCACGCCGGATTCCCTTTCAAACATCCGGCCGAGCCTTATGAGGCAGCCGGGAGCCGCTGTCGCCAGAAACCCGTCTTTCCTGTGCGAACCGTATCCGGGCCGCGCGATCCCTTTCATACAGCCCCCTCACCATCTGATCCGGAGGAAACCATGCCCAGCGCATCCCTCGTCAAGGAATTCGAAAACCTCATCGGCAAAGAGAACGTCTTCACCAGCGAAGCGGACAGGCAGAGCTACGCCTACGACGCCGCCGTGCTGCCCTCGGTCGTTCCCGGCCTTGTCCTGCGCCCCACTTCCACTGAACAGATCGGCGCCCTCATCGAACGCTGCTACGCCAATGGCCTGCCCATGACCATCCGCGGCGCGGGGACCAACCTCAGCGGCGGCACCGTGCCCGACGCCGACAAGTCCGTGGTCGTCCTGACGCAAGGGCTGAGCAAAATCATTGAAATCAACGAAGAAGACCTGTTCGCCATCGTTGAGCCCGGTGTGATTACGGCCCAGTTCGCCGCCGCCGTGGCTTCCAAGGGGCTCTTTTATCCCCCGGACCCGGGCTCTCAGGCCGTCTCCACCATCGGCGGCAACATCGCGGAAAACGCCGGCGGCCTGCGCGGCCTGAAATACGGCGTCACCAAAGATTACGTCATGGGCCTCGAATTCTATGACCACACCGGCGAACTGGTGAAAAGCGGTTCCCGCACCGTCAAGTGCGCCACCGGCTACAACCTCGGCGGCCTGCTCGTGGGTTCCGAAGGCACCCTCGGCATGATCAGCCGCGCCATCCTCAAGCTCGTGCCCCCGCCCCAAGCCTCCAAGGCCATGATGGCCGTGTTCGACAACGTGCAGAAGGCGTCCGAGGCCGTGGCCCGCATCATCGCCGCCCACATCCTGCCCTGTACGCTGGAATTCATGGACAACATGACCATCAACCTCGTCGAGGACGACGTGAAGATCGGCCTCCCCCGCGACGCGCAGGCCATCCTCCTCATCGAAGTGGACGGCCACGCGGGGCAGGTCGCCGACGAAGCCCTCATCGTCGAGGAACAGCTCAAGAAGAGCGGCGCCACGCAGATCGTGGTCGCCAAGGACGCCGAGGAAAAGAACCGGATCTGGGAAGCCCGCCGCAAGGCACTGCCCGCCCTGGCCCGCTTCAAGCCCACGACCATCCTTGAAGACGCCACGGTGCCCCGCTCCAAGATCCCGGCCATGATGAAGGTCATCAACGGCCTCGCCGAGAAGTACAACCTCACCGTCGGCACCTTCGGCCACGCCGGGGACGGCAACCTGCACCCGACCTTCATGTGCGACAAGCGCGACAAGGAAGAATTCGAACGCGTGGAACGCGCCGTCGACGAACTCTTCAACACCACGATCGAAATGGGCGGCACCCTCTCCGGCGAACACGGCATCGGCACCGCCAAGCAGAAGTGGCTGGAAAAGGAAACCTCCCGCGGCACCATCGGGTACTCGCGCCGCCTGCGCAAGGCCATCGACCCGAAGGGCCTGTTCAATCCCAACAAGCTGGTTGGAGTTTAAATCATGGATGAGCTGACCCTTCTCGCCAACGCCCTCATGGCGCTTGACGACAAGCTCGCCGCCTGCATGAAATGCGGCATGTGCCAGTCCGTATGTCCCGTATTCGGCGAAACCCTCATGGAAGCCGACGTGACCCGCGGAAAGCTCACGCTGCTGGAAAAATTGGCTCACCGTCTCATTGAGGACCCGGACGCGGTCAACGAAAAGCTCAATCGTTGCCTCCTGTGCGGCTCTTGTCAGGCGAACTGCCCTTCCGGCGTTTCCATCTTGGAAATCTTCATGGAGGCCCGCGCTATCGTCGCGGCTTATAAAGGCCTTTCGCCATTCAAAAAGGCCATCTTCCGCACCCTGCTGCCGAACCCGAAGCTGTTCGGCGCCCTGCTGAAAATCAGCGCCCCGTTCCAGGGCCTGGTCATGCGCGGCGACAACAACGCGCAGGGAACCGTCATGTGCTCCCCCCTGCTGCGTCCGTTCCTCGGCGACCGCCACATGCAGCCCCTCGCCAAACAGACCCTCAGCGACAAGATCGGCGCGGTGAACTCCCCCGCCGGGAAAAGCCGCTGCAAGGTGGCCTTCTTCCCCGGCTGCATGGGCGACAAGATCTTCACCAACGTTTCCGAAGCCTGCCTCAAGGTGTTCGACTATCACGAAGTCGGCGTCTATCTGCCCACCAACTATTCCTGTTGCGGCATCCCCGCCCTCTCGTCCGGCGACCTTGAAGGCTTCGAAAAGATGGTCATGCACAACGTGGACGTGTTGAAGGAAGGTTCCTTCGATCTCATCGTCACACCCTGCTCGTCCTGTACGGAAACCATCCGGTCCCTGTGGCCCAAGATGGCGGGCAAAATGCCCTACAAGTACCGCGACGCCATCAACGAGCTCTCCCAAAAGGCGATGGACATCAACGCCTTCCTCGTGGACGTGCTCAAGGTGAAGCCCCGCCAGCTCGGCCGCCACGGCCAGACCAAGGTGACCTATCACGAGTCCTGCCATCTGCTCCGTTCCCTCGGCGTCAGCGCGCAGCCCCGTGAGCTCATCCGTATGAACCCGGATTACGATCTCGTGGAGATGAAGGAAGCCGACCGCTGCTGTGGCTGCGGCGGCAGCTTCACCCTCTCCCACTACGATCTGTCCCGCAAAATCGGTCAGCGCAAGCGCGACAACATCGTCGCCAGCGGCGCGGAAGTGGTCGCCACCGGCTGCCCCGCCTGTATGATGCAGCTTTCCGACATGCTCGCCCACAACGGCGACAACGTGACCGTCAAGCATACGATCGAAATCTATGCCGACTCGTTGAAATAAGGGAGGGGAGCCTCCGGCGGCAAGAGGGCTACCGCCCCCCGGACCCCCTCAAAGCGAAAAGAAAGAGTTCCCATGCAGCTTACGCCGCATGGGAACTCTTTCTTTTCGCGTAGGGAGATCCAAAGGCTGTCTTCTAAAAAAGGAGCTAAGAAGAAAACTCCAGAATCATATCATACCAGACCGCCCCGCCGTGTTGTGACTGGGAAACGCCCAAATTCTTGAAGCCGAATTGGGCATAGTAGTGCAGGAGGTGTTCCTTGCACGTCAGGATGCAGCCGCGGCGCCCGTCTTCGCGGGCATGTTCGATGAACGCGCGCATGAGCCGCCCCGCATATCCTTTGCGCCGGTATTCCGGCAGCACATCCAGACCGAACACGCTCTGCCATTTCCCGTCTTCCTTATGGAGTTCGGCATGCTCGAACATGGCGTCGGAAATCACGCGATCATCCGTCACCATGCCGTTCACAAAACCGACGAGTGTTCCGCCGTCTTCCAGCAAAAGGAAATGCCGGGAAAAAACCTTGAGCCGGGCCGCCAACGATTCCCGCGTGGCCGCTTCGCTCGCCGGAAAACAGATTGCCTCGACCCGGCAAACCGCGTCCAAATCGCCCTGTGTAGCCGTCCGTATCCACATGAACCCCGCCTGACATCACAAAAAGTTCCCTCAAAAAAAAGCCCGCCTTTCAGACAAAGGCTTTCCGCTACGTTTTCCTTTCCCAATGATACGCCGGACAAAGATAAACAACAATTCCTCTCCCGACCTGACAAAAGGGATTCGATAAGCACGAAAGTCTTTGGAGGGGAAAGGGAGGGGTTTGGGGAGAGGAAGGGGAATCGCTTGCCCCCTTTATGGGGGTTCTTCAGAAAGGTTCCCCTTCCCCGCCCCTAACGGGCTTCCTTCCACCACCACTGGGCGCGCTGGACCAGCACGTTGACGTCGCCGCCCGCGGCAACGTTGAGGAACGAACGGTACTGGCGGATGGACTCCTGACTCATGGGATTGGCCTCAAAGAGCCACTCGAACAGCGGGGCGTCCTCGGTGAGCAGCTTGCGCGAGGCTTCCAGACGCCGCCGGAAGGACGGCGTAATGAAGGGCAGCAATTCCTCGTGCTCGGCAAGCGTCGCAAAGTAGGCCAGACTGGAAATAAAGTTCAGCCCTTGGATGGATGCGGCGGCGCTGTCGTGGGCCTCGGCGGTCGAGCGGAAGGACGAACACCCCATGTCCGCAAAAAGCCCCTCCACAAGGGCAATATGGGCCTCCGCCGCCGCAACGCCCGGCGTGATGCATACCCGCATGTCGGAAGGCTGCGGCTTGGGGCCGAAGAGGGGATGCGTACCCACCACCGGCCCCGCGTAAGCCCGCTCCATCTGGGCCATCGGCTGCATCTTCACGGAAGTGATGTCCGCAAGGATCTGCCCGCCGTCCAAGTGCGGCACGAGGTGCGGCAGCACCCCGGCCATCGCCCCGGCCGGGATGCACAGGAATACGGCGTCCGCGCCCGGCAGGGCCTTGGCGAAGACGTCATCGGTCAACGGCAGATCCACGCCCGCCACCGTATGCCCCGCCGCGCTCCAGCGCGCGGACAGCAAAGCCCCCATCCGGCCCCGGCAGCCGACGATCACCAAACGCCGGGGCGTAAAACCGCTTGTGCCCGTGTTGCCGCTCATACCCGCACCTGTCCCCAGCATTCCCAGAAATTCGGAAACGATTTGCTCACGCAGGACGGATCGTCCAGCGTCAGACGTCCTCCCCGCAATTCAAGCAGGGCCAAACTCATGGCGATACGGTGATCGCCGTGCGCGGAAAACGAAATGCCGTCAAGCGAATGCAGCCGCGATGCCAGAGAGGGGTCGCCGTGGATGGTCAGGCCGTCGCCGTGCTCGTCGCACCGGACGCCCACTTTGGACAATTCCCGAGCCGGAACCGCAATGCGATCGCATTCCTTGATCCGCAGGTGCGCCGCATTCCACAGGCGGGTGGGGCCGGACGCGTGCGCCGCCACCACCGCCACTGTGGGAACCAGATCCGGGCAACGGCTCATGTCCGCCACCACGCCGCGCAGCTCCGAGGGATGGACGATCACGGCGTCAGGCTCGATGTCGATCCGCGCGCCCATATCGCGCAGGATGTCCAGCATCACGCGATCCCCCTGCAACGAATCCGCCCGCAGCCCTTCAATACGCACGGGGCGGGTCCCGATGGCCCCGGCGGCAAGCAGGTAGGACGCGCCCGACCAGTCGCCTTCCACGGCGTAGCGGCCCGCCCGGTACATGGCGGGCACCATGCGGAAGCGGACGTTCCCCGGCTCCGCCTCCTCCAGCGTGTGCCAGTCGACGGCGCTCCACGCGTCGCCTTCCCGCCGCTCCACGGCAAACGGCACGCCAAAGCTTTCCAGCGCCTGAAGGGTCAGGCCGACATACGGCCACGAAACGACCTTGCCGCCGCCGATATTGACGGTCAGGGGGGCGCGCGCCAGCGGGGCCGCCAGCAGCACGCCGGAAAGGTACTGGCTCGACTCGTCCATGCCGATGCTGATTTCCCCACCATCCAACCCGCAGGTTTTCAGGACGAAAGGCGGGAACCCCGGCTTGCCTTCAAACGTGAAGGACACGCCGAGCGTCTCCAGCGCGGCGGTCAGCTCCCCAATGGGCCGTTCGTGCATACGGGGAGCGCCGTGGATACGGAAACGCCCCATCCCGGCGGCGAGCACGGCGGTCAGCAACCGGCAGGTCGTGCCGGATTCGTGCACGTCGCAGGACAGCGGGTCCACCGAACCGCCGTTCGGCTGGCCCCCCACGCCGGAAACAGTGTACTCGCCCTCTCCGGTACGGACAATGCCCGCCCCCGCCCCTCTGAGGATCGCCATCGTGCGCTCCAAGTCCTTGCTCTCGAGCACGCGGCTCACCACGGAATCCCCCTGAGCGAGGGCCGCGCCCATAACCATGCGATGCGATACCGACTTCGACGCCGGAGCCTGTACTGTAATCATCATTCCAACCCGCTTGCTGCTGATGAAAAAACAAAAGGGCCGCGAACACTCCGTTCGCGGCCCCTGATCAACGCTTGTCCTGACGCTACACCGTCAGACGCACGCCCCAACGCCGCTTCTGCCCCTAAAGTAATAGTAATAGCAAAGACCCCAGTTCATGGGGGCTTCACACAGGGAAAGGGCGGCATTGAACGAAACCATCTGGCGATTCCTTTACTCAAAAAAACGTAAGGACTACCCTAAAACCAACGCGGGAAAAATGTCAAGTTACGGCCCCGCAGCAAAAAGGACATTTCCCGAGAGCCCCCTTCTTTCCGGAACGTACCCCACAACCCATTGAACGGACTGCGTATCGGCAGGAACTCTTTGACTCTTTACACATCAGGCAGGCTTCCCGGATCCTCCGACAGGCGTTTCGCTGCCCGCAGATGCCGCGAGCAAAAAAAAACGGGAAAGCCGTGGGCCTCCTTCCGGGGCGTTTTCCCCGGCTTCCCCTGATTCCTTTTTCAGCCTTGCTTCTTGATCCACCCGGACCAGTGCCCCGCATCGGCAATGCGGCGCATGGCCTTTTCGGTATTTTCGTGAGAGCCGAACGCCGTCAGGCGGAAATAGCCTTCGCCGCTCGGGCCGAACCCCACGCCGGGAGTCCCCACGATGCCGAGACGGTTCAGGAGCACTTCAAAAAACGCCCACGAATCCATGCCGCCCGGCGTCTTCAGCCAGATATACGGGGCGTTCACGCCGCCATAGACGTCCAGCCCGGCGGCCTGCAACCCGTTGCGGATGGTCGAGGCGTTTTCCATGTAGTAGTCCACGTTGTCCCGGACCTCCCGCCGCCCTTCGGGCGAATAGACGGCTTCGGCGGCGCGCTGCACGATGTAGGGGCAACCGTTGTATTTGGTCGTCTGGCGGCGGTTCCACAGCGGCTTGAGGGGCAGCATCCGGCCATCGGCGGCGCGCGCCTTCACGGCCTCGGGAACCACCACATACCCGCAGCGCAGCCCGGTGAACCCGGCTGGCTTGGAGAAACTGCGGAACTCCACGGCCACCTCTTTCGCCCCTTCCAGCTCGTAGATGCTGTGAGGGATGCCGTCTTCCCGGATATAGGCCTCATACGCCGCATCAAACAGGATAAGGCACTGGTTGTCGCGGGCGTAGTTCACCCAGCGTTGGAGTTCGGCGCGGTTCAGGGCCGTCCCGGTGGGGTTGTTCGGCAAACACAGATAGATGACGTCGGGACGCTTCAGGGGCAGGGCCGGAACAAAACCGTTTTCGGCCGTGCAGGGCAGATAGACGAGCCCCGACCAGCTCCCTTTCCCGTCGAGCTTCCCGGCGCGGCCTCCCATGACGTTGGAATCCACGTACACCGGATATACGGGATCGGTCACGGCGATGACATTCCCGCGCCCGAACAGTTCCTGAAAATTGCCGAGGTCGCACTTGGCCCCGTCGCTGACGAAAATGTCGTCAGGATCGATCTCCACGCCGCGAGAGGCGAAATCCCCTTGCGCGATGGCTTCGCGCAGAAAGCGGTAGCCCTGCTCCGGGCCATAGCCGCGGAAGCCCTCGGCGGTCGCCTGTTCGTCCACGGCCTTGTGCAACGCCTTGACGACGGACGGCGGCAGGGGACGGGTCACGTCGCCGATGCCGAGACGGACAAGCTCCACTTTCGGATGGTTTTCCTTAAAAACGTTCACCTTGTGCGCGATATCGGCGAAAAGATAGCTGCCCGGCAGCTTGAGATAGTCGTCGTTGATCTGTGCCATTGGATATGCTCCTGAGAATACTAAAAAAGAAGGGAAAGGGCGTTTCCCATAGAACAGGAGGGGAAGGGGCTTTTCCGAAAAAGAGCCCCCATTCCACAGAGTTCCCGTCCTCAAGACGTCCATAAAGGCCAATGAAGGACAGTGCGCCGCAATAGCCTTGCCTGTCAAAGGACATCCCCTGCGTCCCCCCAATACAAAAGACGAACGTTTTAGGGGGATGGGGGGTGGGGTTCGGGGAGGGGGAAGGGACCCTTTTGGAAAA
>USCL01000085.1 GCA_900553145.1 uncultured Desulfovibrio sp.
CGTGCGGTCGTTCAGCGCCGGAGGGATCGCCGCCGGGCAGAGATCGGCGATCTCCCGGGTGTTCAGGTCGGCGGAAAGCGCGGCGGAGAGCGGCGTGCGGGAGGCGCTGGAACGTGTGGCCGGAGCGCTGCGCTCGGGGGGAAACGTTTTGCTGTACCCCGCCGGAGGGCTTACCCGCACGGGGTACGAGCGGCTCGGCGGCAACCGGGGCGTATACAGCCTGCGCGGCTTGGCCCCGGACGTGCGGCTGGTACTCGTCAGGACGACCGGGCTCTGGGGAAGCTCGTTCAGCTGGGCCCGGGGTACGGCGCCCGACATCCTGAAGGGGCTGGCCCGCGGGGCGTTCAGGCTCCTGCTCAACGGGATATTCTTTATGCCGCGACGGCGCGTGCGGATCGTGCTGGCGGAGCCGGAATTGCCGGGGCAGGCCGATGGGCTGCGCACGCTCAACGAGGCTCTGGAACGCTTCTATAATGCCGATGCGGAACCCGCGCTCGCTGTGCCGTACCATTTTCTGCTTGGTTCCGTGCCGAAGGAACTGCCCGCGCCCGCCGCTCAAACGTCGGATGGGGCAGCCTTGGCGGACGTGCCGAAGGCCGTCCGGGAAAAGGTGCTGGCCATCCTGCGCGAAGAGAGCGGGGTGGAGCCCATCGAAGACACGGCAACGCTCGCCGCCGATTTGGGGATCGACAGCTTATCGCTCATCAATGTCAGCGTGCGGCTTGAGGAAATTTCCGGCCAGCCTATCGAACGGCTTGAAGCGCTGCGCACGGCGGGGGACTGCATCCTCGCGGCGGCCGGGCTCCTCGGCGGGGCCGGGGAAGCCGTTGAACCGCCTGCCGCATGGTTCCCTGCGGGGGAGGCGCACACCCTTTCGGTCCCGGACGGGCGGAATCTGGTGGAAACCGCCTTCCGGCAGGCTATGCGTTTGCCTTCGCGGCTCATGCTTGCCGATGGCGCCGCTGCGCTCTCGGCGCGGGATATGATCATGCGGGCCTTTGCGCTGGCGTCCTTTATCAAGGCAAAGGCGGGGGGCGAGGAGCGCATAGGCATCATGCTGCCCGCTTCTGCCGCCGCGGTGCTCGCATGGCTCGGGGCGCTCATGGCCAGAAAGACGCCCGTGATGTGCAATTGGACGAGCGGGGCCGCCAACTTCGCCCACGGCCTTGAGGCGACGGGCGTACGCCACGTCTTTACCTCGTCCCGCCTGCTGGACAAGCTCGCGGGGCAAGGTTTCCCCGTCGGCGAACACGCCGATGTCTGGGTGGCGCTTGAGGACGCCAAGCGGCTCGCACTCCCGGCCAAGCTCGGCGCATTCTTCAAGTCCCGCCTGCTGGACGTTCCCGTCCTCGGTGAAACCGTGATCCCGCGCCGCGTGCCGGAAACGGCGGCAATCCTGTTCACCTCGGGTTCGGAAGCCCTGCCGAAAGCCGTACCGCTCACCCATGCCAATATTCTCGCCAATTGCCGGGATATCGCCGCGGTGCTCAGGATCACGTCGCATGACGCCATGCTGTCCATGCTGCCGCCGTTCCACTCCCTCGGCCTGACCGGGAACATCGCCTTGCCCTTGGCGTTCGGCCTGCCCGCCGTCTACCATGCGAACCCCACGGAAGGGGCGCGGCTTGCGGCCCTGACCCGCCGCTGGAAGCCCACGATCACGGTGGCCCCGCCCACGTTCCTTGACGGTATGCTGAAGAAGGCCCGCCGGGGAGACCTTGCCTCCCTGCGCCTCGGGTTTGTAGGTGCGGAAAAGTGCCCGGACGGCGTATACGCGGCCTTTGCCGGAGCCGCTCCCGGCGGCGTCCTGTGCGAGGGCTACGGGGTGACGGAATGTTCCCCGGTGATCAGCGTGAACCGTCCCGAAAGCGTCCGCCCCGGCACTATCGGCCAGCCGCTCCCGTCCATGAAAACAGCGGTGGTCGCTGCGGAAGGGGAACCCCGCCGCGTGGCCCCGGGCGAAACAGGGATGCTGCTGGTATCCGGCCCCAACGTGTTCGGTGGATATCTGGGCATGGACGCGGACAAGCAGCCCTTCGTAACCTTTGAGGGCGCGGAATGGTACCGCACCGGGGATCTGGTGAGTGAGGACGCCGGAGGGTGCCTGACGTTCCGGGGACGCCTGAAGCGTTTCGTCAAAGTCGGCGGTGAAATGATCTCGCTTCCGCAGATTGAGGGCGTGCTCGCGGCAGCCTTCAGCGGGGAACGCCCGGAGGAATCCGATGAACAGGGCCCCGCGATCGCGGTTGAAAGCGGGGAAGACGGGGCCATCGTCCTGTTCACGACGCTCGGCATCAGCAAGGAAGAGGCCAATGCCGCGCTGCGGGCTGCGCGCCTTTCCGGGCTGTTCGCCGTCGCCCGTGTGCGGAAGATGGAGTCCATCCCCGTCCTCGGGACGGGCAAGACCGATTACAAAGCGCTCAAGGCGATGTGCGCCTGAGCTGACGGGAGTGCCTCCCTTGCATATCCGGGGAGGCACTCCCACGACCAGCCTTTTCCTTTCGTCCCGTGGCGCTTCCGCCCCATAATCCGCTTGGAAACAATGGAAAGTATTGGCCGGGAATGCTCCTTCTCCGCAGGGCGCAAAGCCCGTATCCGGCTTACATCGGAAAGGATTCCCTTCGCATGCCTTTCCCGTCAAGTGAACGTATTGGAAAGGAGGGGGCGGTCCGGCGGTTTGGGGAGAAGGAGGAGGTTTTCTGTAGGGAAGCGTCCTCCTCCCCGATTGTCCCGCCGGAGCGGGCTATACAAAAAAAGAAAGGCGCGGTAAGGAATGCGCCATGTTCCGGGAAGGTGTCCCTTCCCGTCTTTTTTGGG
Organism: uncultured Desulfovibrio sp.; assembly: GCA_900553145.1. Taxonomy (GTDB): domain Bacteria; phylum Desulfobacterota; class Desulfovibrionia; order Desulfovibrionales; family Desulfovibrionaceae; genus Bilophila. The sequence continues at coordinate 2,818 of USCL01000085.1, forward strand.
AGGAAACGTTCATGGTACAGGTCCCTGTTTTGGCTATTCACGGCGGCGCGGGCACGATCAACCGGGAAGCCCTTTCCCCTGAGGCGGAGCGCGAATACCGCGGCGCTCTCCAGTCCATTCTGGAAAAGGGGCGGGACGCACTGGCCGGCGGGGCCTCCGCCCTTGACGCCGTGACGCTGGCCGTGTCCCTGCTTGAGGATTGCCCGCTGTTCAATGCCGGGCGCGGAGCGGTCTATACCAGCGCCGAAACCCATGAGCTCGACGCCGCAATCATGGATGGCGGCACCCTGCGGACCGGCGCGCTTTCGTGTGTGCACGGCGTCAGGAATCCGATCCGGGCCGCCCGCGTGGTCATGGAGCAGTCCCCGCATGTTCTGATGACCGGCGACGGGGCGATGGACTTCCTCTGCGGGCATGGCGTCGAATTCATGCCCGATGCCTATTTCGATACGGAGCACCGTCTGGCCCAGCTGCATCAGGCACAGGCGAAGCAGCCCGGAACGGCGGTCTTGGATCACGACGGCGCGGCTGCGGCGGGCAAGCTTTGCTTCGCCGGGAACCCGCTCGACGAAAAGACGAAAATGGGCACTGTGGGCGCGGTGGCGCTGGACAGCCGGGGCAATCTGGCGGCGGCGACCTCGACGGGCGGCATGACCAACAAGCTTCCCGGGCGGGTAGGGGACACGCCCATCGTCGGCGCGGGCTGCTATGCCGATGACGGCGTGGCGGTTTCCTGCACCGGTTCCGGGGAATATTTCATCCGGCTGGTCGTGGGCCACGATGTCGCGGCGCGCATGCGTTATCAGGGGGCGAGCCTCGAGGACGCCGTGCACGCCGTGCTTGCCCGGGTGGGCGAGCTTGGAGGCACCGGCGGGCTCATCGCCGTGGACAAGCACGGCCATGTAACGCTGCCGTTCATTTCCGAAGGCATGTACCGGGGATGCGTGCGAGGGGAAGAAACGCCGCTCGTTGCCATTTACGGACAGGAAGAAGGCTGTTGAAAGCAAAAGAAGACGGTCGGCGTTTCCTTTTCTGTATGTCGTTTCCGTCCGTTGCATACGCTTATCCGGAAAGGTGAATGAGAGCGGTGATTTTGTTCTGTTTTTCACGATAAAGCGGAAAAAAGGCATTCTTCCCTTTTTGTAAAGGGGGGAGTGCTTTTTTCTATTGACAGAACAGGGTCGTTTAGGCTTCTAATGAACAATCTTGAACGAAAACGAAGGCTGCGGGATTTTCCCCACTCGGTTTTGCCGTTGCAGTAAGGCCCTGCGGGGTCCCTCAGCCTCGAATTTGTTTCACTAAAGTATAGGCCTTCCGCATCCATCTCTGGGAACCGTTCCGGAAGGGGCGGAGTACCGTTAGGTTGGGAATTTTGGAGAAGGGAATGGGGCCGAGTGACAGAAACGTCCTGGAAGTCCAGGGATTGACCGTCCGCTTCGATACATCGGAACGAAGCGTTGTTGCCGTAAAGGATCTGGGGTTCCACGTGCAGGCCGGGGAAGTGCTGGCCATCGTGGGTGAATCGGGCTCAGGGAAATCCGTTACGTCATTGTCCATAATGCGCCTCATTGAGCACGGCGGGGGAACCATCGCCTCGGGGAAGATTTCGTTCACCCGCAGGAACGGCGGCAAGCTCGACCTGTCCAAGGCCGCCGACAGCGTCATGCGCACCATCCGGGGCGGCGAAATCTCGATGATTTTTCAGGAGCCCATGACCTCCCTGAACCCCGTGTTCTCTGTGGGGACGCAGGTGGCGGAAGCGGTCATGCTCCATCAGGGCCTCAGCCACGCGGAAGCGGAAGCCGAAGCGCTCAGGATGCTCGAGCTTGTCCGCATCCCTGAAGCGAAGCAAGTCCTCAAGCGGTATCCGCATCAGCTTTCCGGCGGGATGCGCCAGCGCGTCATGATCGCCATGGCCTTGTCCTGCAAGCCTTCCCTGCTCATCGCCGACGAGCCGACCACGGCCCTCGACGTGACCATTCAGGCGCAGATCCTCCAGCTCATCCGGCAGTTGCAGGAAGAGATGGGCATGGCGGTCATTTTCATCACCCACGATATGGGCGTGGTGGCCGAAGTCGCCGACCGGGTTCTCGTCATGTATCATGGGGAGGCCGTGGAGGAGGGCACCTGCGAGCAGATTTTCCACAGCCCCCGCCATCCCTATACGCAGTCCCTGCTGGCGGCTGTCCCGCGCCTCGGGTCTATGCGGGGAACCGACGAGCCCGCTCCTTTCCCGCTGCTGCGCGCCACTGACCCCGAAGCCGAACAAATGGGCACCGCCGATATGGATGAAACGCCCGGCGGCGCGCCCGGCCCCGCCGTTTCCGCGCCATCCGTGCCGGACGGGCCCGTGCTCAGCGTGGATAAACTGATCACCCGCTTTGATGTGGAAAACGGTTTCTGGGGGAAAGTCAAACGCCGCGTCCACGCCGTGGAGCAGGTGAGCTTCAATCTTTACCCCGGCGAAACGCTTGGCTTGGTGGGCGAATCCGGTTGCGGAAAATCCACCATCGGCCGTTCGTTGATCGGGCTCGAAACCCCGCGTTCGGGCAGCATCCTGTTCAACGGGCAGGAGCTCACGCATGTGTCCGGCTCCCAGCTGCAAAAGCTGCGGCGGAATATCCAGTATGTGTTCCAAGATCCGTATGCGGCTCTGGACCCCCGCCTTACGGTCGGTTTTTCCATTATGGAACCCCTGCTGATCCATAAGATCTGTTCCCGGAAAGAGGCCGAGCGCCGGGTCGGGGAACTGCTGGAGCGCGTCGATCTGGACCCTGCAATGGCCGTCCGCTATCCGCATGAGTTTTCCGGCGGGCAGCGCCAGCGCGTCTGCATCGCCCGTGCGCTGGCGATGAACCCGGAAATCATCATTGCCGACGAATCCGTTTCAGCCCTCGACGTGTCCGTGCGCGCCCAGATCATCAACCTCCTTCTGGCCCTCCAGCAAGAATTCCGCATTGCCTTCCTCTTCATTTCCCATGACATGGCTGTCATAGAGCGCGTTTGCCATCGCGTGGCGGTCATGTATCTCGGGCAGATCGTGGAGCTGGGCTCTCGGCGTGACGTTTTCGAAAACCCGTTGCACCCCTATACCAAACGGCTCATGTCCGCCGTGCCTATCCCGGATCCTTCGTGCCGCACCATGTCGCACACGCTGCTGACGGGCGAAATCCCGAGCCCTGTGCGTTCCGCAGACTATGAGCCCGTGGTGGCGCCCCTGAAAGAAGTGAGCCCCGGCCATTTCGTGTCCGAACAGCAAATGGCGAGCTGGTTTTAGGATCATCCCACAGCAAACGCGCAACGCTTCAAGAGGCCCCGGCGAAGGAGGCTTTTTTGGCGGGCTCCGTTTCGCGGCGGGTCATGCCGCAGCAGGAGCGGTTTTCAAGCGTTTGGGATGGGGACAGGCCTCGGCCGCCGGAAAATTTCAGGATTGTCCGACGTCCCGTAATGGTGAGGGGCGCCGTCATCAACCCGCCGTTCAGGCGCATAAGAGAGGAGTACGTATGTTTTTCTGTAACACGTGGAAAAAAGTGCTTATTGCCGCGGGAATGGTCGTGGCGTTGTGCGCTCCGCAGGCTCATGCGTCCAAGGACGTGGTGCTTGCCGTCGCCTCGACTCTGACCACGACCGACCCGTGGGATGCCAACGACACGTTGTCCCACGCCTGTGCGAAAACCTTTTATGAAGGGCTGTTCGGCTTCAACGAGAAGCTTGAGCTGCGTCCCGTGCTCGCCGAGAGCTACGACGTTTCCCCCGACGGGCTCGTCTATACCTTCCATCTGCGCAAAGGCGTGAAGTTCCATGACGGCACCGATTTCAACGCCGAAGCCGTCAAAGTCAACTTCGATCGCGTGACCAACCCGGAAAACAAGCTGAAGCGCTACAGCCTGTATTCCAACATCGGCAAGACCGAAGTGGTTGATGAGCACACCGCCAAAGTGACTCTGAAGACTCCCTTCTCGCCCTTCATCAACCAGCTCGCGCACCCTTCCGCGGTCATGATTTCCCCCACCGCCCTCAAGAAGTACGGCAAGGACATCATGTTCCATCCCGTGGGCACCGGCCCTTACAAGTTTGTGGAATGGAAGCAGACCGACTACCTCAAGGGTGAGAAGAACGAAAACTACTGGCGTCCCGGTCTGCCCAAGATCGATACGATCACTTGGGTGCCCGTCGTGGACAACAACGCCCGTTCCGCGATGATGCGCACCGGCGAAGCGCACTTCACCTTCCCCGTGCCCTATGAGCAGGCCGCTGTTCTGGAAAAGGACGAACACCTCAATCTGGTGGCCGCCCCTTCCATCGTGACCCGCTACCTGAACATGAACATGCTCCAGAAGCCGTTTGACGACATCCGCGTGCGTCAGGCCATCAACTACGCCATCAACAAGGAAGCCCTCGCCAAGGTGGCTTTCGGCGGTTACGCCTTCCCCTCCGAAGGCCCGCTGCCGCAGGGCGTCGACTACGCCGTCAAGCTCGGCCCGTGGCCGTATAACCCCAAGAAAGCCAAGGAATTGCTCGTTGAGGCCGGATATCCCAATGGCTTCGAGACGACCCTGTGGTCCGCCTACAACCACACCACCGGCCAGAAGGTGATCCAGTTCATCCAGCAGCAGCTCGCCCAAGTCGGCATCAAGGCGCAGGTTCAGGCCCTTGAGGCCGGGCAGCGCGTGGAGAAGGTGGAAAGCCATCAGGATGCCGCCACCGCGCCCGTCCGTCTGTACTATACCGGCTGGTCCTCCTCCACCGGCGAAGCCGACTGGGGCCTGCGCCCGTTGTTCGCCGGGGACAAGACGCCGCCCTACATGTACAACATCTCCTACTACAAGAACCCCACGGTGGACGCGAACATCATGAAGGCCCTCGGCACCACCGACCGCGCCGAAAAGACCAAGCTGTACACCGAAGTGCAGGAACAGATCTGGAAGGACGCCCCGTGGGCCTTCCTCGTTACCGAAAAGCTGCTCTACGCGACCAACAAGAAGCTGACCGGCATGTACGTCATGCCTGACGCCAGCTACTTCTTCGAAGAAATCGATCTGCAGTAATGCCAATGTCAGGGCCGGGCGCCATGCCCGGCCCGCCATTCCGCCTTTCGGCGAGGTTTCAACGGATGCTCCATTATCTTGTCAAACGTCTCTTCGGGTTACTGCCCACGCTGTTTCTGGTCGCGGTGATCGTGTTCCTGTTTGTGCATATGCTGCCCGGCGATCCCGCGCGCCTTGCGGCCGGGCCGGAAGCGGATCAAGTCACCGTGGAACTGGTGCGCAAGGATCTCGGGTTGGATAAGCCCTTGCCTGAACAGTTCATCACCTATTTCGGCAACATCATCACGAAAGGCGACTTCGGCACCTCTCTGCGGACCAAACGCCCTGTCAGCGTGGAAATCGGGGAACGCTTCTGGGCGACCTTCTGGCTCACCGTCTGGAGCATGGTCTGGTCGGTCTTCTTCGGGCTGATCATCGGCATGATTTCCGCGACGAAACGCAATAAATGGCAGGATCATGCGGGAATGGCGCTCGCCGTCTCCGGGATTTCCTTCCCGACCTTTGCGCTTGGGCTGCTGCTCATGGAAATTTTCTCCGTTTCGCTGGGCTGGCTGCCCACCGTCGGGGCGGAGTCGTGGAAACACTATATTTTGCCGTCCATCACGCTGGGGGCTGGCGTCGCCGCCGTGATGGCCCGGTTCACCCGCGCGTCTTTCGTGGAAATCCTTCAGGACGACTATATTCGCACGGCCCGGGCCAAAGGCTTAAGCGAGTGGGCGGTCATCGTAAAGCACGGCCTGCGTAATGCGCTTATTCCCGTTGTGACCATGATGGGTCTTCAGTTCGGCTTTCTGCTCGGCGGTTCTATCGTGGTTGAAAAGGTGTTCAACTGGCCCGGCCTCGGGCGTCTGCTCGTGGATGCCGTGGAAATGCGGGATTATCCGGTCCTTCAGGCCGAGGTACTCCTCTTTTCGCTCGAATTCATCCTGATCAACCTGCTGGTGGATATCCTTTATGCCGTCATCAACCCGCGAATCTGCTTCAAGTGATATGAGCATGCAAAACAACGTATCCGTCGCATCCGGCCCTGCAAAAGTCCGCACTCCGTGGAGCGAATTTTGGCGCAAGTTCAAGCGGCAGCGTATGACGCTGTTCGCGGGCAGCTTCATCGCGCTGCTGGTTCTGATCGCCGTCTTTTGGCCGTGGCTTGTGCCTTATGATCCGGAAAACTATTTTGACTACGACATGTTGAATGCAGGCCCCTCGCTTCAGCACTGGTTTGGCGTGGACTCCCTCGGGCGCGACATTTTCAGCCGCATCCTTGCGGGTGCCCGCATTTCGCTGGCCGCCGGCTTTTCCTCGGTGCTGGTCGGCGCGGTCGTGGGAACGCTGCTTGGCCTGACCTCCGGGTACTTTGAAGGCTGGTGGGACCGCGCGGTCATGCGCGTCTGCGACGTGCTGTTCGCCTTCCCGGGCATCCTTCTCGCCATCAGCGTCGTCGCTGTTCTCGGCAGCGGCATGGCGAACGTGATCCTCGCCGTGGCCATTTTCAGTATCCCCGCGTTCGCCCGTCTGGTACGCGGCAATACGTTGTCGCTCAAACGCCAGACGTTTGTGGAGGCAGCCCGCAGCCTCGGCGCGGGGCCGATGACGATCATGCTGCGCCACATCTTCCCCGGCACGATTTCGTCCATCGTCGTATATTTTTCCATGCGTATCGGCACCTCCATCATCACCGCCGCGAGCTTGTCCTTCCTCGGCCTCGGCGCGCAGCCTCCGACGCCCGAGTGGGGCGCGATGCTGAATGAAGCCCGCGCCGATATGGTGGTGGCTCCGCATGTGGCGGTTTTCCCGAGCCTCGCCATCTTTTTGACGGTGCTCATGTTCAACCTCTTCGGCGATGGGCTGCGCGACGCGCTCGATCCCAAGATCGATCAGGAATAGGGCATGAACAGATCGGACTTTCCCCTCGTCGGCGTTTTGCCAAGCGGCCCGCTGGACGCGATCACGGACGTTGGCGATATCCGCGTCGGGCATTGCACGCTGGATGAGGGGAACATCCACACCGGCGTGACGGTGGTAATCCCCAATGATGACCCGCTGATGCGCAAACCGCTTGCCGCAAGTTCCGTATTCAACGGATTTGGTAAAAGCGTCGGCCTGATGCAGATGACGGAACTTGGCTGCCTCGAAACGCCGCTGGCATTGACCAACACGTTCTCCGTCGGTGCGATCGCCACGGCGCAGATCCGTGCGGCGGTCGCCGCGCACCCGGAAGTGGGCCGCGAGTGGTCGACGGTCAATCCGTTGGTTCTTGAATGCAACGACGGCTACTTGAACGATATTCAGGCTCTTGTTGTGAACGGAGAACATTATGAAGCGGCTTGCGCTTCGGCTTCCCGCGCATTCGCGCAAGGAAGCGTAGGCGCGGGACGGGGTATGTCCTGTTTCCATCTCAAGGGCGGCATCGGTTCGGCTTCCCGGGTGGCGGAATGCGGCGGGCAGGCCTTTACGGTCGGCGCACTGGTGCTCTCCAATTTTGGCAAGGCCGAACAATGCCTCTTGGCGGGCCGTCCCGTGGGCCAGCTTTTGCGGGAACGGCTGGACGCGATGAGTGCGGAAGCCGCCGCGCTCGCCGCAGCACCGGAGAAGGGCAGCATCATCATGCTGCTGGCGACCGATGCGCCGCTGGATGTATTGCAGCTCGGACGGCTGGCCCGCCGGGCGGGTAATGGGCTTGCCCGCACGGGTTCCATTTTCGGGCATGGCAGCGGAGACGTTGCCGTTGCCTTCTCCTCCAGCCAGCATCTGCCGCAGTCGGCGGAGTCGGCGGTACCGCTCCTGCATGCGCCGGACGCTTGGATGGACCGGTTGTTTCAGGCCGCCGCCGAGGCGACCGAACAAGCTATTTTGAAAGCCCTGTTCCTTGCGGAACCGTTCGCCGGGCGGGATGGGCACAGGCGGCCTTCCATCCGGGAAGTGTTACCGGAATGGCGGGATATCGTGCGGTGTTAGAATCTGGGCGAGAGTTCCGGTTCGAAATACGGAGAGAGCTATGCGCATTTTGATTTCTGCGGATATTGAAGGCATCAGCGGGGTTATGAGCCCGGAACAGACCAGCCCCGGCTCATCCGCGTATGAACGTGCGCGGCTGCTCATGACCCGGGAAGTCAATGCCGCCGTCGAAGGGGCCTTGGAAGGCGGGGCCACTGAAATCTGGGTGGCCGACGGGCATGGCCAATACAATAATATCCTGTTGGAAGAGCTGCACCCAAGCGCGTGTCTGGTATCCGGAAAACCGCGCCTGTTCGGTATGCTGGGCGGCCTTGATTGCGGTCCGTGGGACGGCATGTTTTTGATCGGGTATCACGCGCGCGCCGGAGCTTACGGCGTACTGGCGCATACCATCAACGGTTCAGCTTTCGCCGAGGTCCGCATCAACGGCGTTCCGGCTGGGGAGTATTATCTCAACGGCCTGTTGGCTGGAGAATACGACATTCCTGTCCGTCTGCTTAGCGGTGATGACCGGCTTGCTGAAGAAGCGGCATCCGTTTATCCCCATGCGGAAATTGTGACGGTAAAACGTGCGCTGAGTACGCGTGCCGCCGTTCATCAACCAATTGAAACGGTTCATAAGGCTATGCGGAATGTTTCATGGAAACCGTTCAAACTTGCCGGCCCCTTTACTGTGCAGGTTTCCACCGTGCGGACGTACCATGCCGATCTTTTTTGCATGCTTCCCGGTGTGCAACGGTTGTCGCCGACCTGTCTTGAGTTTACTGCGGATACCGCGTTTGCGATTTCGCGGACGTTGAATTGTTTTTCGAGTATGGCGGCTTCGGTGCACTAGCAAGTGCTTGAAGAATGGGCACATGACGCGCGGTTTTTCCGCGCGTCTTTTTGTAATGGCTGATTTTTCAAAAAGAACTCAGCAATAATATCATGTTGTTATCCAAATATCCTCACGGCTATCAGCTCAGGAGTGATGCCCGTAAGGATAGCGGGCATGGAAAGTTATTCCCCGCCCATTAGTTAACTTTACTGTCATAAAGTTAACTAATGGGCGAGGGAGGCATAAAACAGCCATAAATGCCATCCATAACCGTTTTTCCGTTTTTATGATCCATACATCGTAAAAAAAATTTTAGCTCCTTAAAGTCGATTTATGGGGAACTTTTTTCTTTGGGTTCTTCTCATATTCCCACATGGCGATCCTTCTAGACACAGAACTCATGACTCCCCCAATGCATATTTGAGGTACGGCTCGGCTCCAGGTTTTGGGTAGCTCAATACCGCCAACATTGCTCTCGTACACTTGCGGCTTTCATTGCCCGATGTCCTTCACGTTGAGGATTGCTTCGCCAACAGATTCAACCCGTGACAACAACGGATCAATCTCATAAAATTCAAAGGGGATGCGTCTTGCGGCACCTTCACAAGTTCGATAGGCTGTAGCCGTCTTTCCCCATGGAGGTTTTGATCATGCCCCTACCGGCGCTTTCGCCAATAGCGTTTCCCGAAGTCGTATCCGCTTGGACGGCACTCGATCGAAAACGCGTCTTGGAGCATTTTATGCTCAGCCGCGATTACGAAAATATCGCCGAGTACATTTCTTTCCAATCGGATCTCCTACCCGACGAGCGCGTTATCCTTTTTTTCCTGCACGCGGTGTATGCCAATTCTACAAAGACGATAGAATTGTACGCATTGTACATTATCGGCCTCTTCAATTATGCGAAAAAAAACTTTCATGACCTGAAAGCATGGGATATCGACGCTTATTTACGGCATCTGACGAACAAGGGGTTGAAGCAAAGCTCCCGGAATACGGCGGCGGCCACGCTCAGGAGCTTTTTTCGGCACCTTGTCGATTCGGGTGTCTGCACAGTCAATCCCGCCGCTTTTTTGAAACGGAAACGCAGCGACGGCAAGAACACATTGCCGGGGCATCTGTCGCACAGCCTCGGGCGTGACGAACTGGAGCAACTGTTTACCGGCATGGAAGATATCGGCGCACCGTTCCGTGACATTGTGCTTTTTCGGGTTTTATTCATGACGGGGCTGCGCGCCGAGGAAGCCGTTTCTCTCAGATGGACGGATATCATCAACTGGCAAGGACGGTGGTATCTTGACGTACTCGGCAAAGGCAGCAAAGCCCGCCGGGTGTATCTCCCCCAAAAAGCTCAGATGGCGCTTGAAGAACTGCGCCGCCGCACATCACCCCGCCCGGAGTATCCGATTTTTGAAAACCTCCGTCATCGCGGGCGGCCCATCTCAAGGCACGGCCTGTATGCGCTCGTCAAGAAGTGGTCTTCCCTCGTCATTTCCCGGGGGGACGTGTCACCGCACTGGTTCCGCCACAGCTGCTTCACGCAGCTTGCAAGCCGTGGGGCCCGCCTTGAGAGTATTCAGGCCCTTGCCGGGCACGCAAACATCCAGACCTCCATTGTCATAAAGATCAAACTGATTTGCCATATCATAA
>USCL01000086.1 GCA_900553145.1 uncultured Desulfovibrio sp.
GGTCAACGGCACGGCCTTCACCCTCACGCGCACGGGCCGTTTTACGCTGTCCGTGCGGGCGCGGCAGCTCGGCTACAGTTCCCCGGAGGCATCCCTCACCGTGGGCTCGGAAAACGGGGAATACGTGGCCTGAGCCGTGAGGGTTCCGGCGGACGAAAACAACGGCAGGTTCCCCGCAACCGGACTGCCGGGCCGTACGGCCCGGCGGACGGTGCGGAGGGACGCCCGACGAAACAAGGAGACAACGCAATGGCGAGCTTGACCCCGACCGGGCTTGAGACGATCACCTATGGGCAGCAAGGCTGGAACGCCATCGTGACGGCGAACATGCAGCGCCTCAACACATGGCTTGGAAAGACGCTCCCGCTGATGGACAGCCGGAGCCGCACGGCGGGGGCCGTCCCCGTGTGGAACGCCGTCAACGGCAACTGGGAGCCGTCCGACGCTGTGCAGGCGCTGCAGGCGGAACTGGAAGCCCTCAAGGCCCGCGTGACGGCGCTGGAGGCCGCGGCGGAAACGCCTCCTTCCGCGTGAGGCGAAGGCAGCGATAAGAGAAGGCCGTCCCTGAACGTTCAGGGACGGCCTTCGCCGTATAAGCCGGATAGTCTCCGAAGGAAGGAAAGAGAGATCCGGCGGGGAGGTCGCCTCCCCGGTTCATGCGTGGGGAAAACTATTTTTCGAGGCAGGCCTTCACCGCGCCGAGGGCGGCTTCGAAGTCGACGTCGTGCGTGACTTCCTTGACGATCTGTTCGTAGGCGATGACGCCGTTGGCGCAGATGACGAACACGGCGCGGCTGAGGAGGCGGAGCTCCTTGATGGCGACGCCGTAGGCCGTGCCGAAGGAAAGGTCGCGGTGGTCGGAGAGGGTTTCGACGGCTTCGACCCCGGCGGCGCCGCACCAGCGGGTCTGGGCAAAGGGCAGGTCGCAGCTGACGGTCAGGATGCGGACGTTGTCGGAGAGCTTGGCGGCTTCGGCATTGAACCGGCGGGTCTGCATGTCGCAGACGGGCGTGTCGAGGGAGGGGACCACGCTGATGACCAGCACTTTGCCCTTGTAGTCGGCCAGCGTGCGCGGCGTGAGATCATTGGCCAGCACGGTGAATTCCGGGGCCGCGTCACCGACGGAAACGCCTTTGCCGAGCAGGGTCAGCGGATTGCCTTGGAAAGTGATGACGCCGGTACGTTCCTCAGTCATGATAAGCCTCCATCTCCCAAAAAACGGGAGCGTAGTGTTGTTCTGCGATGTGGGAAAAACGTTACCGCAAACGCGATACGATGTAAATAGAAATGATTCCTGATTAAGGAAAAATCACGCAACATATCATGCCGCTTCCTTTTTCCGGCTGCAATACGCCGATCCGGGGGAAGGGGTTTTTGGCAAAAGCCGGAATCCGGCAAAGCGCAAGCCGAAAGGGCGGCGGAGCGGGACAGGGCGTCCTGAGGATTTGGGGGAGGGGAAGGAAACCGCAGGGCCGCCCCGCCGTTGCGGAGACGCTCCCCTCACCACAGGTTATTTGTTTTTCCGGCAGGCGGCGACGAACCGGGTGGCCCAGTGTGGGACGGCAGGGGCAAAGAGGTGGGTGTACGCCGCAAACGTATTGCGGACGAGGAGCCCGTCGCGGCTTGCGAGGGTATCCCCTTCCGCGGCAAGCCCCTTGGCGCGGTGCCCCGGGCCGGACATGCCCACGCCGGGCGAAAGGCGCAGGGTGGGCTCCAGTTCCCCGAGCGCGACGCAGCGGGAATAGTGGAACTCGTGCCCGCGCAAGAGCGCCCCGACCGGATGGAACGGGTTTTCGGCCTCCACAGTGGCCTCCACATAGCCGAGCCCTTGCGGGCGCGGGCAAAACTCCGCCCGTGCGGGGAAAAGCCCGGCCATGGGATAGTCCTTCCCGCCGATGCGCAATTCCCGGCACAGGACCATGAACCCGCCGCATTCGGCATAGATGGGCATGCCGCGCATGGAGTAGCTGCGGATTTCCGCCAGATGCGGGGAAACGGCGAGCCGCTCGGGAACCATTTCGGGGAACCCGCCGCCGAGATACAGCCCGTCGAGGCGTCCGCCGGGCCACGGTTCGGGCGAAAGGAGGCTTAATTCGACGAGTTCGGCCCCGGCCCGGCGCAAGGCCTCGAAATTTTCTTCGTAATAGAACCACAGGGCCGCATCGCGCACAAAGCCGATGGACACAGGCGGGGACAGCCGCGCGGGGAAGGGGGGCTGTCCCGACGGGGCCTGTCCGGCGGGATCGCCCTGCCCCGGCAGAGAGGGGTGGCCCGTGCCGGAAGGGAAGGGGCCGCCGTGCGGTTCTCCGTGGCTTTGGGGGCTGGCGTTGAGGGCGGCGGGCCTGTCCTCGCCCGTGCCTTCGGAGGCAATGTTTTCAGGACATGCAGAGGCGCCGCCGCGGGGCGCCCGAACGTCTGCCGCCTTTCCGGCAGCCGGAGTGCCCGCGTCTTCCCAAAACGGCCCGGCATCGCGCAGGTCAGGGGCGGATCGGGCAATGCGGAGGGCGGCGTCGACGTCCATATGGCCCTCAATGAGCGCCGCAAGGGAATCGAGCGCGGCGAGCAGGGAGGCCCGGCCCGGCGCGTCCGGGGATTCGTCGTGCATGGAGACAAGCCCCATGTGCCGTTCGGGGATGGGGTTCTCGGCCAGCCGGGGGATTTCCCCGAGCACGGGAATGCCGGTATACGTTTCGATGCTCTGCCGGATGAGGGCGGCGTGCCGCGAGGACGCCACGCGATTGAGGACCACGCCCGCAAGGTTGACGGGCTCGAAGTGGGCCAGCCCGGCGATGACCGCGGCGGCGGTGCGGGTCATCTTGGTGACCGAGAGCGTGAGCAGGACGGGCGCATCGAGTGCGCGGGCGAGCGTCGCGGTGGAACAGCTTCCCTGTACGTCGCGCCCGTCATACAGGCCCCGGTTGCCTTCGATGACGGCAAGGTCGGCATCCCCGAACGACGAGCGGAAAAGCGCGCGCAGCCGGGCGTCCGGCAGGAAGAAGGGATCGAGGTTGGTCGGCGTGCGCCCCGAGGCGAGGCTGAGCCACGCGGCATCGATATAGTCCGGGCCTTTTTTGTAGGGTTTGACGCGGAGTCCGCGAAGGGTCAGGGCCCGGGCGAGGCCGAGCGAAACGAGCGTCTTGCCGCCGCCCCCGGAGAGGCCGGAAACGACGAGGCGGGGGGCCGTGAAAGTCGGTATGATCATGTGCTGGTCCGGGAGGACGGGAGCTTGAGGGCGGCCCGTGCCTCGTCAAGGTTGATGGCGGCGGCGGGCAAGGCGTAGCCTTTTTTGAGCAGTTGCGTGGTGTAAAGGCGGTTGATGTTCGCGGCGATGAGCAGCATGCAGCAAAGGGAAAGGAGCCCGAGGAACAGAAGGAGGTACGCGAGAAGCGGGATGTCCGCGCCGGGAATGGGGAGAAGGCCGGTGCTGAAGAGCATCTCCCGGACGTCGGGAAGCAGGAGAAGCGCGGAGGGAACCAGAACGAAGTCGATCAGGGGCGTCATTGCGATGGCGAAAAGCCTCATGTCGCCCCGTTTGAACCAGACGAACCCGAGGGAACGGAGCGTTTCCCGGCTGAATCCATAGTAGCCATCGGCGGATTGCCCTGTACGGCGGTTGTGGAGCGTGATGCGTTTATCTATTGGCATGGTGCCGTTCCTCTTGACGAAAAGGGGCCGTCCGTTGCCCCTGACGCCTTTCGCCGCATCCGGCAAAACGCCGCCCGAAAAGGCCCGTAGGGCAAGGGATGGGCAAATGTTACGGCCTGTGGGCGGTTAGAGGGCTATGAGGGCTTCATCTTTGTGAGGACCGGGAAGCGCAACGTAGCCTTGCCGCATGAGCGCGAGCGAGTGGAGGGCGTTGCTGTCCGCCGCCGCGCGCAGAAGGCCGACGAACCCTATGAAGGCCCCCAGCCCGCCGAAGATCAACGCGTTGTCGCCAAGCAGGACGACATACCCTTGATCATACCACAGTACGAATGCCAATATAAGCGGCAGAGTGGCTATGCGGGAAAATTTCCCATACCGGCGGGTGCGGGCTTGCAGGGTGCAGTAAAAGCCTAAAAAGAAAACGGCTACGGCAAGAAGGGTATAGACGGTAAGGCTGACGAACAAGGGCTGGCCGAGCGTGCCGTTGGCCGATGTCCCGGAGAGCAGCATCCCCCGGGTCTGCGGGAGGCAGAGCACAAGGGGAAGGACCGACAGGACGGCGAAGAAGATGCTCAGGAGCGCGAGGGCGGTGTTTCCGCGTTCGAACCAGACAAGGCCGAGGGAGCGCAGCGTATCCCGGCTGAAACGGTAATACCCTTGCCTGAATTCGCCGGTCTGCGGATGGCGGAGCGGGAAGGTGGCGTCCATGGTGTTACTCCTGAATGCGCAGGGCGCGTTTGGCTTCCCGGACTTTCCCCGCATCGTCGTCAAAGACGTACCCCCGCTCAAGCAGCCGGGTCGTGTAGACGCGGTTATAGAGGAAGGCCCAGATGATGGCCACGAGCCAGAAAGACGAGGCGCTGAGGATCAGGACGATGACCCCGGTGACGAGATCGCCGCGGAAAATGGCGGGGAAACCGCTGAAGAACAACGTCGTCCAGCTGAACCCGTAAAACCCGGTCGTGATGACGCCGGATTGTGCGTGCCTGAGTCGAATGTTTTGGGCCATGCCGTCTCCCGGAAAAGAAAAGAGGGGAAAGGAATCGCTTCCTTCCCCCAATATCCGCCCCCGTTCCCGGCAGAACGGGAACGGGAGGGAAAGCCGCGGGGGAAGGCTCCCCCGCAACCGTTAAGACTAGTTTTCGCCTTCGGTACCGGCCTGCTTGCCGGCGCCCTTGAGGCCGTACATGGTCGTGGAACCGGAAGACCAGTATTCCAGGATCTCTTCGGACACGAGCACGGACAGGACGTTCTTGACGTCGCGGGTGCCCTTGGCGGGGAAGAGTTCGAGGAAGTCCTTGAAGTAGTACTTGGTCTTCGCGCCGGGACGGGACATCTTTTCCTTGAGGAAGCTGACGACAACTTCCTTGTCTTCGGCGGTGACTTCGACCGCGGCGGCGGCAACGTGGGCTTCGGTGCCCTCGTGGATGGCGAGAGCCACTTCGGAGAACTTGAACTGGGTGCTCTGGCGCCAGGTGTAGTACGCCGGATCGCGGAAGTCGTCGATCAGGTGGTGGGTGAACTCAAGGCCGGTCAGTTCAAAGAACGATTCCCAGCCGATGCGTTCGGCCCAATCGCCCAGGCGTTCGTACTTGTTGGCGTTTTCAGAGTACACTTCCACGATGTGTTTGATCGTGTCCGTGAGGGTGTTCCAGCGGGGCGGTTCGTTGGGGATGTAGGCCACGACCACCTTGGAGAACTTGGGCATGGAGATACGGTTGGAAACCTTGCCGCCGACCATCAGGGCCACGCCGTCGCCTTCGCCGTCGGAGATGGGCAGGGCGGGGCACATGGTGTAGCAGTTGCCGCAGTACATGCAGCGGTCCTGCTTGATGGCTACGGAGTTCACCTTCTTGCCGTCGTGTTCGGTCTTGACCGGACGCACGGCGGCGGTGGGGCAGGCGGCGACAGCCAGCGGGATTTCGCAGAGCTGGTCAACCCACTGGTCGTCGATCATCGGAGGCTTGCGGTGGATACCCACGATACCGATGTCGGAGCAGTGCACGGCGCCGCACATGTTGATGCAGCAAGCCAGCGAAATGCGCACGGGGGCGGGCAGACGCATGGACTTGAAGTCGTCGAACATGGCGTCCATCACGGCCTTCACCGGGCCGGAGGCGTCGGTGGCGGGAGTGTGGCAGTGCACCCAGCCCTGGGTGTGCACGATGTTGGAGATACCGGCGCCGGTGCCGCCGATGGGGAACTTGTAGGAGCCGGCGGCGAACTTGCGGGAAGACAGGTCTTCCTTCAGGGCCTTCAGGGTGGCTTCGTCGGTCACCATGAATTCGACGTTGTTACGGGTCGTCCAGCGAACGTGGCCATCGCAGTACTTGTCGGCGATGTCGCAGATTTCGCGGATGTTGGTAACGGACATCGTACGGGTGCCGCCGCAGCGCACGGTGTACACCTTATCGCCGGATTCGGCGACGTGGACGAGCACGCCGGGTTCCAGGATTTCGTGGTACAGCCATTTGCCAAAGTTCTTCCTGATGACTTCAGGGAAGAACGAGTCGTATTTGCGGGGGCCAATATCGGAGATACGGCCTTCCATCGGCTTTTCAGGATTGTAGCCGGAAGAAATGAACGCCATGGTAATTCTCCCTTCTCTTTAGCGTTGATGTCTGGAACGGTAAGCAGCCAGGTCACGGTTCCAGCCGCCGGGCACCTCTTCTTCCTTGAAGAAGATGTACGGGTTGGAACGCGGTTCCTTGACGTGCTGAGCAAGAGCGGGGATTTCGGTCACTTCAAGCAGCTTCTGGAAGGACAGACGCTTCATGGTTTCGCCGAGACGTTCGCGGTTCTTGCCTTCTTCCATCCACCAGTCCCAAATCTTTTCGATGAGTTCTTTGAGTTCGGTGTAGGGAGCTTCGACGGGAATGAAAGGAACGAGCAGGGAGCCCATCTGAGCGCCGTCAACGACCGGGGCCTTGGCGCCGCAGAGGATGGAGGCGCCGCGTTCGTCGCCGATGTGCAGGGCGCGGGGCATGGTGTTGATACAGTGCATGCAGCGCACGCATTCGGCGTTGTTGATGAAGAGGCGGCTGCCGTCCCACTTCATGCACTTGGAGGGGCACAGGTTGATGACTTCGGCTTCGATGTCGAACTTGCCCCAGTCACGACCGGAGTGAGCGCCGGCGTTGGGGGCGAATTCGCCGGCAACGTAGGCCTTCACGGCTTCCTGATCGATTTTGATGTCGTCCTTCCACGTACCCACGACGGCGAAGTCGGAACGGGCCATGGCGGCCACGCAGCCGTTCGGGCAGCCGTCGAACTTGAACTTGAACTTGTAGGGGAAGGCCGGGCGGTGCAGCTCGTCCTGATAGTCCATGGTGAGCTGGTAGCAAGCGTCCTGCGTATTGTAGCAGGCGTATTCGCAGCGGCTCTGGCCCATGCAGGCGGCGGGCGTACGGAGGTTCGAACCGGAACCGCCGAGGTCGACGTTCATCTTGTGGGTCAGGTCGTAGAAGATTTCTTCCAACTGCGGGGTCTGGGTGCCGATGAGCACGATGTCACCGGTGGAGCCGTGCATGTTGGTCAGACCGGAACCGCGCAGTTCCCAGATGTCGCAGAGGCCGCGCAGGAACTCGGTGGAGTAGAATTTGCCGGAAGGCTGGGCCACGCGCACGGTATGGAAGTGAGCCACGCCGGGGAACATGCCGGGCTGGTCGCAGTAACGGCCGATAACGCCGCCGCCGTAACCGAACACGCCCACGATGCCGCCGTGCTTCCAGTGCGTTTCCTTTTCATGGTAGGAAAGCTCAAGAACGCCGAGCAGGTCGTCGGGAGCGTCGGCGGGAATCTGGAATTCCACGTTGTCGGGGTTGGCCGCTCTGTATTCAGCTTCCTGCTTGATGTCGGACACGAAGCTGGGCCAAGGGCCAGTTTCGAGTTGATCCAACAAGGGAGTTGGATGTTTGATTGCCATTGCCTTACCTCCACTTGGTTTGGTTGGTAACCGCATTGTGGTGCGGCTGAGAGCCGCGGGATATTCTAAGACGGCCCGGGCGCAACCGCCCGAGCCTGATCTCAGTTATCTTACTTCTTGTCAAAAATACCATGCAGCTCTTGTTTGTGTCAAGGAAGGCTCGAGAAACACGGTGTCATCAAAGGATTTTGTGCACATTTGCCCTCAAGGAGCCCGAAGCTCGTGCAAATGGCGCGTGATTATGGCATCATAGGGGATAGAGTGAATTTCTGCACCAGCCCTGAAGGGCTTTTTGAGGACTTGAAAACCGTTTCCCGCTTTGTGTCTTATGTATAAAAAGTATTTGTAGACAAGTAGATAGGTATCATAAGAAAAAGTTGTGCAAAGAGGAACGAAAAAGATTTAGTGATTTTTTGAACATGATTCTTGGGGAAAAACACGTTTTTCCTTTGATACTGGTATATTATGCTATTTTTCTGGCAACGGGCAAACAGGGCGCACGGAAAGGCCCCTGAAAAACAGGGGAGGTTGTCCCAAAAGGCGCGGTGCGGGGCCGCGAAGGGCGGCGGACGCCGGGCATACGAAAAGACGCTTTCGGAAGACGGGCAAAACCGTCCTCAGCGGGTGTTTTCGGCAACCAGCGTGGGGAGGCAGGTGACGCTTGCTTCTGTGTGCCTGGCTCTGACCTTGGTCAGGGCGTTTTGCGCATCCCGGTAGCGGGTGAAGGGTCCCTGGCCGACGAAGTATTGCCTGCGGCCGTTGGGGAGGGGTTCCGAGAGGATTTTGAGTTCGCCGGACCGGTAGCGGGAAGCTTGCTTGGCAAGCTTGGAGGAGCTGGCGGACGAAAGCGTTTTGAGCTTGTTTTGGGCGTCCTTAAGCGTGCGCGCCTTGGCCAGCCGCAGGTAGAAGGCATTGTTCCGGAGGACCGGGACGCCCCGTTTGTCGGCGACGACCTCGACTTGGACGGAAATCACGCCGCGCCGGATCATGTTGAGCTTGCTGGCGGCGGCTCTGGAAACGTCGAGGATGAGCTTTTTCTTGCCCGGCCCGCGGTCATTGATGCGGACGAGCAGGTTGTTCCCGTTGGAAAGGTTTGTCACGCGGACGATGGTCCCCAAAGGAAGGGAGCGGTGCGCCGCCGTAAAATCGTTTTTGTTGTAGCGTTCCCCGTTGGCTGTTTTCTTGCCGTGGAACGAGTCGCTGTAGAAGGTGGCTCCCCCGGTAAAGACCTCAAGCATGGGGCCCGGAGATCGGCCTTCCGCCTGCTGGACGGTGACCAAATAGAAGGGAAGAGCCAAGAGCAGCAGGGTAATGGCTCGTTTTATCATGCGTATCCTTGGCGCTGCGGCCCCGTACGGCAGGCCTTCCGCATCTGGCGGAAGAGAAAGGGCCTTGGTTTACCTCGTGATGGAGTGTGGAATTGTCATATATTTCACCCAGAGCAAGGATTCTGTCAACCCCGGCTTTCCATACGCCCTTTACAAGCCCCTTGCGGCAGGGGGCTTGCGGGTTTCCGGGCGCCCGCCTTCCGCTTCGGGGCGCGCCGCAGCCCTTGACCTTGCGCTGAACCGGATAGTATCGTGTTTTCGGCCCTTTCGAGGGGCTTTCACCCGCAGCCGCCCGCCGGAGGTTTTTCCGTGCGGAGGCGGCGGACAACGGCTTACCGGGAAGAACTATGCTTGCCATTCTTGACTACAAGGCGGGGAACCAGACCAGCGTGCGCCGCGCGCTCGATCATCTGGGCATTCCCTGCGCCATCACTGCCGATCCCGCCGTCGTGGACAGCGCGGCCGGCGTGATTTTCCCCGGCGTGGGCGCGGCCGGACAGGCCATGCGCCACCTTCAGGACTCCGGCCTCGACGCGGTGCTGCGCAACGTCGTCTCGTCGGGCAGGCCTTTGCTCGGCATCTGCCTCGGGTGTCAGATCATGGTCGCCCACAGCGATGAGAACGACACGCCGACCCTCGGCCTCGTGGAAGGCCGCTGCGTACGTTTCGGCGAGGGGCTGGAGGAGGGCGGCGCGCCCATCCGCATCCCGCACATGGGCTGGAACACCATTTCCCGCAAGCAGGAGAGCCCCATCCTGAAGGATGTCCCGGCTGACGCGGCCTTCTATTTCGTGCACGGCTACTATGTGGAGACGGCCCCGGAAAAGGTCATCGCCACGAGCCGCTACGGCACAGAGTTCTGCGCGGTGTACGGGCAGGACGGCCTGTGGGCCATCCAGTTCCACCCGGAAAAAAGCGGCAGGCCGGGATTGAAGATCCTGTCCAATTTTTACGAATGGTGCATGGCGCGCAACGCGGGAGGCCGGGCATGCTGACGAAACGTGTTATCCCCTGCCTCGACGTGCGCAACGGACGCCTGACCAAGGGCGTCAAGTTCGTGGGCAACGAAGACATCGGTGATCCGGTGGAAACCGCCCGGCAGTATTATGAGGCCGGGGCCGACGAAATCGTCTTTTACGACATTACCGCTTCCGCCGAGGCGCGGGGGATCTTCCTCGACGTGGTGGAAAAGGTCGCCTCGGAGATTTTCATCCCCTTCTCCGTGGGCGGCGGCATTTCCACGGTGCAGGATATGCGGGCCGTGCTGCTGGCGGGCGCGGAAAAGATTTCCGTGAACTCCGCCGCCGTGAAGAACCCCGAAATCATTTCGCAGGGCGCGGACGCCTTCGGCTCGCAGGCCATCGTGGTCGGCATGGACGTGAAGCGGGTTCCCGTCACCCCGGAAATCCCGTCCGGGTATGAGATCGTGATCCACGGCGGGCGCAAGGCCATGGGGATCGACGCCATCGGGTGGGCCATGCGCTGCGAGGCGCTCGGCGCGGGCGAGCTGTGCGTCAACTCCATCGACGCCGACGGGACCAAGGACGGCTATGAGCTGAAGCTCACCCGCCTGATCTGCGATGCCGTGCGCATCCCGGTCATCGCTTCCGGCGGTGCGGGAAGCCCGCAGCACATGGTCGACGCCGTGACCGAGGGCCGGGCCTCGGCGGCGCTCATCGCCTCCATCGTGCATTACGGCGAATACACGATCGGGCAGCTCAAGCACTACATGGCGGATCGCGGCGTGCCCGTCCGCCTGACGTGGTAGGCATGCCGGGCCTGACGACCGGCCTTGTCCGGCGCGATCTGCTGGATATGGAGCAGCGGCTGCGGGACAGCCTGTACCGCGTGCTTCCGTTCGAGGCGCATGCCGTCTATTTCCCCCGCCAGACCCGCTCGCTGGAGCCGGAATGGCTGCCGGACGAAGGCAAGCTCCTGCTGCCGCTCGTCCGGCGCGGGGAGCTTCTCGGCGTATTCATGGCCCGCGTGCCCGACGCCGAGCGCGTGGCGGCGCTGTTGCCGTCCCTGCCCGGCATCGTCGACCTGTGCCTCGAAAATCTGGAGCTGTACAAGGCCGGGCGGCTTGAGCCCCGCTCGGGGCTTGCGACCCATGAGGTGCTGCTGGAGCGGCTCACGCAGGAAACCGGGGCCATACAGTCGGCGTTCGCGCGGGAGTTCGGGCTGGAAAGCGGCGAAGGCGGCAGCCGGGGCGGCACGCTCGGCCTCATCGTCGTCCGGTTCGACGGCGTGCGCGAGGTGGCCCGGAACATCAGCTACGGCTTTGCGGATCGGCTTGTCGGCAAGCTGGTGGAAGCCTTTTCCGGCCAGCTTCCCGAGCAGGCGTTCGGCGCGCGCATCGGCGACAGCGCGGTTGCGGTGTTCCTTCCCGAAGCCACGCGCCCCGAGTGCGAGAACCTTTCGGCCGCCATCCTGCGGGCGATGGAGCAGGTGCGCCTGCCCGATCCGCTGATCGGCAGGCAGTTCGGGGTGCAGCCGCATGCGGGCTATGCGCTCTACCCGCAGGACATGGACGGGACCCGCCAGCGCAGTTCCGAAGAGCACGGGCGCATCCTGCTGTATAAGGCCCAGCTCGCGGCGGAAGTGGCCCGCACGCGCGGCCCCGGCGGCCTTCAGGTGGGCCGGGTCATGGGCTATGGGAGGCTGCTCCTCGAAGGCGGGCACATCCGGCAGGTGATGCCCCTTTCGCGGGTCCTGACTTCGCTCGGCCGGAGCGTGGGCGCGCGGGAAGGGCAGCATTTCTCGGTCTGGTCGGTGAATTACGCGGTCAAGGGCGGCTCCGGGGACGAGTCCCTCCAGCCGCTCTACAAGGGCGAAATCGTCCTGCTTGAAGTCCGGGAATCGGAGTCCGTGGCGGAAATCCTGCACCTCGGCGACCCCGCGTGGCCGCTTGAGCCCGACGATGCCCTGACGCTGCTTCAGGAGGAACAGCGGCTGAGCGTGCAGAACGCGGCGCCCGAAGGGCAGGACGACGGCGTGTTCCACCGCCCCGATCCCCTGACCGGGCTCTTGCGGCACGGCGACTTCCTTGCCCATCTGGCGCGGGCGTGCAGCGAGTGCGAGCGGTTTTCGCTGGCCCTGCTGCATGTGGATATGGCGCACCGCGACGGCGATCCCTCCGGCGCGATCCAGCCCATGACGCAGCCCGAGCACATTATGGCGCAGGTGGCCGATCTCGCCCGTTCCGTGTGCGGCAGGAAGGTGCTCGGCGGGCGTTTCGGGCTGAACAGCCTGATCTTTTTCCATCCCGATCTGGAGGCCGGGCCGCTCCGCGAGCTGTACGAAAAGCTGTGCGCCGACATCGCCTCGCGCCTCGGCGTGCGCGCGGGCGTGGGGCTGGCCTGCTGGCCGTTCCTCGATCTCCGGCCTTCGGACATGATCGAAGGCGCCCGCAAGGCGCTTGAATACGCGCTCCTGCTCCCGCCGCCGCACATCGGGCAGTTCGGCTCTCTCGCCCTGAACATCAGCGCGGACAAGCGGCACTGCCGGGGCGACGTGTTCGGGGCCATCGGGGAGTATAAGCTTGCCCTGCTGGCCGACGAGGACAATGTGCTGGCGTGGAACTCCCTCGGCGTCTGCCTTGCCTCGCTCGGGCGCCATGCCGAGGCCCGGCGCTTCTTCGAGGAGGCGATCCAGCGTACCCCGGATGATCCCGCCTTGGCCTACAACCTTGGCGCGGTCTGCCAGAGCCTGCACGACAACGAGGCCGCTGCGGAGCATTTCCGCACCTGCATCCGGCTGTCGCCTTCGCACCTGTATGCGCTGATCCGGCTCGGGCAGCTTGACGAGGCCGAGGAACGCCTTGAAGAGGCCCGTTCCCGTTTCGAAGCGGCGGCGGCCCTCGATACCGGGAGCCCGCTTCCCCACCGCCATCTTGCCCGCCTCGCCCTGCGGCTCGGCAAGGCGGATCAGGCCCGCGAGCATCTGCATCAGGCGCTGCTCCGCAATCCCCGTGATGTGGCCGCCCTGAGCCTCATGGCCGACCTGTACCTCGACGGCGGCGAAGATCCCGAGCTGGCCGAGTCGCTGGCCCGCCAGAGCGTGGCCCTGCGCCCCGAGTACCGCAACGGCTGGCTGGTGCTTTCCCGCGCCCTTGAAGTGCAGGGGCGTTTGGCGGATGCCCGCGAAGCCTTGCTGAAGGCCGGGGAATTGTAGAAACGTCAGATTGGAAAAGAGGAGGGGCCTTTTGGCGGAAGGCTTCCTCCTCTTTTCCCCTGCCACTGCCGTTCCTCTTCTTCGCTCTCCGCCGCCCTTTCCCCGTACTTCTCTGTACGGCCCGCGCTCCCTAGGGGCTGTTCCTAAATAAAATCTCGACTTTTCGTCGGTCTGCTGCTTTTGTTTTTCCATGAGCAG
>USCL01000087.1 GCA_900553145.1 uncultured Desulfovibrio sp.
AACCGGACTGGCCCACTTCTCCATCGCGGCTTCGGGGCAGATAGGAAAGTTTTCCCCATATTTCTCGTATTTCATCCTCTTGCAGCTCGCCTAGCCTTGCACTCCAGTGTCCTACTGCGCCATAGTGATAGCTGGTCTGTCCTCCGTATCCCCGGAGGAACACTCCTTGATAATTTGGAACGTTCCCCCCGACAACCCCGACCAGTTCCGGATACACTGGTATGAGGTATAAAAGTACCTATCATTTCGCTCGAATGAGATAACGAACAGAACGATTTACAGGGCAAACTTCCTGAGCGACGGGTGTTACCCATGAAGCTCGGAAATAGATACTCTAGTCTCCCCCTCCTCCATCTCCCCTCTACCGACTTCAGCCGATCTGAATGCCCCTGAAAATGCGGCATCTTCTTCCACGGTTCCCGTTAAAATCTCTCCCCAGATTTCTCGAATGGCATCACCCTGGAGTTGACCAAGTCCGGCGCTTGAGTGCGTCACAGTTCCATAGTGATAACTGTTTTGGCTACCGTAGCCACGTAGGAAAAGCCCTCGATAATCCGGGACATTCGCGCCGGTGAGTGCGACCAGTTCCGGATAGACTGTGCTACTTGTACTTTTACCATTATATTTAAAATAGCTATATTATAAGACCAAGTAATCACCGTTCCAACGAGGATCGAAGTACCACGCTTTTTGCTGAAATTATTGTATGATTAAATCTAATTACATAAACATTTAGCCATGGGGGAGGTCCATCAAAAGTACAAAAGAAAGAGCAAGAACAGTCTTTTCATGGCATTCGCCTCATGGTTAAGCGTGGTGTCCAAATCTGCTGCGGAGAGGCCACAAAAGCCCCTCCACATGAACAGGCGCGGACTGGCAGACCGATTCCCTATCTCATCTTCACTCCATTTGTGCCTACTCTCTTTTCAATGACATAGAATGACAAAAAGTTTTTCGTCAGAGTGTTGACAAATTTTACAGCGTATACAAAAATAGAAAAAAGTTTTAAATAAAAGAACACGAGGAGTCGTCGTGAAAAAAATTATCTGTTTCCATCCAGACGAGGCAGCGGAACACGTACAGGGTATGGGCCCAAACCCGATTTCCGGCCACCCCGTCACGCATGTATGGCGCTGTTACGTTCACCCGTCCGGCAAACTGACCGCAGGCATTTGGAGTTGCGAAGGCGGAACCTTCGAGATCATGTCCCATCCGAGTACTGAGATGTGCACCATCCTTGAGGGCGAGGCCGTCATCGAACATGAGGACGGCTCGCGGGTAACCGTGGCCCCCGGCGACAGTTTTGTGATTCCCTATGGGGCGCACACGATCTGGCACGTCGAGGGGTACGTCAGGAAATCATTCATCTGTCATTTCATGGAAAACGACGGACCCGCCGCCTAAGGCCGTCCGCCTTCACCGCAAACCAAAGTGGAGAAGCGTATGCAATCGACTCCCGTCGCAGTCGTTACCGGAGGTAGCCGAGGCATCGGCAAGGCTGTTGCGCACGAATTAGCGTCGCTGGGCTATCGGGTTCAGCTTGTCGCCCGCAATCGCGGGAACCTTGAAGCCGCGAAGGAAGAACTCGTCCGGGCGCACGCCCTTGAAGGCGAAGCTGTTCCCGGCATCTACGCCGCCGACGTATCTGATGTCGCCGCCATCCGCGCTGTGGTCAAGGATATCCTTGGGGACTGCGGGCGGATCGATTTTCTGTTCAACGGGGCTGGGATCAGCATTCCGGGGACTTTCGATCTGGACGCCGCCACGTTCACGCGGCTGTTCGAGGTCAACCTGCGGGCGCCCTTCGTGTTCATGCAGGAAATCGTGCCGATCATGGAACGGCAGGGCGGGGGCCATATCGTCAATGTGGCCTCGCGCAACGGCAAGGTCGCCGTGGCCAATCTTGGCGGCTATTCTGCCTCCAAGTTCGGGCTGGTCGGGCTCGGCGAATCCGCGTTCCGCGACCTCTCCGCTAAGGGCATCGCAATCACGACCCTGTGCCCCGGCTGGGTGAACACCGACATGGCGGCGGGCGAGGGCGCGTCGCTGGCTCCGGAAGAGATGATCCAGCCCGATGACATCGCCGCCACTGTCCGTTGGCTGCTGTCCCTGCGCCGTCCGGTCCGGGTCATGGACGTACTGCTGGAATGCGCGAAGGATGTCGAGCGGCGCGGCAGCGTCGAGATCGCCAAGTTGTACGCGCTGCGTGAACGTCACCGGGAAGAATACGACAGCCTGACACTGTAGGAGTATCGGCATGAAGGCGCTTATCGAGAATATCCAGCACTATTGCCTGCACGACGGCCCCGGCACGCGAACGACGGTCTTTTTCAAGGGCTGCCCGCTACGCTGCCTGTGGTGCTCCAACCCGACGACGCAACGCATGCCGAAGGAGCTGCTGCAAAAGGCCGACGACTGCCTCGGCTGCGGCCTCTGTGCTCGGGTGTGCCCGAAGGGTGCCGTGGCCTTCGAGCCGGGAAAGGCGCCGGTCATCGATCGGGAACGGTGCGATGACTGCGGCCTGTGCGCCCATGAATGCCCCGGCAGGGCGCTGGTTATGGCCGGGACCGAATATACCGTCGAGGAGGTCTTCGACATCCTCAAGAGGGACATGCTGTTCTACCGCAACTCCGGGGGCGGCGTGACCTTTTCCGGCGGGGAAGTCCTGTCGCAGTCCGCGTTCGCCGTGGATCTGGCGGAACGCTGTCGGCGGCTCGGCATCAACACGGCGATGGAAACATCGGGATTCGCGCCGTATGAACGTCTGTGGGCCCTTGCCGACGTGATGGATCACATCTTTTTTGACGTGAAGCACCTCGACGATGAGGCGCACCGGCGGCTTACGGGGCAGCCCAACGCGTTGATTCTGGACAACATCCGGCGTCTGGGCCGCGAAAAGGGCGGAAGCGTAAGCATCCATCTGCGCCTTCCGCTCATTCCCGACATGAACGACGCCCCCGAACATCTCGAGCGGTACGGCGCGTTCGCGGCCGGGCTTGAGGGCATCGCCGATCTGGAGCTGTTGCCCTACCACCGCCTCGGCAAGAACAAGTACGACATGCTCGGGCGCGGTTATGTCCTGGGCGATGTCCCCCCCCTCGCCCGGGACGCCGTCGCCGCCGCCGTCGGCCGCGTCCGGGAACACGCGGGTCATGTGAAGGTGTTGTGCATTGCCTGATCGGCAGCGCTTGAAATGAAAGGAGAATGACGATGTCTCTCACCAAGGAAGCCCGTCTCGAACGGATCATGCGCCTCAAGAAGCAGTTCTTTTCCCACAAGCCGAGCGTCTGCATCGAAGGCGCTCTGACCGCGACCCGCGTGTTCCAGGAAACCGAAAGCGAGCCGATGGTCATCCGCCGGGCCAAAGTCTTCAGGCGGCATTGCGAAACCAAGACCATCACCATCCAGCCGGACGAACTCATCGTCGGCAACGCCGGGGCCGTGGCGCGCAGCATCCACGTGAATCCCGAGCTCTCGAACAACTGGTTCTACAACGAACTGGACACGATGAGCACCCGTCCGCAGGACCCCTACCAGATCACGGAAGAGCAGAAGCGGCTCTACCGCGAGGAAATCTATCCCTACTGGAAGGGCAAGACGCTCCGGGATTTCTGGGACGCGCGCGCCCCGAAGGATGTCCATGAACTGTTCTCCGTCGGCGGTATCTGCGACAACGACGTGAAGATCGAATGCACCCCCGGCGACATGGTCCCGGCCCTTCACCAGCTCGTCCTGCCCCTCGGCTTCGACGGCATCAAGCGCAAGGCCGCTGAAAACCTCGCCAGGCTGGACTTCAACGACATCGAGAATTTTTCGAAGCGCGATTTCTGGCAAGCCGTGATCATCTGCTGCGAAGGGTTCAGCCTTTTGTGCGAACGCCACGCCCAAAAGGCCCGCGAACTCATGGACGGGGCCGACGACGCCCGCTGCCGCGACCTCGAACGCATCGCCGCCGTGTGCGACCGGATCGCCCACAATCCCCCGGACACCCTGCACGAAGCCTTGCAGCTCACCTATTTCATCTTCGTCGGCCTGTTCATTGAGGGCAACGCGGGCGGCTATTCGCCGGGCCTGCTCGATCAGTATCTGATTCCTTATTACCGCAAGGACCGGGAACACGGCCTGAGCGACGAGGACGCCCTTGAAGTCATCGAAAGCCTGTGGGTGAAGCTCGGCGAGCAGATTTGGTACTGGAACGAGCCCGCCGCGAAGCACTATTCCGGTTTCTGCGCCTTCCAGAACATCGCGCTGGGCGGCCTCGACACCTATGGTCGCGACGCCGTTAACGAACTGAGCTACCTCATGCTGCAGGCGAGCATCGACGTTCAGATGGTCCAGCCCTCGCTGTCCGTGCGCCTGAGCAAGAAGAACCCCGAGGAGTTCTTCCTCAAGATCGCGGAGCTGGTGCAGACCGGTTCCGGCTTCCCGGCCATCTTCAGCGACGAGGTCGGCTACAAGATGCTGCTCAAGAAGGGCATCCCCGCCCACCTCGCCCGCGACTGGGCGCCCATCGGGTGTGTGGAGGCGCAGCTTGCCGGACGCCATTACCAGTGGAGTTCGGCCGGGCACTACAACCTCGGCAGCGTGGTGGAGTTCGCCCTGACCAACGGCGTACACCTCAAGAGCGGCAAGAAGCTCGGCGCGGACACCGGGGACGCCTCGACGTTCACGACCTATGAGCAGTTCGAGGAGGCTGTGTATAAACAGTTGCGCTTCCTGCTGCACCAGTTCTCCGTGTCCCAGAACCTGCTGGAACAGCTGCACTACGAATACCTGCCGAACCCCGTGGCCTCCATGCTGCTCACCGGTTGCATCGAAAAGGGCCGCGACCTTACCCACGGTGGGGCCGAGTTCAACACCGGCCCCGGCATGAACGGCAACGGCCTTGCGGACTTCGTGGATTCCGTGACGGCGGTGCGGAAGATCGTGTTCGAGGACAGGCGCATTTCAATGGCCGATCTGGTCGCTGCGGTCAGGGCCGATTTCGAGGGCTGTGAGCACATCCGCCGTATGCTCGTCGAGGACGCGCCCAAGTGGGGCAACAACAACGACGAGGCCGACGTCAACATGACGAAGCTGTTTGACGTCATCATCAAGGAAATCGGTACCTATCGCGGCAAGCTCGGCAATCCTAAGCTGCCCGCGCTGTACCCCGTCTCGTCGAACGTGCCGCAGGGCCTGTCCGTCGCCGCCCTGCCTTCGGGCCGTAAGGCTGGCAAGCCCCTTGCGGACGGCTGCTCGCCCTCGCAGGGCATGGACAGGCTTGGCCCCACCGCGATCCTTCAGTCGCTCGGCAAGCTGCCCCACGACTGCATCGACGGCGGGACGCTCCTGAACATCAAGCTGACCCCCGCCGTGGTCGCCGGGGAAGAGGGCAAGCGGCGTCTGTCCGCCTTCCTGAAGACCTTCCTCGACCTCGACGTGTTCCATATCCAGTTCAACGTGGTCAGCCATGAGGTCCTGCGCTGCGCGCAGCGGACCCCCGAGGACTACAAGAGCCTGCTCGTCCGCGTCGCGGGCTACAGCGCCTATTTCGTCGAACTGAGCCGGGAGATTCAGGAAGACATCCTGAGCCGTACGGCCCATGAACTCTAGTCAATCCGGCCGCGCCTCCGAGCGGGGGGCGCGGCCTTGCAAAGCGAGGTATCCCGTGTTGTTCGTTCGTCTGCTCGCCCTTGTCGTGGCCGTGGCGCTGGCCGTGCCCGGCCTTGCTCCCGCGTCGCCCATCACCCTGCGGACGGCGTGGCTTTCCGAATACGAAGCCTTCGCCGCATGGTACGCGCATGAACGGAAGTGGGATGTGGAGAACGGTGTTTCGCTGGAATGCGAGGTGTTTCCCACCGGGAAAAATCTGGTGGACAACATGCGGCGCTCCGGGTGCGTGATCGGCGCGTGCGGCGGGGCCGCCGCCGTGTTCGGCATCCTTGGCGGACAGGTTTCCGTCATTGGGGTGGCTGCGGGCGAGACGGCGGCGAACGCCGTCTATGTGCGTCCGGACAGCCCGCTGCTGAAGCTGAAGGGCGAGAACCCCGGCTATCCCGAACTCTACGGCAGCGCCGCAGCCATGCAGGGAAAGACCGTGCTCGCGCCCGTGGGGACCAGCGCGCATCAATTGCTGTATTTCTGGCTGGAACGGCTCGGCACGAGCGACGCGGAGTCCATCGTCATCGACACGAAGCCGGAAGAGGCGCTCAAGGCGTTCACCGGCGGCATGGGCGACGCGGTCGTGCTGTGGGCCCCGGACACCTACAAGGCCGACGCTCTCGGGCTGCGGCGGCTGATCTCCGGGCGCGAATGCGGCATCACCCAGCCCATCCTGCTCGTCGCCGACCGCAAGTTCGCGGAGGTGAACCCCGCGCAGGTCGAAGCCTTCATGAGGGCGTATCTCAGGGCCGTGGACGCGATCCTCGCCATGCCGAAGGACGAACTCGTCCCGCTGTACCGGCGGTTCATGGAGACGTTCTCCGGGCAGCCGATTTCCGAAGCGGTCGCCTGCAGCGATCTGGACACGCATCGATTCCTGTCGGCGGACGAACAACGGAAGCTGTTTAGGAGCCGTGCCGAGGGCGGGCTGCTCCATTTCTGGATTGAGGACGTGATCCGCTTCCACGAGGCGACGGGCGCGTTGAGCCGCCGTCAGGTCCGAGAATTGGAGCGGACGCCGTTTGTGACGTCCCGGTTCCTCGAAGGGGCCGCCGCGCAGTGATCCCATACCGCCCGGGACGTTCCGGGCGAAGGAGATGTCCCATGTTTCCGCGGATCGAGTTTCTCAGACAGCAGTTTTTCCTGAACCGTCCCTCCGCGTGTCTGGAGGCGGCGCTGGCGAAGACGCGGGTCTTCCGGGAAACGGAAGGCGAGGCGCTGATCCTGCGGCGCGCCAAGAGTTTCCGGGAGACGTGCCGCACCAAGACGATCACCATTCAGCCGCAGGAGCTAATCGTCGGCAACGCGGGCGCGAAGGCCCGGCAGGCCTGCATCACGCCCGAGCTGTCGAACAACTGGTTCGTGCTTGAGCTGGACACCATGCGGGACCGCCCGCAGGACCCCTACGACATTACCGAGGAGCAGAAGGCGCAGTACCGCGAAATCATCCATCCCTATTGGGTGGGCAAGTCGCTCCGGGACATCTGGGAAAAGCAGGTGCCCGAGGACACGATGGCGATCATCCAGATCGGCGGAGTGGTGGACTGCGGGGTCAAGGTGGAGTCCGCGCCTTCGGAACTGACCCCGAATTTCCGGGATCACCTGTTCGTGAAGGGGTACACCGGGATCAGGCACGAAGCCGAGGCCGCGCTCGCCGCGCTGGACCTCACCGACGTGCGCAATCTTGAGCGACGCGACTTCTGGCGGGCCGCCGCCATCACCTGCGAAGGCATGGAGACGCTGGCGGCGCGGTACGCCGAAAAGGCCGAGAAACTGGCCGTCGCCGAAGCCGATCCCGTCCGGGCGTCCGAGCTGCGGGACATCGCCGAAACCTGCCGCCGTCTCGCCGTGGGCGCGCCCGTCACCTTCCGAGA
Organism: uncultured Desulfovibrio sp.; assembly: GCA_900553145.1. Classification (GTDB taxonomy): domain Bacteria; phylum Desulfobacterota; class Desulfovibrionia; order Desulfovibrionales; family Desulfovibrionaceae; genus Bilophila. The sequence continues at coordinate 7,518 of USCL01000087.1, forward strand.
CGCGCTCCAGCAGGTCTACTTTACCCTATGCGGCCTGTTCATCGAGGGGAACGGCGGTGGCTACTCCATAGGCCGCCTTGATCAGTACCTCCATCCCTTCTTTCTGCGGGACAGGGCGGAGGGCCTGCTTACTGACGCCGCGGCGCAGGAGCTGCTCGAATGCCTCTGGATCAAGCTCGGCGAGCAGCTCTGGTACCAGACGGACGAGAGCGCGCGGGACTATGCGGGCTATTGTCCCTTCCACAACCTGTGCGTCGGCGGCGTGGACGTGAACGGCAACGACGCCGTGAACCCGCTTTCCTACATGATGCTGGACGCGACCATCCACGTGCGGATGGCGCAACCTTCGCTGTCCGTGCGCCTTAGCCGCAAGAATCCCGAGGAGTTCTTCCACAAGGTCGCGGAGTGCGTGCAGACCGGCACGGGCTTCCCGGCCATCCACAACGACGACGTGGGCACCATGATGGTCATGCGCAAGGGCGTGCCCTCGCGGGTGGCCCGTGACTGGGCCCTGCACGGCTGCGTCGAACCGGATATTCCGGGCATGACCTCCCAATGGACTTCGGGCGGGCACTATAATCTGGCCTCCGCCGTTGAGTTCGCTCTGACCCGCGGCGTTCACCTCAAGACGGGCGAACAGGTCGGCCTGCGGACCCCGGATCCGACCACCTTCCGGACCTTCGACGACTTTCGGAAGGCGGTGTACGACCAGCTCGGGCACATCATCCGGCATTTCTCGCTGGTGATGAGCCTGTTCGAGCGGCTGCATCTAGAACACCTTCCCTTGCCGTTGGCTTCTCTCGTCACGCTGGACTGCGTGGAGAAGGGCAGGCACCTCATGCAGGGCGGGGCGCGGTACAACTGGGGTCCGGGCATGAACGCCAACGGGTTCGGAGATTTCATCGATTCGATGGCCGCCGTCCGCAAGCTGGTGTTCCGCGAGGGCAGGCTGCCCATGTTCCGGTTGGTCGAGGCGATCCGGGCCAATTTCGAGGGGTACGAGGCCGTCCGCCGCATGCTCGTCGAGGACGCGCCCAAGTGGGGCAACGACGATGACGACGCCGACGTCTTCGCCGGGGAACTGACGGCCTTCCTGTCCGAGACCTTCGGCGGGACGCGCGGCCTGCTCGGCAACCCCCGGATGATGACGATCATCCCGATCACCTCGAACATCCCGCAGGGGGCGAGCGTGAGCGCACTGCCCTCGGGGCGGTTGGCGGGCTTTCCGCTCGCGGACGGCGTTTCCGCCTGTCAGGGCCGGGACAGGAACGGTCCCACGGCCCTCATCAAGTCCATGTCCAAGTTCCCGCACGTGGACTATGACGGCGGGCTTCTGCTTAACGTGCGTTTCACGCCGAGCACCGTAGCAGGCGAGCAGGGCCGCTTCCGGCTCGTCTCCTTCCTGCGGAGCTTTCTGGATTTGGACCTCTTCCACATCCAGTTCAACATCGTGGGGCAGGAGGTACTGCGCTGCGCCCAGAAGCACCCGGACGAGTACCGGTCGCTCCTCGTGCGCGTGGCGGGCTACAGCGCGTATTTCGTCGAACTGAGCAAGGAAATGCAGGAGGACATTATCAGCCGTATTCCGCACGAACTCTAGCGCACGGTGCGAAATCGCGTCTGAGGAGCCCTCACGCCGTCGGCGCGGGGGCTTCTCTTGTACTCGAAGGCCCTTCGCGGAGGCGATGCCGGAGACGGAGCGAGGCGGCGGTACGCCTTCGAGTGCCCCATATCCGAAGGGCGGGTGAAGGACGAGAGGGCGTTCGCGCACGTTCCGTTCGCGCGTCTTTCCCAAGGCCGAGGCGTGTTCCCCGACGCATCCCCTTGCGGCTCACCGCTCATGAAGATCGGCACGGTCGCCGGAGGGCTCCCGTTGCGTGCGGAGTCCGAAAGTCTGTCTGCCCCTCTCTCCGTCGGACTCCTTGCTCCGTCGCCGCTCCCCATCCCGCGCGTTTCGCATGCCGTTGAGCGTATCCCGGACGCTTCGGGCCGGCGTTCTTTCGTGCCCTGCGGCTCAAGCGGGGAAGGTATGGCGAAGGGAGGCGGAAAAAAGGGTGCTATGCCGCCCTATTGGGAACCTTTTCACATTTTCTTACCACTTCTCTTGACACGGTATTTTGTGAAGAGTATGTTTACAAAAAAAGAACATCGTTGCTTAAAATAAAATATAGGTTCCCAAATCCCCCGGACGCGGCTCCCGCCGTTCCACTTCGGCGAGGTGCAACACTCTGTCTTTCACAATCGGCGTCATGGGATTTCACGTGTGATGGAAACGATCCGCCACAGGACGTTTTTCATACTTGCGGACCAGCAGGCTGGCCGGTCCAACCGGCCCGAACGCATCACTCAACGCCCCAATGAGGAGAAACCGGATGAAGCTTTTCAAGAGTACCTGTCGAGCACTCGGTGTCTGCGCGCTTTCGTTCAGCATGTTCCTCGGCTCCGCCGCGGCCGCTCCCAAGGAGGTCAAGCTCCTTTTCCCCGAACCCTACAGCTCCGCCTCCACCTACGCCGAAGGGCAGGCCGTGGGCGTCTATTACGGCGCACTTGATTTCAATATGCAGAACCACCCCGCCCTGCGCGGGAAGTACAAGATGCGCTGGGTCGGCGACGTGGTGAAGTCGCCCGCCGACGCCCTGAACGCGGTGGCGACCGGTGCTGGCCAGTTTACCTACACCCTGCCGCAGTTCATCGAGCAGTTCGACCCAGACTGGCGGCTGATCACGGCTCCCGGCGTGTTCGAGAATTTCGAGCATTTCCTGCGGACGATGGAAACCCCAGCATGGAAGGCGAAGCAGGAAGAGCTTGAAAAGACCAAGGGCTTCAAGATCCTGAAGTGGACGAACTCCATCGGCAACTTCTGGCTCTGGACGAAGACCGGCCCCGCCGACTCCCTCGCCGCCCTCAAGGGACAGAAGATTCGCTACGCGGGCCAGAAGTCCTATTCCAACGCCTTCGACGCCCTCGGCCTCGTGGGCGTGGCCCTGCCGTATACCGAAGTCGTGTCCGCGCTCCAGACAAACATGATTGAGGGTCTGACCAATGACATTTTCGGCTATACCTACTATGACCTGCCCCGTCTGACCAAGTATATGTTCCCCATCCCCTTCGGTTTGTGCCCGCAGGCCCTCGTGGTCAACGCCAAGTGGTGGAACGGGCTGCCCAAGGCCGAACGCGAAGCTCTCGAATTCACCATCGCCTGCACGGACGTGCACCAGTATTTCGAAAAGCGTCAGCTCGAAATCCTCAAGTGGTGGGATGAAAACCCGGATACAGTTCTGGTCAAGCTGACCCCCGAAGCCCGTGCCGAATGGGAGGCCGTCCTGAAGCAGTCCACCGAAGCGTTCGTCAAGGACCTCAATCCCGCCCTCCTCGAAGCCGTCAGCAGCACGGCCGCCAAGAAGTAGTCCTCCTTCCGGGGCGGGCCCTTCCGCCCCGGACGCACCCACCTCAACGGCAAAGGGGAAACCTCATGGAAACGCCTTCGATCCTCCTGCGGCTGAAGCGGCGATGGATTGAGCTTTGGGGCATCGTCTTCTTTATCGGCGTCGGTATCAATTTTGCGGAAATCATCTGCCGTTCGGTATTCCACTTCTCCATCGACCTGATGTACGACATCCCGATCTGGCTCACCATCTGGTCCGTCATGATGCTGGCCGGGCCCATTCTGCCCGACGGCGACCACGTTTCGGTGGACATGGTGCGCGACCACCTGCACGGCTTTCCGCGCAAGGTGTGCGAAATCATCAACTGTCTCGCCACCATCGCCTTCGGCGCCGTCATTACGTGGGGCGGAGTGGTGTTCACCTCGCAGTGCTATGAATTCAACATGAACATCATCCGCTGCATTTCCGTACCGCGCTGGCTTGTCGAAAGCTGCGTGCCCATCGGCATGTTCCTGTTCACGATCTTCGCCGTATACCAGCTTGTGACCGTCGTCCGGACGAACTACGTCAAGGCGGACAGGCAGACGAATAACCGTCGCCCTCACGATTCGCCATGATTCCGGCTTAACTTCAGGAGTACGGGATGGAACTCTTCGATTATCTGGCCCTGGCGTCCATTGTCTTTCTGTTCCTGCTGGGTTCGCCGCTCGCCGTGACGTTCAGCATCGGCTCGATAGCGATCATGAGCCACACCATGGGATTCCCGCTGGGCAACATCTCGCAGGTTTTCTTCACCACCATCAGCAGCTATCCGATGCTGGCGATGCCGTTCTTCATTCTGGCGGGCAATCTGATCCTCGCTAGCGGCGGTATGGGCTACCTGCGCGATTTTATGAACCGGCTGGTCGGGCATCTCCCCGGCGGCATGGCCGTGGCGATCTGCATCTTCGCCGCCTTCCTCGGGTCGATTTCCGGTTCCGCGACGGCCTGTCTGGCGATCATCGGGACGATCTTCGTGCCCATGATGGCCGACTCGGGCTACTCGCGGGCGTTCGCCGCGGGGCTCGCCGTGACCTCAGCCGGGCTTGGGGCGGTCATCCCGCCCAGCGTGTTCATGATCGTGTTCGGAGCGAGCAACCGCGTTTCCGTCGCCGACCTCTTCGCGGCGGGCGTCGGCCCCGGCCTGCTGGCCGCGTTCCTGATGTGCCTGACGGCCATCTGGATTTCCAAGAAGCGTGGCTATCAGAGCGGCGTCAGGGCCACGTTCGCGCAGAGGATGGAGTCCTTCAAGAAGGCGTTCCCCATCATCCTCATGCCCCTGATCGTGCTCGGCGGCATCTACTCGGGCATTTTCAGCCCGACGCAGGCCGCGTCCGTGGCGTGCGTCTATTCGCTGTTCCTCGGCGTCGTCATCTATCGCGGTGTCAACTGGAAGGTGTTCATGGACGCGCTGGTGGAAACCGTGCGTCTGAGCAGCATGATCTATTTTCTGGTCATCGGCGGCGACCTGTTCGGGCGCGTGCTCGGCTACGTCGGGCTGCCGCAGATGATCTGCGAATGGGTCATCGGCATGGAACTGGGGCCCGTAACCTTCCTGTTCGCCGTACAGGGCCTGCTGCTGGTCATGGGCTTTTTCTTCTCCAGCTTCCCGATGGTGGTCATCGTGTTGCCGCTGTTCCTCCCCAGCGTCAACGCGCTCGGCATCGATCCCGCCCTGTACGGCGCGCTCGCCGTGTTTTGTTCCATCATCGGCGAAGTGACGCCTCCCATGGGGCCGCAGCTTTGGATCGCGGCCCCGATCTGTAAGGTCAAGATCGGGCTCATCATGCGCGAGGCTTGGGTGTTCCTGGGCGTGCAGGTGCTGACGCTCACTCTGGTGACGCTGTTCCCGCAGATTTCCCTGTTCCTCGTCGAAGCGATGCGCTGATCGCCCGACGCCTCCGGACAAAGGCTCCCGGCCTCACACTTTGTGGGGCCGGGAGCCTTTGTTTCCGGGCGTGCGCGGCGCTAGTCAAAAATATAGAACTTCATGTACTCCACAATGTCGTGTGCGGTTTCCTGAAGCGGCACCAGCATGTCTTCGATGAGGGAGTCGATGGGGCCGTACTGCGTGCGTGTGGCGCTGATGGCGTATTTGACCTGCCCGTCTCCGGAGAGGAGGGGAACGGCGAGACCCTTGAGCGGCAGGTA
>USCL01000088.1 GCA_900553145.1 uncultured Desulfovibrio sp.
AACCCGGCGATGGAGCCCCGGGTTACGGAAGAGAGCACGGAAAAGTGGCGGAAAGCTTCGCGCGCGTGGACATTGGACATGTGCACCTCCACGACCGGGATAGCCAAGATTGCCAGCGCGTCCATGATGGCGTAACTGTAATGAGTCCAAGCCCCGGCATTGAGCACGATGCCGTCCGTCCCATCCCCGTGTGCCTCCTGTATCCGCTCCACGAACGCGCCTTCATAGTTCGACTGAAAAAACGAAACTCCCACCCCAAGTTCCCCGGCGAGGGCGGAAAGCTTGCCGTTGATGCCTTCAAGCGTTTCCGTCCCGTAATGCTTGGGATCGCGTTTGCCGAACAGGTTCAGGTTGACGCCGTGCATGATCAAAATGCGCTTCATAGGGTGATGTCCTTGAGGTTGTCCGGGTTGTGAATTGTCTGAGGATGCGGCCCTTGGGACGCAGCATAGTGAAAAGGGAGCCGGAAAACCAGAGATGAATGCTCTCCCGGTGAAAAAAAGAGTCGGTATGAGGCTTGCCAAATGGAGTAAAATCAATAGAATCTAATGAAAAGCCTGTGCGGTCTGGGGGATAAGGGCGCGCAGCGCAGGAGGCGTATCATATGAAACAGTGTCTGGTGATGCAGCATGTCGCCTTTGAAGATCTGGGTACCTTCGCGCCTGTGCTGGAAGAAAAAGGGTTTGCCATTCGGTATTGCCCGGTAGACGAACCGCCTACCGAAGACGAATGGCTGGCCGCCGATCTTGCCGTAGTCCTCGGTGGCCCCATTGGGGTTTATGATCAAGTGCTTTATCCTTTCCTAAAAGATGAAAAAGATCTTATCGGGAAGCGGCTGGAATCGGAAAAGCCGCTGCTCGGCATCTGTCTGGGCGCGCAGCTCATCGCATCGGTGCTCAAGTCCCGCGTATACCCCGGAAAGGGCAAGGAAATCGGCTGGGGCGGCGTCGAGCTCACCGAAGCGGGCAGGAAGTCCCCCTTGCGTTTCCTTGACGGTTACCGCCCGGTACTCCACTGGCATGGAGACACTTTTGACCTGCCTGAAGGGGCCGAATTGCTGGCCTCCACCCCCGTGACTCCGCATCAGGCGTTCCGCATGGGCAACCATGTGCTGGCGTTGCAGTTTCACCCCGAAATCGATGCGGCCAAGCTGGAAAGGTGGTTTGTCGGGCATGCCTGTGAATTGGCACGCGCCGCCATCGATCCGCGCCGCCTGCGCGAGGAGACCAAACGCGCCGGGAAAAGCGCTCAAGAATCCGGTCAGGCTCTTTTGCGTGACTGGATAGCCCATTGGTAATCCGTATACCAAGAAAGAGGAGAACGCGCGGTCGTTGGGCTGCGCGTTTTTTTATGGGCAAACAGGTTGTTTTCGTTCAGCCTGCAAAAAGATTTCTCGTGGATACTTCCTCTCTCAACGGGCTTCGGCTTCCTCGCCGTCAAAAAAGCGATTCATTCCCGCCTCGCTGGGGAGTTCTTCGGGTGAAAGCATGCCTTGCAGACGCCCCTTCCCGAACAGGGCAATCCGTGAGGCCATTCTTTTGGCTTGCGGCAGCCCGTGCGAGACAAGGAGGATAGGGTAGCGTTCCGCCAGATTGAGGAGCAGGTTTTCGATGGTGTGGGTCGTTGCGGGATCGAGGGATGCCGTAGGCTCGTCGAGAAGCAGGATTTCCGGCTCGAGCGCCAGCGTGCGGGCGAGGCAAAGGCGCTGCTGCTGCCCGCCGGAGAGGATCGAGGCCGGTTCGCGCAGGCGCGAGCGCACGTCATGCCAGAGCCCGACCTCGGTCAGCCCGCGTTCCATCCGTTCTTCCCATTCCGAAGCGGGGAAGGATGTGGCCAGCTGGAGAGGGAGCAGCATGTTCTGGCGGATGCTGGCGGGCAGGATGTTGGGCGTTTGGAAAACCATGCCCACGCGGCGGCGGAGGTCGGACAGCGCCGCTTCGCCCGTGCGTCCCGCGTAGATCGGGCGGAGTTCTCCGCCGAGCCTGAGCTCGGCCTCGCCGGAAGTCCGGCAGCCGGGAAGGCATTCGTTCAGTCGGTTCAGGGCGCGGAGGAAGGTCGTCTTGCCCGATCCGGAACGCCCGAGCAGGACGGTTATGCCTCCGACCGGGATGTTCAAGGTGATGTCGTGGAGGATCGTGCGCTCGTGAAAGGCGACGGAAAGCCGCCGGATGCGTGCTGCCAGCGTCATGCGGAAACTCCCTCCCGCAGGGAATAGGCGTCCTTGCGGCGTTGATAGCGGGCGTGCAGCCACCATGCCATGAGCAGAAGGCCCCCCGAAAGCAGCAGGAGCGTCAGCGAGGCCCCGAACCCGCGTTCGAGTTCTTCCGGCGTCTGGTATTGGGCCGCCGTGTAATAGATGAAGAAGGGCAGCGCCTCGAAGCGCACGGCGAGGCCGGACGGAAGGCCCGCGTTGGCGACGGCGCCGGTGAGCAGGATGACCGCCGTGTCCTCGGCGGCGCGTCCCATAGCCAGCATGATGCCGCCGAGGATGCCCCGGCTGGCTTGCGGCACGAGCACGTGGCGGACCACCTGCCCCCGGGTCAGGCCGAGCGCGAACCCCGTCAGGCGCAGGGAGATGGGCAGCCCTTCCAAGGCCGTCCGGGTCGTGACCACAAGCGAGGGAAGGACGAGCAGGGCGAGGCAGCCGCCCGCAAGAAGGATGCCGGGGCTGGCTCCGGCGATGCCGAGGCGGTGCAGGAACAGGATGAGCGTAAAGCCGAAAATGCCCATGACGATGGACGGGATGCCCGCGAGGACATCCATGATCACGCCGAACAGCCGTTTCATGGCGGGCGGGGCGTATTCGGCGAGATAGATGCCGCAGCCGATGCCCGGCCCGATGGCAAGCAGCATGGTCGTCACGATGAGGCAGAACGTCCCGGCGCAGGCTGGCCAGATGCCGTCCCATACGGGCAGGGTTCCGAGCAGGGCGCGGAGCGGCGGCGTATCCCCAAAGAGGAGCGAAGGCCCGAGCGTGGGCAGGCCGCGGTACAGCAGGAATCCGAGCAGGCACGCGATGGCGGAGGCGATGACGGTCCCCGAGACGGCGGACAATGGGCGAAGCGTGGAAGGCGCGCACCGTCTCCAGAGCGCGGGCAGCTCGGGGAGCTGTTCGCCGGATCCGGAAGCCAGCTTGCGCAGCGCAAGGCTGACGCAGGCGCTGGTAAGGAGGAGCAGTCCGCCCGCCACAAACAAGGAATTGTATGCCGGGCCGCCCACTTCGGTGGCCGTGACCAGCCCCATGTGCGCGGTCAGCGTCCTGAGGCTGCCGAACAGGGATTCCGGCACGTGCGGGGCGTTGCCCGTGAGCATCAGCGGGATGAGCGTATCGCCTACGGCGCGCCCGAACCCGAGGATGGCCGCCGTGAGCAGCCAGCGCCGGGAGGCGGGAAGCACGAGGCACGCCAGCGTTTGAGGGCGCGTAAGGCCGAGAGCCGCGGCGGTGACGCGGACGTCCTTTTCCTTTGTCCGCATGGCGGAATCCATGATCAACACCATCGTGGGCAGGATGAGCAAGGCGAGCATCAGGGCCGCGGAGAGCCAGCAGAGGCCGGAGCCTTTCCCCGCGGCTTCGCGGACGGCGGGGACAAGCAGGAATACGGCGGCGAAGCCGTACACCACGGTGGGGATTGTGGTCATGAACCGGACGACGCCCGCGACGGCGTGGCTGAAGGCATGCCGTTTTCCGCCGTCCTGTATGGCGCAGGCCACGCCGACCGCGAGAGGCCAGCTCAGGAGCAGGGCGGACACGGATAAAAGGAGCGAGCCCACGATCATGGGCAGGATGCCGAATTCGTGAGTATCCGGGCGCCAGATCCAGCTGAAGATCAGGCCCCCTTGTGCGCTGAACACCACGGGCAGCGCGAAGCAGGCGATGAGGGCGAAGACGGCGCACACGGAAGCCCCGGCCAGCCATGCCGCCAGCAGGGGGAGCCCGCCGCGTTCCGTCAATGAAGTGTTCATAAAGCCGTCCGTGTTGCGTTCTGTAGGAGAGCATTGGGGGGAGGGAAGAGGCACGTTCCGGATAAAGGGGCCTCTCCCCTTCCTTCAAACCTGCCAGCGCGGTTCGCGCCTATCCCTCTCCCCCAATGGCGTTTATTTGTATCGGATCCCTGATGCGGGGGTTCCCTGAGGAGGCGGAACGTGGCGTTGGCGTCCGTTTTTTTGGGGGGGAGGGGACGCCAACGCCAGAGTGCACAAGGCCGGGCACTACGGTCCATCAGGGAGGGGCATACATTGAAAACCATGAAAGGTGAGCGGGGGGCCGACTCCTCCCCGCTCTTTTGTAAGGGCGGCTATTGTCTGCCGGTGGGGATATAGCCGCTCTTTTTGATGATTTCGGTACCTTCGGGCGAATAGATGTAGTCGATAAACGCCTTGGTGATGCCTTCGGGATCGCCCTTGGTGTTCATGAACAGCAGGCGGGTCACTTTGTAGGTGCCGTTGGAGGCGTTTTCCTGCGAGGGGATCATCTTGTCGAAGACAAGCGCCTTCACGTTCTTGTCCACATGCCCGATGCCCACGTAGCCGATGGACTGCTTGTCCTGCGCCACGGCGGTTTTCATGGCGCCGTTGGAGTTCACCACGTTGGCGGACTGCACGATGGAGCCCTTGTTCAGCGCGCGTTCCACGAACACTTCGCGGGTGCCGCTGCCGTCTTCGCGGGTGTACAAGGTGATGGGCGCGTCGGCTCCGCCGAGCTCCTTCCAGTTGGTGATCTTGCCGTTGTAGATGTCGGCGGCCTGTTGGGCGGAGATGTCGGATACGTTGTTGGCGGGGTTGACGACGAGCGCCACGCCGTCAATGGCGAAGGGGAAGGTTTTTAAGCCGAACTTTTCGATTTCCTTGTCTTTCAGGGGGCGGCCCGTGTTGCCGATCTGGACGAGGCCTTCGCCCACCTGCTGCACGCCCACGCCGGAACCGCCGCCCGCCACGGTGATGCGGATGTCGGGATTGGACGTCATGATGCGTTTGGCGGCTTCCTTCATGACCGGGATATGGGCGGTGCCCCCGGCGATGTCCATGATGCCCTTCATGCCTTTGAAGGCGTCGAGGGGCGCGGCGATGGCTGCCGAGGCCAGAAGGAGCGTTGCGGCGAGAGCGGGGAGCAGGAACTTTTTCATGGGGTCCTCACAAGATACGAGTAGAGGATAGCCTGACGCACGGAGTGATGGTGCGGCAGGACGAAGCGCACGCCCGGAGGCATGCAGCCCTAGTTGCGCGGGAACGCTTCCATACCCGGTATGGAATGCGGATGGATGGGGGAAAAGTCCGGTGTCACCTCACCGGAGCGCGGGGCGCGCTCAGGGGGGCAGACAGTTTGCGGATGGGAGGCGAGGGCACAGACCATACGGGACGGGACGGCCCGTTGCGGATGGGAAAAGGGAGGAGCGGTCTGTGGAGGATAAAATCATGGATGGAGCATAGCCGCAAGCCGCGTTTTTGGCAACGGCAATGAACGGATTCCTTTCAGCGCAAAAACGCCATTCCGTACCACCCAATTCACTGCTGCGAATACCTTTTTCCCTCCATTTCCCTTTTTAAAGAAAAAGCCGCGCAAAAGGGGCCCCTGCCGCGCGGCCTCCCCACTCGTCGAAAATCTTGGGAGGGTGAGGGGGCTCGGGGGAGGGAAGAGGGAACCCCTTCTTCAGCAGGGTTCCCTCTTCCCCATCCTACTCAACGCCAAATTCGTATTGCCCCAATTTGTCGAGGACGGCGCACATGGTGATCGCCATCATGCCGGAAAGGAACGCGACCCGCTCTTTAGGCAGGGTTTCGAGGGCGCCTTCGCCGACTAGGCGCTGGTAAAAGAGCGAGGGGCACTGCTTCTGCTGGTTCTGGGCCATGAGTCGGATATAGCCGGAGAAGGTATCGTCGATGAAGGCTTCGATCTGCTCTGGGGAGTAACCGGCCACCTGCGACAACAAGGTCCGGGTGCTCCGCAGATACTCGGCCATGACCTGATTGGAGGCTTGCGCCATCAGGCCGTAGACCACGGCGGCATGGACGAAGCCGTACCACTCGCGGGTGAGGGCCTTGCGGGAGGCTTCGCCGTCACAAGGGACACCCGCTCGCTGGGCCATCTCGAGGAGGTCCTGCTCGCGGGTGTTGAGTTCAAAGAGGATGCAGGCGGCCTGCACCGCCTGTTCAGGGGAAAGTATTTTCTTTTCTGCTTGTTCTGACATGGCGTTTCCGACGGGCAGGGATGGCCGCGAGAGGCCCCGCCGGTCATGCCGCTACCCGATTTCGTTAGTGTCGTCCTTGGTGTGGAACGGATTGAAGGAGGCTTCTTCCTTGAACAGGGCTTCAAGATAGGACAGCGCGTTGTCGCTGCTGGTCTGCTTGATGCCGATGGCGCCGTAAGAGAAGTTCACGTGGAACTGCTTGACGCGGCCTGTTCCATAGCCGATTTCCATGAAACATTCCACCAGCGAGATGGGCCTGACGCTGATCGGGACCCATGTGCAGTCGTTTCCGTCCTCGATGCGGAGGCAGACGGCGGCAATCATTTTATTGTCGGCGATACGGAAAGGGGAGGTCTGATCCGGCAACGGGTTGCAGCATTCATCAATGCGCAGGGGAGCCACCAAATCCGGCTGTTGGCAGCCGATGTAAAATTCGAAAAGTTCCACGAAGGTCAGCAGCTGGCTGTACGCCGCGCTGCGGTATTCTTCTTCGACTTTTCTCCGTTGTTCGAACATGGAACAGATTTCAGCGTAAGCGGACATGGATCTCTCCTCCTGCGGATGCGTTTTGCCGAACAGTATTTCGATGATGGCGTTTCCCGTACGGACAGTGGCCCGGAGGGGCGGGGAACGGCGCAGCCATGCGCGGCTCTCCCGGCGGGAAACGCATTTCCTTGTTCTCTTTGCTGTTGTACCGCGGCTTTCCTGTTGCAATGGAAAAAGGCCCGCACGGAGCTTGCCGTTCCGTGCTACGCTGTTACCATGCAAGAAAGTTCAAAGATGATCAAGCTCCGGACAAGGAAAAGAAGGGCCGGTTCCCCGCTTTTCATCGTGCCCATGCCGTATGGGGACGGGGCCCGTTGCGGCGTCCCCCGGCAAGCTCCGGGCCGGGGCGAAACGCTCGCGGCAGGAAGCCTGTGATGCACCTTCCTTTTGGGAAAAGGGATGCCTGGGGGCTTCATGATCCGGGATGCCATCGCGGGGCAAAGGCCTCTTTTCCGCGTCCGCCTTCTCTGAAAACATTGATGAAATCGTTCAGCCCCAAAGCTCTCAGAGGTCTAAGGGGATATATAATGGAGGTTTCCCGGCGTTCGCGGCACCTTTTGCGCAAGGCATAAAACGAATCAGGAGGTTTTTCCATGCGTAAACTTATTGTCGTGACGTACGATACGGAATTCAAGGCCGAAGAAGTACGGCTCGCGTTCCTGAAAATGCAGAAGTCATATCTTGTCTCGCTTGAAGACGCCGTGGTCGTCGAAAAGAAGCAGAACGGCAAGGTGAAGCTGCACCAGATGTACAATCTGACCGCCAGCGGGGCTGTCGGCGGCGGGTTCTGGGGCGTGCTCATCGGCCTGATCTTTATGAACCCGCTGCTCGGCCTTGTGGTCGGCGCCGGTGCCGGTGCCGTCGCCGGTGCTCTGAGCGACGTGGGCATCAATGACGATTTCATGAAGCAGCTTGCTGAAAAGCTGACCCCCGGCACCTCCGCCCTGTTCGTTCTGGTCGATTCCGACCTTACCGACAAGGTGCTCGAAGCTCTGCGCGGCACTGGCGGCACAGTCCTCCAGTCCTCGTTGTCCCATGAGGACGAAGCCAAGCTTCAGGCCGCCCTGCACAGCGCCCGCGCCGCGCAGCAGGATGCCGAATAGCTCGCTGAAGCTCCCGAAAGGCAGTATGGAAAGGCCGCTTTCTCTCAGGGAAAGCGGCCTTTTTGCGTGCGGGACACGAGGGCGGCGAGGGGCCCCGCATGCGTGCAGACGGATGCGGGGGCATGGCCGGAGCCCCGGCCGGGCGATCTGTTTTTCCACATGCGCGGGCGAAAGAACCCGTTTATGCGTTTTCCAGCTTGCCGAGGTTGTCCACGACCAGCGAGGGCTGGCGTTCGAGGCCGGGCAGGTCGCTGGCCTTGGCTTCGCCGCTGAGGACGAGGATGAAGTCGATGCCCGCGTTCTCGGCGAGCTTCTTGTCCGTGCTCAGGCGGTCGCCGACCATAACCATGTCTTGTTTGGCGTAGGTCTGGAGAAGCGTGCCGAGCACGGCCGGGTCGGGCTTGCCGAAGATATGCTGCGGGCGGCGGCCCGTAGCGGTTTCGAACAGCGACATGAAGCTGCCCGCGTCCGGGAGCGGCCCTTGCGGGGAAGGGCAGACGAGATCCGGATGCGTGGCGAGGTAGGCGACTTCCGGGTTTTGCAGCAGCAGGGCCGCATGGGTGAGCTTTTCATAGGTCAGCTCGGTGTCGTAAGCCAGCACGACGGCTTCCGCGCCTTCGGATGTGCCGTAGCCGAGGACGTTCAGCTCCGGCATGCGCTCGCGCAGGCAGGCCACGAAATCGCGGTTCCCCACCGGGTAGACCGTGCGGATGCCGCTCGCCCGCAGGTGGGCGATGAGCGGCGTCACCGGCGAAAGGATGCGGTCGAGCGTCGCCGGGATGCCCATCCGGGTCAGCTTGTTCACATAGGTCGTTGGGGCCTTTGACGTATTGTTGCTGAGGAAATGGAAATCGATGGTATCCCAGTGGCGGAGGATGAAATCGACGGTTTCCTGAATGGGGATGTCGCCGAGGTAGACCGTTCCGTCCAGATCCAGAACAAAACATTTTTTGTTGAGCATGGCAGTCTTCCGGGGATCAGTGTTGGAAAGCGCGTTACCATACGGAGACTTTACACGCCTGTCCAGCCGGATTGCCCTGAACGGCATTGTTCCCCACAGACTGTTGAACCAAAAGGAAGAACAGGATAAAAGCGGAGGGCACAGGGGGAATACATGAGCAAAACTTCCGCTCGTCATCAGGCCTTGCAGGAGTTCCTTTCGGCCCGCGGGTACGCGACCATCGAGGAGCTGGCCCGGCATTTTGAAGTGACGCCGCAGACGGTCCGCAAAGACATCAATGCCCTTGCCGAGGAGGGAAAGGTGCAGCGCTTCCACGGCGGGGCGGGCATGGTTTCCGGCTCGGAGAACATCGTCTATGACGAGCGCAAGGGCATCTGCCAAGAGGAAAAGCGCCGCATCGGCGCTCTGTTGGCGACGCATATTCCGGATGGCGTCTCCGTGTGCATCAATATCGGGACCACCACCGAAGAGGCGGCGCGCGCCCTGCTTGAGCACAAGAACCTGCGCGTGGTGACCAACAGCATCAACGTGGCTTCCATCTGCGCCCGCAACTCCTCCTTTGACGTGGTGGTCGCCTGCGGCACGGTCCGGCATCGGGACAACGGCATCGTCGGGGCCAGCGCCGAGCGCTTTATCCGCGAGTTCCGCGTGGA
This sequence comes from uncultured Desulfovibrio sp., assembly GCA_900553145.1. GTDB lineage: Bacteria > Desulfobacterota > Desulfovibrionia > Desulfovibrionales > Desulfovibrionaceae > Bilophila. Next base: position 9,449 of record USCL01000088.1, read on the forward strand.
CTACGGCATCATCGGCATTTCCGGCATCGACGAGGAGGGCAACCTGCTCGATTACGATTACCGCGAGGTCGCCGTGGCCCGCACCATCATCGAGTGTTCCCGCCGGGTGTTCCTCGTGACCGACAGCTCCAAGTTCGGGCGGCCCGCCATGGTCCGCGTCGCGCATCTTTCCGACATCAACGCGCTGTTCACCAACGGCCCCCTCGACAAGAAATGGGGGGATCTTCTTCACGAGCACGGTGTGGAATTGTTTATGGTTTGACAAGGTTAGGAAAAGGAGCCTTTCCTGAAGCCCCCGCTTCCCCCAAGCCTGCCGGTATGGAGCGCACCTATCCCTCCCCAAGGCTTCCGCTTGTATCGGATTTTTTTTGAAGCCGGGATGAGCACTCCGGAGTCAGGGTTTCGAGTTGATTCTAGAGAAAAAAAAGCAGGTTGTACCAGAAATGGACGGCGGCGCAGAGCCAGAGCGAGCGGTGGCGCGTCCAGAGGCTTCCGAAGACGAGCGAGGGGAAAAATGTCAGCGCCGCCATGAGGGGGCTGTGCGTCGGCAGGTGGGAAAGCGCGAAGAGGGCTGACGCCAGCAGCATGCCGCCTGTAAACGGCCCCCATGCGCCCGGCACGCATCGCTCAAGCTGGCGTTGGAGCAGGGCGCGGTATGCGAGTTCCTCCGTCAGGGCCGCGGACGCGAGACGCCACAGCGGGGGCATGTTGCCCGCCGGGAACAACAGCCCGATGCCCCCGAGCAGGAACGCCAGCCAGACCAGCCGATCCCGGAAAGAACCGGTGAAACGGCCGATACTCAACGATTCCCGTATGTCCCGCCACAATTCCCGCATTTCGTATCCTCAATCATCCGAACCTTTCCCTTTTTTCCTCCATGCAGCGGGAGTGCCGCCGCATGGCCTTCCCTATTGGCCGAAAGCCTTTGGGGGACGGAGGGGCTGGTCGCGAGCCGCACGGGCAGGTTTGGGGAAGGGGAGAAGGGCTTTCCTCCTCTTCCCCAATAGTCCCTTTTCTAAAAGAAGTCCCGGCAACGCCCGGCGTTCTCGTATTTTTCCAGACGGTCGCACTCGCCGAGTTCGCAGGCTTTTTTCAGATCCTGACAGGCGTTTTCCGTTTCACGCAGCAGAAAGCGCACGTCGCCGCGGTTGATGTACGCGCCCGCCAGATCCGGGATGAAGGCGATGGCCCGCGTGTAGTCGTCGATGGCGGCCTTGAATGCCTTCTGCTCCTTGAGCACGTTCGCCCGGTTGTAATAATACTCGCCCTGCTCGGGACGCAAGGCGACGGCCCGGTCAAGATGCGCCTTCGCGCTGGCGTAATTGCCGGCGCGCAGCATCACCACGCCGAGGGCGTTCTGCGCTTCGGCATCATCGGGATGCTCCCGCGCGTACGTGCCGAGATTCGTGCCCGCGTCGTCCGTGAGCCCCATCTGATACATGGCGAGCGCCTTGTTGTAGAGCACTTCCGGAGACGCCGCATCCGTGCCGCCGACCAGCGAAAGCTGCTGGAGGGCCTTTTCAGGCTGCTGCCTCTGGATGAGGATGCCCGCCTTGCCCACGAGGGCTTCGGGATTGGTGGGATCGATCCGCAAGGCCGCATCGAATTGCCGTTCGGCCCCCTTGTAGTCATTGGCGGCGTACAGCGCCGTGCCCGCATTGGCATGGAGCGCGGCGGAACCGGGCGCGATGGACACGGCGCGTTCGAAGGTCGCGGCGGCGTTCTGCGGCTGGTTGCAGCTCAGGTAGGCCATGCCGAGCCCGTTGAGCAGGGCGGGGTGCTCCTGCTGCTGCAACGCGGCGCTGAAACGGCGGATGCTCTCGCGGCAGTCGCCTTGCTGATAGGCTTCGACGGCTTCGTTCATCGTACTGGCCGGAAACGTGGGTACGGCTCCCTGTTTCCGCATGGGCGTACAGCCGGAAGCCGCCATGAGGACGAAGGCGGCGCATAGGGCCGCCGCGGCGAAACGGAAGGGGGCCCGGCCGGAAAACGCGGGTTGCGGGACGAGACGGTGAGCCGACATCATAAGAACTCCTTGCGAATCTGTTCCAGAGAAAACCGCCCTTCGAGGATGCGGGCCGTTCCCGTGGCCGGGATGTAGACCGAGAGGGTATCCTGGCCGGACTGAAGGTGAACGACGTGTTCCTGCACCACGCCGAGGGGATGGAACAGCAGTTTTTGTGAACCGCCGAGCAGGTAGTGTTCGTCGACCGAGGCGGCGGCCATGCCCTTGGGGAAGGTTTCCCCGAGCGGGGGGTCGCCGTTTTCGGAGGTGATTTCCATAAACGCTTGGCCGAGTTCGAGCGTGACCGGGGCGTTGAGCAGGAGCGCCCGGCTGCGGGCCGTGGCGGCCGCGGTGACGAGCGCCTGCGCCCCGGCATAGAGCGGGTTGCGTTCGACGGAGAGCGCGCCCGCGCCCACGGCCACCAGCACGCCCATGATCACGAGTACGATGAGCAGTTCAAGCAGCGTGAACCCGGCGGACCGCCGTTCAGCGGTCGGGCACATCTTCGCCCCAGATGTCGGCGGCTTCGCCTTCGCCGCCTTCCGCGCCGTCGGATCCGAGGCTCATGATTTCAAACGGCACCTTCTGGCCGGGCGCGGTGTAGACGTAATCGTTGCCCCACGGGTCCTTGGGGATTTTGGTGATGTAGCCGTTGGCCGGATAGTTCTTCGGCGTCTTGCCGATGGCCGGACGGGTGACGAGCGCGTCGAGCCCCTGTTCCGTGGACGGGTAGAACCCGTTGTCGAGATAGAATTTCTTGACCGCCGTGGACAGGTTCTCGATCTGCATCTTGGCCTGAACCACGCGGGCCTTGTGGGGCTCGTCCATGAATTTCGGGGCGACGATGGCCCCGAGGATGCCCAGAATGACGATGACGATCATCAGTTCGAGCAGGGTGAACCCGCTGTCGGTCCGTTTCCGAGTGTGTTTGTTGTCCATCTTTCTCCTCCTGTCGGGCGCGGGTGTGCGTAATCAGAGCCGGGCGGCGGGCTAGTGCACGGCCCGGTATTCCCAAGTGACATATTCGTGCGTGACCCAGCCCACCGAGGTGAGCGTGTTTCTCCTTGCCCCCTGCCGCACGGTGAGGTTGAGCCTGTACCAGCGGCTCCGCACGTCGAGGCAGCCGTTGGGCAGGGCCGGAACGTCGTAGGAGGAGAGCAGGTCCTTGTACCAGTTCTCCCCCAGATCGTTGTCGGGATTGTCGCGGTAGTGCAGGACCGCGTTGACGAAAGGCCGCGCCTGCCGTTCGTCGCGGACGAGCGCGCCGAGCACGGCGGGTTGCAGCGTATTCATATTCATGGGGCCCTGCGTCCAGATCGTCAGGGTTTCCAGCAGGCCGGGCAGCGTCTCCGTGCCCCGCAGGACGTCCCGCCCCCATTCCTGTTCGACATGCGGCCAGCGCACGAGCAGGATTTCCTCGGGCGCCTGCAAGGGGCGTCCCGGCGGCAGGCGCCTCGGCGTCTCGGCGAGATACCATTTCAGGGTGTCCCGGTCGGTTTCCGCCTGCCCGCCCCACTGGCGGAGCGAATCCACGTATTCCTTGGCGAGCGCAAGAGCGTTGTCCGCCCCGCCCGCGTAGCCGTGCACGCGCATGAGCCCGGCCAGAAGCCGCACGAGGATGTCGGCAAA
>USCL01000089.1 GCA_900553145.1 uncultured Desulfovibrio sp.
GGTGGGGTTTGAGGAGGGGAGAGGGGACCGTGGGGGTGAGCCCCCTTCTTCAGAAAAGTCCCCTCTCCCCTCCTCAATTCTTCAAGTTCTCTCGTCTCCGTTAGCGCGTCCGCGCCATGTCCACGACCCACTGATGGAGACGGAGATCATCCGTGAGCTCGGGGTGGAAGGAGGTGGCGAGGATGTTCCCCTGCCGTACGGCGACGGGGAACCCGTTGACGCGGGCGAGCACCTCCACGCCGGGGCCGACGTTTTCGATGAGCGGTGCCCGGATGAAAACGGCTTCAATGGGCGGCTGCCCCGTGGCGTCCCCGTCCGCTGTGGGGAAGGGGGATAATGCCAGCGGAGCCGTGAAGCTGTCGATCTGGCGCCCGAAGGCGTTCCGGCGCACGGACGCATCCAACAGGCCGATACGCGGCTGCTCGGGATGATCGATGATGTCCGAGCAGAGCAGGATGAGCCCCGAGCAGGTCCCGAATACGGGCATCCCGCTTTGGATCAGCTCGCGCACGCGCTCCATCATGCCCCATTCGATAAGGAACTTGCCCATGACCGTGCTTTCCCCGCCGGGAAACACAAGGCCGGAGAGCCCTTCGAGATCTTCCTGGGTACGGATTTCCACGGCTTCGGCCCCGCAGCGGAGCAGGGAACGGACGTGTTCTCGGAAGGCCCCCTGAATGGCCAACACGCCGATACGCGGAGCGGACATCACGGGCATCGTCTTACCAGCCTCTTTCCTGCATGCGCTGTTCGGGCGCGATGGTCGCGATTTCCAGGCCGGGCATGGCTTCGCCGAGGTCGCGGGAAACTTCGGCGAGGATCTTGTAGTCGTTGTAGTGGGTCACGGCGGCGACGATGGCCTTGGCGCGCTTGGCCGGATCGGTGGACTTGAAGATGCCGGAACCTACGAACACGCCGTCGAGGCCGAGCTGCATCATGAGGGCGGCATCGGCGGGCGTGGCGATGCCCCCGGCGGCGAAGTTCACCACGGGCAGGCGGCCTTCGGCGCGGATTTTGAGCACAAGTTCCAGCGGCGCGCCGTGCTCTTTGGCGAAGTTGGGGACTTCCTCTTCAGGCATGGCGCACAGGGCGCGGACTTCGCCGAGGACCATCCGGCAGTGGCGCACGGCTTCGACGACGTTGCCGGTTCCGGGCTCGCCCTTGGTGCGGATCATGGAAGCGCCTTCGGCGATGCGGCGCAGGGCTTCGCCGAGGTTGCGGGCGCCGCACACGAACGGCACGGTGAAATCGCGCTTGTCGATGTGGAAACGGTCGTCGGCAGGGGTCAGCACTTCGCTTTCGTCGATGTAGTCGACGCCGAGGGATTCAAGGATGCGGGCTTCGACGATGTGGCCGATGCGCGCCTTGGCCATGACCGGGATGGTCACGGCGTCCATGATGCGGAGGACGATGGTCGGATCGGCCATGCGGGCCACGCCTCCGGCCTTACGGATATCCGCGGGGACGCGTTCGAGGGCCATGACGGCGCATGCCCCGGCTTCCTGCGCGATTTTCGCCTGTTCGGGGGTGGTGACGTCCATGATGACGCCGCCCTTCAACATTTCGGCCAGGCCTGACTTGAGCTGGAACGTACCTTTTTCCATGATCTATCTCCTTTGGGAACCGCTTGGTTGCGTTGATGATGGGTGCAACCTAACAGCGCCTTGGAGGAACGGGGTAGCGATCCGTCTGGCCATGGATCAATGTTTTTGGCGAGCGGGACAATCAGGATTGTCATGGTGACAATGCGCGGGAGTGCAAAGGGATGCGCTTCAAACGGAATGCATGGAACGGGAGCCTGTTGCCTTTGAGGCAGGTATTTTCCAAGGCTGTGTTCAGGAAAGCGGTTGGTACGGCAGAGGTTGGAAATCCGTCGCTACGAGTGGCTCGGCAATGCCCGTTGCCGCGAGGGCGGGCGTACTTTCAACGGTTATGCAAAGGAGCTTCTCATGTTTACTGATCGGCCACGGCCTTGGATACGGCCTTTTCCAAAGGCAATCCGTGCCGGAAAAGACCGCGGATAAGGATCGATAAACACGAAAGCCTTTGGAAAGGGAGGGATGGGCTCCGCGCCGGCAGGTTTGGGGAAGGGAAGGCGTGGGGGCGTTTGCCCCCCTTCCTTCAGAAAGGTTTTCCCTCCCTTCCCTGATGCCGGTGCAGGCCTAATCCGCTTTGGCGTCGCCTTCCAGTTCGGCAATGCGGAATTCGACGTCTTCCCACCGCTGGAGGGCGGCGGTCTGCTCGTCGTCAAGCTCGGAGATGCGTTTGGCGGTGGCGTTGAACGCGTCGGGATCGCGCGTGAAGAAGCCGGGATCGTTGAGGCGGTCTTCCAGCGTGTGCTGTTCGTCCTCCAGAGCCGCCATCCTGCCCGGCAGGGCTTCCAGTTCGTCCTTGAGCATCTGGAGTTCGCGCTGCTCCTTGAAGGTCAGCTTGCGCGGGCCGATCTTGGCCGGAGGGGCGGCCAACGGCTTCTGTTTCGGCTTTTCGGCATGGGATGCGGCGGGTTCGGGGCGCTGGCGCAGCCAGTCCGTGTACCCGCCCACGTATTCGTGCACGTGCCCGTCGCCTTCAAGCGCCAAGGTGGTGGTGACGAGGTTGTCGAGGAATTCGCGGTCGTGGCTGACCATGAGGACTGTCCCCGAATAGCCGGCGAGCAGTTCCTCAAGCAGTTCCAGCGTTTCCACGTCCAGATCGTTGGTGGGCTCGTCGAGCACCAGCAGGTTGGAGGGCATGGTGAACAGCTTGGCAAGCAGCAGGCGGTTGCGCTCGCCGCCGGAAAGCGTGTGCACCGGGACCCTGAGCCGGTCCGATTCGAAGAGGAAATCCATCAGGTAGCTGGCCACATGGCGCTGCTGTCCGTTGATGGTCACGGTGTCGTTGCCGTTCGCCACGTTGTCCATGACCGACTTTTCTGGATCAAGGGAGGAGCGGAGCTGATCGAAATAGCTGACTTCCAGCCGCGTCCCGTGCCGGATGGAGCCCTCGGTGGGTTCAAGCTCGCCGAGGAGGAGGCGGAGCAGGGTAGTCTTGCCCACGCCGTTGTTCCCGATGAGCCCGATGCGGTCCCCGCGCTGGATGATGGCCGAAAAGGCGTTGAATACGCGGTAGCCGTCGGGGTAGGCGAACCCGGCCTGCTTGGCCTCGATCACCAGCTTGCCGGAGCGTTCGGCCTCCTGCGCGAGCATGGAGGCGACGCCCTGACGGGACACGCGGGCCATCCGTTCGGCGCGCATGGCCTGCAACGCGCGGACCCGGCCCATGTTGCGGGTGCGGCGGGCCTTGATGCCTTGCCGTATCCACGCCTCTTCCTGCGCGAGCTTTTTGTCGAAGGCCGCAGCCTGCTTTCCCTCCGCGTCGAGGCGTTCCTCCCGGCGTTCGAGGAACTGGTCGAAGGTGCATGCGTAACTGTAGAGCTGGGCGCGGTCGACCTCCACGATGCGCGTGGCGAGGCGGCGGACGAAGGCGCGGTCGTGGCTGATGAAGACGAAGGTTTTGACCCGCCGGACGAGGAAGTCTTCCAGCCATGCGATGGTTTTGATGTCCAGATGGTTGGTGGGTTCGTCGAGCAGCAGGTTTTCGGAAGCGACGAGGGCGCGGGCCAGCGCCACCCGGCGCTTGTTCCCTCCGGAGAGCGTGGCGAAGTCCGCTTCGGGATCGAGGCCGAGCTGGTTGACCGCTTCGAGGATGTCGCCGTGGCGTTCCCAGCCTTCCCCGGTCTGGAGCAGGTCGCGGGCCAGCGCCAGCTTGGCGGCGGAAAGCTGATCCTCCCGCCCTGTGGCGATGAGGTGGGCGGCGGCCAGCGCTTCGCCCTCCTTGCCGAGCCCGGAAGCGACCACGCCGAAAACAGGGCCGTTCCAGTGATCGGGCACGGCCTGCGGCATATGCCCGAACGTGATGCCCGGCGTGCGGACGATGGTGCCTCCGTCCGGCGTGAGGTCGCCGGACAGCAGGGCCATCAGGGACGACTTGCCGACGCCGTTGCGGCCGACGAGGCAGACCCGTTCGCCCTGTTCCACGTGCAGGTCCGCGGTATCGAGAAGCGTCTTGCCGCCAAGGTTGAGCGTGACGCCCTGCAAACTCAAAAGTGCCATGAACTCCTCGCAGGATGCGCGAAAACGGATCGCGGGAACGTTTGTTGCGTAAGAAAGGGCGCGGCGGGAACGCTTGGCGGGGGAGCCTTTGGGCCGCCCCGGAGCGCGCCGCGCGGCGCTGACGGTACGGATTCTGGGCTGAAAGATATGCCGCTTCCCTAAAAGAAGCAAGGGAATGGCCCTGATGCCGCTCCAGCCGACATGCCGGGCGGGGCGATGCCGCGCTTGCCCCATGATTCTTTTGAAACCGAAAACCCGGAATGCCGCGCCGCGTTGCCACTGCCCCCGTTTTGAGATATGGTTATGGCAAATGTCCTTGGCTGTCCCGTGGGGAGTGGCTCTGTTCGGAAGCCGGGGAAACGAACGTTCTCATGGGTGGATGAGGAAATCATGAAAGTGCGCAATCCCTTTGCCGGTCTGTTGGCTCTGTTTTTTGTGGTCGCGTGGTGCCTGAGCGGTTCCGCAGCGTTTGCCAAGCCCCTTGTGCCTCTCCGTACGGCGTGGCTCGGTGAGCATGAAACGTTTTTGGTCTGGTACGCCAGAGAAAAGGGATGGGACAAGGCTGAAGGGCTGGCTCTCGAATTGCTGCCCTTTGAATCCGGCAAAAACGTCATTGACGAAATGCAGTCGTCCAACTGGGCCATTGCCGGCGTGGGCGCCATGCCCGCGCTGACCGCCTCTCTGAGCAGCCGCTTGTATATTGTCGGCATCGGCAACGACGAGTCCGCCTCGAACGCCATCTTCACGCGTGCCGACAGCCCCATCCTCAAAATGAAGGGCTTCAACCCCAATTGCCCGGAAGTGTTCGGCAACCCCGGTTCCGTGCGCGGGAAGACCTTCATCGTCCCCAAGGGCACGTCCGCTCACTATATGCTGAGCCGCTGGCTGCACGTCCTTGGCCTGAACGAGCGTGACGTCAACATCGTCGACATGAAGCCCTCCGAAGCCATGAAGGCCTTTGCCGACGGGCAGGGCGACGCCATTGCGCTGTGGGCCCCCCAGACGTTTGAGGCCGAGAAGCTGGGCCTGAAGACCGTCGCCCATTCCAGCGACTGCAACGCCCGCCAGCCCATCCTGCTCGTCGCCAACATGGATTACGCCAACAAGCACAAGGGCGACATCGTGGCCTTCCTCCGCGTCTACCTCCGCAGCGTGGACATGATGAAGAATACCCCCGCCGAAGACCTTGCCGACGACTACATGCGTTTCTACAATGCGTGGACCGGCAAGACCATGACCCGCGAAGAAGCCGTCCGCGACATCAAGGATCACCCAGTGTATTCGCTTGATCAGCAGCTCGCCATGTTCAAGCAGAGCTACGGGACCAGCGAACTGCGCGAATGGCTGCACGACATCGTTTCCTTCCAGAACGAGAGCGGTGAACTGGATCGGCGCGATTTGGCCCGCCTCGAGCGGCTCCATTACGTCACCGACATTTATTTGAAGGCCGTGAAGGAACCCGCCAAAAAGTAGTTTCTTGCGCCGAAAAATGTTTTTGAAGGTGGTTCCGGGGCGTTGCGTTCCGGAACCACCTTCCTTTCAGAGAAAGGCGGCGATTTGTGTGAAGTTCTGTTTGACTTTTTCCGTTTGTTTGAGAAAAATCGCCTTCCGTCTTGTTTCTTCCCGGAAATCGCAGGCTGCCCGGGTACTTTTTCTGTGCGGCCTTTTTTTGCGCCCGTCCAGCCGGAACAGCTCTGTGGCCGTTCCGGTTTCGTCTGCGCGCCATACGGGTAACAGGTCGGTATACAAGTATGTTTTCGAAATATGAAGGAATCTTGAGCTTTTTCGAGCCATGGCATGGTGCGGCTGTGGAAAAGTTTTTCACAAGCCAGTGCATAACAAGGCCCTTTCATATGAAAACCCTTGTCTCCCAAGGGTAAAGAAAACGCCGGAGAAGTGGCGGTATTGCAAAAAGGCCTGTCATTACGGGTAACTTTTTTATCTCCCTTTGTGGGAAGCCTTTTGCGCCCCGACGGGCAGAAACTCCGCGAATCTGCTTTGTCACAGGACAAGTCAAACGCTAGAAGAATCGGATATGAAAACTCAGTGGCTCAAAATCTGTGAGAATCTGCAAAACAGGCTCAACCCCGGCACCTATAAGGTTTGGGTTGCGCCTCTCACCGCCGACCTTGAAGGGGAGGGCAAGATCCGGCTATCCGCCCCCAACGGTTTCGTGGCGACGTGGGTGCGCGATCGTCTGCTGAATGACATTTCCGATGCGGCTGCCGCGATTTTCGGACGGGCGATGGAGATCAATGTGGTCGCCGGCAACCCTCCCGCGAAATCGGGCCGTTCCGTGCCGGTGCGTTCCGCCGCCGAGGGCGAGCCCGCTCCGGCCCGCCGTCCCCGTACGGCTCCCGCGCCCCGGCCGGTGGCCGCCCCGGCGTTGCTTTCTTCGGGTGCCGAACAGCTTTCCTTGCCCATCACCATGCCCGTAAACCAGTCCGTCCCGCACAACTGGCGTTACGCGTTCGATTCTTTTGTCGTCGGGCCCACCAACGACATGGCCTATGCCGCCGCCCGCAATATGGCGCGCTCCGGTGCCGCCGTGGATACGCTGTTCCTCAGTTCCGGTCCGGGGCTCGGCAAGACGCACCTGACGCAGGCCGTGGGGCAGGCGCTGTGCGAAGCCAGCAACCGTTCCAATCCCAAGGTCGAATACCTGACCGCCGAAGAGTTTTCGAGCTGTTTTGTGCAGGCCCTGCAGTCCCGGACCGTGGATCGCTTCAAGGGGCGTTTCCGCGATGTGGATCTTTTGCTTCTTGAAGATGTGCACTTCCTTCAAGGGAAGGAAAAGATGCAGGACGAGGTGCTTTCCACGATCAAGTCGTTGCAGGAAAAGGGAAGCCGCGTCGTCCTGACGAGTTCTTTCGCGCCCTGTGAGCTGCGGAACGTGGACAACAGCCTTGTGTCGCGTTTCTGTTCGGGGTTCCTTGCCGGTATTGAAAAGCCCGACGCCAGCACGCGCCGGCGTATCCTTCAGGAAAAAGCCCGTCAAAACAATGCGCTGCTGTCCGATACGGTAGTGGATGTATTGACCGATCGCCTTACCGGGGACATCCGCCAGCTGGAGAGCTGCGTGCACAACCTGCTGCTCAAGGCCAAGCTGCTTGGATGTACGATTTCCGTGGAGATGGCGCAGGAAATTCTGGCGCAGTACAGCCTCGACGATCCTTTTGTGGATGTGGATTCCATTATCCGCAAGGTCTGCGAAGGGTTTGGCCTCTCGCCCGAGCAATTGGCCTCCCGCAGCCGGAAGCAGAATCTGGTGGTGGCCCGCAACACGATTTTCTATCTCGCCCGCAAGCACACCGAATTGTCCCTGCAGGACATCGGCGACAAGTTTTCCCGGCGTCATTCCACGGTGCTCAAGGGCATTGCCTCGGTTGAGCGCGAGCTGCGCCGCGAGTCGCCCCTCGGGCGTCAGATCGCCGGTACGCTTGCGCTGCTGGAGCGGCGCTAGGCGCTGGACTGGACTCGGGGGAGGAAAAATTTTTCTGAAGGAAGGGGGAGCGCCCCACGCTTTTCCCTCCCATGACCCTATCCCTTTCCAGAGGGTTTTGACTTTACCGAATCCTTTATTGAGGGGTTCCAGGGTTTGTGAACGCGTTTTTGCAAAAAGAAAAGGGCATCCGGCTGGATGCCCTTTTGTATTTGGAGGGCGGAGAAACTGCCTTCGCGCTGCCTCCCCACGTTGCAAAAGCCTTAGGAGGAGAGAGGAGGGGGAGGGGAAGATGGCGGCCTCGAAGTGGGCCCCGTTGGCGAGCCATCGAGGCTTACGGGCATCGACAGCAGCGCTGGAAAGCCCTCCTTCGGAAGCGTTTCCTCTCCCCTTTTCCGGATGCTCATTCCACAGGCGGGTTCCAGCCGCTGTCGCCGCCCGCGCCGGTGGTGGTGATGAAGCGGACGGCGGAAACCGCGCCATCCGGGGCGATGCGGGCCATGATGCGGAAGGTCGTGGGCTTGCCGTGGCGGCGCACTTGGATGTCGTCGACCCAGCCGATGGTCGAGCCGAAGCGCAGATCGCTGAAGACGTATTCCGTATACCCCTTGAGAGGCCCTTCCAGAGGGATTTCGGCCTCAAGGGCGGGGTAGAGGGCGAAACGTTCATACGCCCGGAACATGCGGTCCCTGGCGGCGAGCTCGCGCCAGAGCGGCTGCGGCGGTTTGGCATAGGCGGCGAACGTCTGGGGTTCTTCCGCAAACAGCGTGTACCCCGCCACATCCCAGACGTTCCCGCGATCGAGAATGAGTTTCCAGTGGAAAGGCGTGAAGGCGTCGGGCACGAGGTGCACGGCGCGGACGTCATCCCAGCGGCCTTTTCCGCGTTGCCCGGGAGTCAGATCCTCACTGAGGAGTTCTTGGGTGAAGACGTCGGGCGTATAATGGCTGTCCTTGAGATGCGCCTCGAGCCCCACCCGTATGGCGAGCGAGCCGAGGGGGTAGAGGATGGTCCAGAGCAGCAGGCCGATCATGACGGCGCGGCGTTTCCGCCAGAACAGGAGCCCGGAGGCCAGCGGCAGGAGGAGCAGCGGATCTACGATGAACAGTGCGTTCAGGCGCACCCGGTAATCGCTGAACGGCAGGAAGATCTGCGTCCCGTAGGAATTCATGCAGTCCAAGAAGATATGGTGCAGGATGAGCAGGTAGGCCACAAGCCACGCCAGCGGCAGCGGCCAGCTGAACGGCGGCGAGCCGTCGGGGATTTTGGGGACGCGCCAGCGGTTCAGCAGCCGCGGGATAAGGGCAAGGAGGAAAGCGAGCCCCAAACCGCCGGCGAGCGAATGGGTGATGCCCCGGTGGTATTCAATGTATTGCAGCGGGGTATGGGTGAAGAAGACATCCATATCGGGAGAAGCCGCCACCAGCGCGGCCCATGCCGGAAGCCACCAGCGGCGTTTTCCCGGCAGGGAACAGCCGATGACGGCTCCGCTCAAGGCATGTGTGATCGGTTCCATGGCATTCCTTATCTTGTAAAAAGAGGGGGAGGGCCTTTTCCAGCGAAAAGCCTCCTCCCCCGATGTTTCGTCAAGTGGTGCGGCGTGCCGTCGTCCTGTGCGCCGGGCGTACATGCCGCCTTCAATGGGAAACTATGATCGGATCGCCTTTGCGCAAGGCCGCCACACGCGAAAGCCTTTCTTTTGGCTCAAAACGTTGTTTCATACGAAAGGAAGCGGGCGTTGCTGGGCCGCATCGAAGGCGTATGGCTTTCTGGAAAACAGGGGGCGTTCGCTGCGGATCAGTGCTGCGAAAAGGCAACGCTGCCCTGACCGAGCAAATCGTGCATGTGGACCATGCCCAGCAGACGGCGTTCCCCATCCACGATGGGCAGCACCGTGATCGCTTTGCTTTCCATGAGTTCAAGGAGCGTGGCGACCGTATCGCCTTGGGTCCCGCAACGGGGGGAAGGCGTCATGACGGTGCTGACCGGGGCATCGGGGTCAAGCATCCCGCGGCAGACGGCGCGCCTGACGTCGCCGTCGGTCAGGATGCCGCTGACCCGGCGTTCGCCGTCGAGCAGGAGCACGGCTCCCAGCTTGCCTTGATCCAATTGCCGCAGGGCTTCCGACAGGAGGCTTGCCTCGGGAAGCAGGGGAAGCCCCTCGGTCCGCATGACTTCGCTGACATTGAGCCGCAGGCGTTGCCCTAGGCTGCCTCCGGGATGGTAGCGCAGGAAATCTTTTTCCGTAAATGATTTTAGCTGCATCAGGCAAACGGCCAAAGCATCGCCGAGGGCGAGCACCGCGGTGGTCGAGGCTGTGGGAGCAAGGCCGTGCGGGCAGGCCTCGCGGGGGACGCCCGAATGCAAGGTGACGTCGGCGAGGCGTCCGAGGGTGGAGTCCTCCCGTCCCGTCATGGCGATCAGGCTGGTGCCGAGCGATTTCAGGGCGGGCAGGATGGCGTTCAGCTCCACCGTTTCGCCGGAGTTGGAGATCGCAATGATCACGTCGTCCTTGCGGAGGCTCCCCAAGTCTCCGTGGGCGCCTTCAACCGGGTGGAGGAAGAAGGCCGGGGTGCCGGTGGAGGAAAAGGTGGCGGCGAGCTTGCGGCCAACCAGCCCTGATTTGCCGATGCCGGTCACGACCACCCGCCCGGTGCACCCCGCCAGCAGGCCGAGGGCAAGGACGAGAGGCGCTTTTTCCGGCGTCTGGGCCCCGAGCCGGTCCCGTACGGCGGCGAGGCCGGAAATTTCGGTATTCAGAACGTCCTGAGCGAGCTTGATGAGCGCGGCGGGGCCGGTATGGGAACGTACGGATTGCGTCATGGAAAAACGTCCTTGAAGCGGCATTGGCGTGCCGCCGTTACAAGAGAAAAAGAGAGCGAGCGGAAAGCATAAAAAAAGAATGGACCGCAGGCAAGCCGGCGGGGGCCGTCATCTCTCATGCGGAGAACAATATTTCTCAGCCTGTTGACGATATATGTCGGTTAACGTACTCACGAAAGAGGCCGTTCCGCCCGTTTTTTCCCTCTCCATATTCTTTTTTGAGGATATAGAAGCATTTCACAATATTGCAAGGCGAAGCCTGTTCGGGTATCCACCTCTCTCTATCATTTCATTTGGGAGTCCCCTATTATGGATATTAAGGAAGTCCGCGCCCGTGCCAAAGAGCGCATGAAAGGCTTTTGCCGTGTTTGCCCCGTTTGCGATGGCCGCGCCTGTGCGGGCGAAACGCCCGGCATGGGAGGCATCGGGACCGGGAGCGCGTTCAAGAACAATGTGGCCGCTCTTGCCGATGTGCGTCTGAACATGCGTCTTATTCACGAGGCCAAGAGCCCTGAGGCGGGAACGACCGTGCTCGGGTTTCCGTTGCGCCTGCCCGTGCTGGCCGCCCCCATCGGCGGGACCTCCTTCAATATGGGCGGGGCCCTTTCCGAAGCGGAATATGCGCGGGCCATCGTTTCCGGCTGCCGTGAGGCGGGCATTGTCGGATGCGTCGGCGACGGCGCGCCGGATGAACTCCATGAAGCGGGGAACGCCGCCATTGCCGCCGAGGGAGGCTGGGGGATTCCGTTCATCAAGCCGTGGGAAGGCGAGGAACTGGAGCGCAAGATGTGCAGGGCCGCGGCCACGGGGACCCGTGTGCTCGGTATGGACATCGACGCTGCCGGGCTGATTGCCCTGGCCCGCATGGGACGCCCCGTGTCCCCGAAGACGTGCGCGGAACTGGCGGCCATCGCTGATCGCTCGCATGAGCTCGGCATGAAATTCGTGCTCAAGGGCATCATGACGGTCGAGGACGCCATCGCCGCCGAACGTGCGGGATGCGACGGCATCGTGGTGTCCAATCACGGCGGGCGGGCGCTGGATCATACGCCGGGGACCATCGAGGCCCTTCCCGCCATCGCCGCGCAGGTCAAGGGCCGCATGGCCGTTCTGATGGATGGCGGCATCCGTGACGGGCTTGATGTGCTCAAGGCGCTGGCTCTTGGCGCGGACGCCGTGCTGATTGGCCGCCCCTTCTGTCTTGCCGCCGTGGGTGGCGGTTCCGAAGGCGTGAAGCTGACGGCGGATCACCTTTACAATCAGCTTGTGCGCAGCATGGTGTTGACCGGCTGCCCGTCCGTCCGCGAAGCCGGGCGCCACCTCGTCAGTACGGCGCATCTCGCCTAATTCATACGGAGTTTTCATGAAAGTCAGTTTGCCCCAAAGGAACAAACTCGCTCAGTCCATGCTGTGGAACCTGTTTCTGCTGACTGTCGGCGCCGTGTTCTTTTCTCTCGGCGCGCAGGCCGTCGCCGCGCATCATGGATTCCTCACCGGGGGGATTTTCGGTGCTGGCCTGCTCGGCTGGTATACGACCGGGCTGTTTACGCCCGCCATCTGGTACCTGCTGATCAATATCCCGCTGTTCTTCGTGTCGTGGTTCCAAATTGGGCGTCAGTTCTTCTTTTACAGCCTGTACGGAAGCCTTGCGACCACGGTCATCAGTGAACTCATTACGTTTCAGGTTCCGATTCAGGATCACTTTTACGCCGCGATCACGGCAGGCGTCCTCTGCGGTACGGGCACCGGGCTCATGCTGCGGACGCTCGGCTCCGGCGGCGGCCTGGATCTTGTCGGCGTCATCCTGAACAAGCGTTGGAACATCGGCATCGGGCGGTTCAATTTCTGCTTCAACGCGGTGATGTTCCTCGCTTCCATGGCGACCATTTCCCTCGATATGGTCATCGTGTCGTTCATTCAGGTCTTCGTGGCTTCCGCGACCATCGAATACGCGCTCCGCATGGGCAGCCAGAGGAAGATGGTCTATGTGGTCACGGATCGGGGCGAGGCGCTGTGCGAGGCCATCATCGCCGAAGGTTACGGAGGCGCGACCGTGCTCAAGGGCAAGGGGGCGTACAGCGGCGGCGACCGCGAGATCATCCTCACCGTGACCAACAACATCATGCTGCGGCGTCTGGAGAACCTCGTTTTCGCCATCGACGACAAGGCCCTCTTCATCGTGGAGAACACTTTCTACGTTTCGGGCACCCGGTACCCGAGGAAGTCGATTATTTAGGAGAACTCTTCTTGGGGAGGAGGAAGGGCCCCTTTTGAAAAAGGGGCCCTTCCTC
>USCL01000090.1 GCA_900553145.1 uncultured Desulfovibrio sp.
GGAGGTTTGGAGGGTGAAGGGAAACTTTCTAGAAAGTTTCCCTTCCCCCTCCAAGACCGCCTCGCCACCTCTTCACCTTACAACCGAGCCTCGCATGAAAAAGAAAAAACAAAACGACGAAGCGCCGCTCTCGGCGCGCGAAGCGGCACTCCGGGTACTGGAACGGGCGGGCATCAGCGCCCCCGTGCAGTCCCTTCTGGACACGAAACTCACAGGCGGCCTTTTTTCGCGTCAGGAGGCCGCCCTGACGACGGAACTCGTTTACGGGTACCTGAGGTCGGAAATCCGGATTTCGTGGCTCCTGAGCCAATTTATGAAGGCTCCGGAAAAGCTGCCCGCCGCCATGAAAATCATGATCGGCACGGCCGCCTACGAATTGCTGTACCTTGACCGCATCCCCGCGCACGCCAGCGTAAGCGCCGCCGTCGACGCCGTGCGCTCACGGTTCGGGCAAGGCCTGTCCCGCGTCGCCAACGGCGTGCTCCGGTCGCTTATCCGGCTCTCCGAATCCGAAGACGTGAAGGCCTTCGCCTTCTATGAAGCCCGCATCGATGATCCGATGGAGCGGCTCTCGGTCTTCCACAGCGTGCCGCGCTGGATACTCGAGCTGTGGGCCGAAGGCTACGGGCCGGAAAAAGCCGAGGCGTTCGCCCGGGCCGTCTCCGCCTTGCCATACCCTTGCGTCCGCGTGAACGCCGCCCGGGACGAATGGGAAGCGTTGCGGAATTTCCTGTGCAAGGAAGGGGAGCCCGTAGGCCTTTCGGGTGTCCGTTTCGCGCCCGGCACGCAGCCGGAGTATATGCGGGACTACCTGCGGCAGGGCAGGCTGTCGATACAGGGCGCGGGGAGCCAGCTTGTTCTGGAAGCGCTGGACGCGCCGCACTGGGAAGGCCCCGTATGGGACGCCTGCGCCGGACGCGGCGGCAAGACATTGGCGCTCGTCGAACTAGGCGTGCCCGTCCTCGCCGCCAGCGATATCTACCAGCCGCGCCTGCGCGGGATGCGGGACGACGCCAAACGCCTCGTCCTCGAAACGCCTCCGTTGTTCTGCGCCTCCGCTGACGAGCCCGCGCTGCGCGGCACGCCCAAGACCATCCTGCTCGATGTCCCGTGCAGCGGCCTCGGCACGCTCGCCCGCCATCCCGACCTGCGCTTGCTCCGCACGCCCGAGCAAGTCGCCGGGCTGGTCGATCTCCAGCGCCGCATCCTCGACGCCGTATGGCCGTATCTGCCTTCCGGCGGCCATCTCGCCTATGTCACCTGCACCATGAACCCCGCCGAAAACGAAGGACAGATCGAAGCCTTCCTCGCCCGCACGCCCGGCGCCTCGCTCGGGAAGCAGTGGCAGAGCACGCCCGACACTTTCGGCAGCGACCTGATGTTTGGAGCAATGATCAAAAAGGCATGATGCGGGGCCGGAGGAGAAACCTGCCTTCCGGAAAAGCTCCTTCCGTCCCCCACATTCCATTCCGTTTTTCCTCAAAGCCATTGCAACAGGGTCGCATGGGCTGAGATGATGCCGCACGAAGCCCATTTCCGGCTTTTATGGAAACGCCTCGAACCGTAGTCCGAGGCGTTTTCTTACAGCCGCCCGCAATGGGCACTGTTGTAGGGCAATGTCCTCAGCGCAGCAGCGGCATGCTTCCGGTCAGTTTGTTGACCAGCTTCTTGGGCCCGCAAAGGCCGATACCGAAATACCGCCATTCGCCTTCATCCACCTGCGCGGCCTTATCGATATACTCGTCGTAGATATTGCAGCACTGGGCCACATCGGAAAAATCCACAACGATCACATCCTGAGCATCGTGCCCGTACAGCACTTCCCGGATGGATCGGATCTGTTCCTTGCTGCCCCGTAAAACCGGCACCGGGAACGTGATGATCCCCAGATGGGCCTTGCCCGAGCGATCAAAGACGTCCTCGCCGACCGCTTCGGGCATGTGCTTGCCCAGCGTGATGCCCAATATGGCGACGGTATTGGCAAGAAGCCCCAAAGGCAAAGCTTCGTCCAGAACCATTACGCATTTTGATGTCGTACTCTCCACGGCTCTTTCTCCTTTTCGGAAGAAGGCTAGCATACGGGCATGGGAAAGCGCTTGCACGATATTGCCCCCGCTTCCGGCCCGTTCCCCCGTTAAACCTGTTTTCCACGCTTCCCCAAGCGTATTCGCCGGTTCGCCGCATAACGCAAACGCCGATCCCCCTTTTGGGGAATCGGCGTTCAAGCGCACATATAGCGGGCTGTCAGGGGCCCCGGCATGTGAATACGTTTAAACGGCATGAGACAAAAGGCATACGGCAAAGGCGCATGGGGATATGCCTTCCAAAAGCTCGCCCTTTACCCGGCGGGCCGCCGAGGAAGCATGTTTTCTGCCTTCCACGCCATTGCGGGGAATGGCCGTCCGCGCCACAAGTGCATGAGGAAAGAGTAGGAAGCCACAGCCAAGGGGAACAGCCCCACAACATGGGGCTATCCGCCTTTCCGCTTGTTCCTTACCATTTCGTGATGGTTACGGGCAATTCGCGGATAACGTCACGCAGGGCCCCGGGCGAGGCTACGGCGGCGCCGACCTGCGCGACGACGAGCCCGGCGGCGTAGTTCGCCAGCACGCAAGAATCCAGAAGGGGCAACCCGGCGGCAAGGCCGAGGCCAAGGGTGGCGATCACCGTATCGCCCGCGCCGGTCACGTCAAAAACGTCCTGCGCCATCGTGGGGACGTGCCAGACCTCGGAAGGCCCAGAGAACAACGCCATGCCGTCCGGCCCGAGCGTAGTGAGCAGATGCGGGCACCCGACCTTTTCCAGAATGGCGCGCCCGGCGGCGAGGATCTCCTCGCGGTTCCGTACGGGCATCCCGGCGCACTCGCCGGTTTCCTTGGTATTCGGCGTGAGGAGGAACGAGCCGCCGTACAAGCCCACATTGCCCGGCTTGGGATCGACCAAGACCTTGATCCGGTGCGGGCTGGCGGCGAGCAGCCCGCGCAAGCGGGCCATGAACGGCACGGACACGATGCCTTTGCTGTAATCGGACAGAATGGCCACGTCATGAGACGGGAGCTGCCCGGCAATGGCGGCAAGCACCGACTCCTGATCGGCGGGGGAAAGCAGGCTGGCGTCCTCGCGATCCAGACGCAGCATCTGCTGGCGCCGGGCCATGACGCGGGTCTTCACAGTGGTCGGACGCTGCGGCAGCGTGACAAGCGCGCCGCAAATGCCCTCATCATGGACGAGCCCCCGGATCTGATCGGCGGAAGCGTCCTTGCCCACCGCGCCGATGAGCGTCGCCACGCCCCCGAGCGCCACGATGTTGCGGGCCACGTTCCCCGCGCCGCCGAGCAGATAGCGTTCTTTTTCGATCCGGACGACGGGGACGGGCGCTTCCGGCGAAATGCGATCCGCATCGCCCATGAGATAGGCATCCAGCATGATGTCGCCGACGACCAGCACGCGCTTGCCCGCCAGCCCGCCCACGACATCGGGCGTCAAGAGAACCGGAGACGCGTCAGACATGGAAATCCTTTGTTTTGAAGTCATTCCGGCTTGGAACCGCTGAGCTCAACGGAGAGCCCCAGACGGCTCAGGAGTTCCGCAAGCTGTTCCTCGGATTCGTAGGGAAGCGTAATCCGCCCCGTGCGGTCGGTCCCGGAAATGGACGCCTTGGGCGCGACGTTTTCCCGGAGCCGCCGGATCGCCAGCTTGATGCTGGCGGGCTTGGGCGCGCGGGCACTGCGGGCTACGGGGGCGGAGGCCCCCATCAGCGAGGACGGCAACAGGCCGTGCCGCTTCCAGTGGATCACCGCGTCCTCGGCATCGCGCACGGACAGGCGGCGCGTCATGACCGCGTTGAACAGGACATCCTGCAACGCGCGCTCCGGCAGGGCCAGCACGGCGCGGGCATGGCCGGGCGTGAACACGCCGTCCTTGAGCGCGTCCTGCATGGGACGGGGAAGCTGAAGCAGGCGCAGCGAGTTGGCGACGGCGGAACGGCTCTTGCCGAGCCGCTGGGCAAGCTCTTCCTGACTGTACGGCAGGCGTTCGCGCAGGGACTGGATGGCTTGGGCCTCCTCAAGCGGGTTCAGATCCTCGCGCTGGAGGTTTTCGATGAGCGCGGCGGTCAGGGCGTCCTCGTCGGACAATTCCCGGAGATAGACCGGCACTTCGGTAAGCCCGGCGCGCTGCGCCGCCCGCCAGCGGCGTTCGCCCGCCACGATTTCATAGACAGTCGCCGTTTCCGTCCGAAGCGGGCGCACCAGCAGCGGCTGGATGACGCCTTGGCTCCGGATGGAGGCCGCCAGCTCGTCAAGCGCGGCCTCGTCGAAGTGCTTGCGGGGCTGCCCCTTGCAGGGGGTCAACGCGGCGATGGGCAGCGTCGTCGTATTTTTGGGCGTCGAAGGCGCGGGCGCATCCGCATTGTCCGTCTTGGCCGGAGACGGGCGTTCCGCAGGCGTCACGTTGCGGAACAGCGCGTCAAGGCCGCGCCCCAAACCACGTTCATTCGCAGACATGGGAAAACCTCACAATCGTTCAAGGCAGGAACGTCCCGCCGATGTTTTCACGTGAAACACTACTCCGCCTTCGGGATGCGGGAACCGGGCTTGCGCATGACGATTTCTTTGGCAAGGCTCAGGTACGCTTCGGAGCCTTTGGACTTGATGTCGTAATGGAGGATGGACTTGCCGAAGCTCGGGGCCTCGGACAGTCGGACGGTGCGGGGGATGACCGTCTTGAAGACCTGCTCAGGGAAGCAGCGGTTGACCTCTTCCTGCACCTGCCGGGTCAGCCGGTTGCGCCCATCGAACATGGTCAGCACCACGCCAAGGAGCCCCAGGTGGGGATTGAGGCGTTTCTTAACCTGCTCGTAGGTTTGCAGCAACTTGACGATCCCTTCCAGCGCAAAGAATTCGCACTGGAGCGGCACAAGGATTTCCCTGGCGGCGCACAGGGCGTTGAGCGTAAGCAGACCAAGCGACGGCGGGCAATCCAATATGATGAAATCAAAACGCTTTTCCAGCGGCTCCAACAGTTCGGAAAGATAAAATTCCCGGCCCATCTTGTCCACAAGCTCCAATTCCGCCGCCGCCAGATCCGTACCGGAAGGCAGCAGGAAGAGATACGGGGAAACCGTGGACAAAATGGCTTCGTTGACCTTCTCGGGCTGAAAAAACGAGGTGTACAGGTTGGCCGGCAACGCATCCTGACCGAAGCCAAGCCCGCTGGTCGTATTGGCTTGCGGATCACAGTCCACAAGCAGCACCCGTTTTTCCATGATCGCCAGCGAAGCGGCGAGATTGATGGCGGTGGTGGTTTTCCCCACGCCGCCTTTTTGATTGGCAATGGCAATGATTCGAGCCATGAACGTCCCTCTTTGGCAATAGGAAAAGCGTGACGGCATGAAGGAGGAAAAGGCCGGTGTCGTCCGGGCTTTCCGAAAGAACATCTGAAACGCTCCGGGCACCGGCACTTCCAAGGCGGCGCACGCTGCCGTCTGCGGCGTTTTCACGCACCCGGAAAAAAGCTTCGGGCGATTGTGCCGGGGGAAAAACCTTCATGCGGGATGGCATTGTTTCACGGGAAACAGGCACGCTTCCCTTACCGTTCTCTAGAAGATGTCACACCCCACGTCAAGGGAGGACGAAAAGAGAATAAGAAGAACCGCATGTTACCAAGAAGAAACATAACGCAGAACGCTGGAACCAGCCCAGCGACAAAGACGCCGGGGGAGGCGCACCCTCACCGGACGCGGCGCTGATAAAACCGGGAGGCCACCTTTGCGGGCCGGAACAAGATCCACTGGGAAGCCCCGGCCCTTTTCCCCTAATAGCAAGCAGGGGAAACGCTTACTCGACCTCGGGGCAAGGTTCGTCCACCAACGCATCCCATTCCTTAAGGAAGGCAGCGCGGCTTTCCGTCTCCCAGAGATCCATCTCCCGGACAAAGGATATAGCCTTGCCGCGTAATTCCGCTTCCGTCCCGGAGTTGGCGATGACCTGATCGCAGCCCGCCATTTTGCGTTCCTGCGTCCATTGGAGGCCATCCATGCGGGCCATGAGCGTATCCGACCAGCCCCGCACGTCCAGCAGGCGGCGGCAGCGTTCCGCCTGCTCACAGGAAATCCCCACAACATAAGGCTTCCGCCCGCCACACAGCCTCCGGTTCCAGCCGGACTCGAACCACAACGGCACCTCGGCCACGGCATAGCCCCGCCCCGCCTCTTCCTGTTCGCCCCAAAACCGTTCCAGATCATCCAATACCAGCGGGTGCAGCAGATTCTCCAATTCATGCACGTCCACGCCCGGCTCCGCGGACGGCAGCAGCGCCGCCGCCAGAGCCTTGCGGTCAACAGGCGAACGGCCGTCGGGGATAAAACGGTCGCCGTACCGCAGGCGCAGGGCCTGCCATGCCTCTTGGCCCGGCTCGTACAGCCGGATCACCGCCGCGTCCGCGCTCCATACCGGGACGCCCTCTTCCGCCAGCATCCTCATGAACAGCGATTTGCCCGACCCCGCCGCGCCGGTCACCACGACGCGCCGCATATGGCGTTCCAGCGTGAGCGCCGTCTGGACGAAATCCTCCGGCGGCGGGCAGGTGAAGGCCATCTTTTGCCCCGTAAACGGATGGACGAACGCCAAATGCCACGCGTGCAGCATCTGGCGCGGGGCCGGATCGTGCTTGAGCAACACGCCGGGGACGGGCGGCGTCAGCGCCTGCCCGCCTCTCCCATACAGCTTGTCGCCCCAGAGCGGATGCCCCACATGCGCCATATGCACGCGGATCTGATGCGTGCGGCCCGTGAAAATCCGTACGGCGAGCAGGCTGTAGCCCTGCCCTTTGCGCAGTATCCGCCACGCGCTCCGGGCCTCCTTGCCGTTCTTCACCACCGCGACCTTGACCTTCACCGTGGGATGCCTGCCGAGCGGCGCGTCCACCGTGCCGGTCGGCGCGGGGACGCCCTGCACGAGGGCGAGGTATTCCTTCCGGATCTCCCGTTCCGCGAACGCTTCGGAAAGCCGCAGCCGCGCCTCTTCCGTGAGCGCGACGCAGATGAGCCCGGATGTGTCCTTGTCCAGCCGGTGCACGATGCCGGGCCTGAAGCCCTCCTGCGCCCGCAGCGTGGGGAAGCGGGCCACCAGCCGGTGCACAAGCGTCCCTTCCGGGCAGCTCGGCGCGGGGTGGACGGTCATCCCGGCGGGCTTGTTGAGCACGGCAAGCCATTCGTCCTGATACAGGATCGCCAGTTCGCCCTCTTCCGGCTGTACGGACGTCGGCTCCGCCTCCATCCGCAGTTCAACGGCCTGCCCCGCGCCCACCTTGGCGGAAACGTCCACACACACGGCGCCGTCCACAAGGCAGCCCCCGTCCCGTATGGCCCGCTTCACCTTTTCACGTGAAACATCCCGCTCCCGCAGGGCCTCGCCAAGGAAACGGTCAAGGCGCACCCGCCCCCCGTCGACTGTGAAGGTATATGTCCGAGTCATAGGCCTATCGGGTAAAAGTGATAAAGAGAGGGAAGGAATCCTTTCCGAAAAGGGACTCCTCCCCCTGCCCCGGACTCTCCCCTATCCTCCTGAAAACATCAAGGGGCGGAGAAGCCATGAAAAAGAGGTGGTTCCGGCGTCCCCCTCAGGCGGGAAGGGGCTTGCCGCCAAAACACGGCAAGATGCAACAGCCTGTTTCCGTTGGGTTATCACTTTCGCAGGAAACCGGGCAACTTGAAATAGAGCTGCGAAAGCGGATCGAAGAGGCTCCCCGGCAGCCATGACGCCAGCCAAAAGAGCCGGATCTTGGGCGAGGCCACGTAAGGGGCGACGAGCTTGCGGGCTTCCGCCCCCTTGCCTTCGCGCCACAGGGTCACGGCCTTCTGGAACGCGGCCCGGCGGGTCAGTATCTCGACCAGATCGGGGTATTCCCGGTCATAGCCGGGGTACAGCTGCCGGTGCTTGTCGAGGATGCGGAGCGTTTCGTCGGCGAACTGCCCGAACTTGCGGAAGGTCGTGTTCACGCCGTGGACGCGCCAGCGGGTCAGCGGCTCGTCCACATGATCCAGTTCCCATGTCTTGGCGATGCGGTAAAAGACGTCCGCCTCTTCGCACACGTTCAGGGATTCGTCGAACCACTCGCCCAAGCCGTCCAGCGCCGACTTGCGGATCATGGCCGAGGACATGGAAATCCACTGCCCGGTCATGAGTTCCCGGAACACCATGCCTCGCGCCGGATGCGCCGATTCGAACATCCGCGACAGCGTGCCCTTCCCGCTGAACATTTCGGTGTCCGTACTCACGAGGCCAAGCTTCGGATTGGCGTTGAACAGCATCACCTGCTTTTCCAGCTTGGCGGGGAGCCATTCGTCGTCGCAGTCCAAAAACGCCAGCAACGCCCCCTCGGCCTTGGCGATGGCGAGGTTGCGCGCGGCCCCGAGCGGGACCGTCTTCTCCGCGAGGAAATACCGCACCTTCGGGCCGTAGCTCTGCGCGATGGCGGCGCTGCCATCCGTAGAGCAGTTGTCCCAGAACACGATCTCCCAGTCGGGCCACGACTGCCGGAACACCGAATCCATCGCCTCGCGAAGGTGTTCCGCGCTGTTGTAGCAATTCATGATCACCGTAACTTTCGGCATAGGAACCTCGTAAGGGAAGCGGGATAGAATGTGGGGAGGGGAAGGAGGGCCTTTCTCCAGAAAGGCCCCTCCTCCCCTCCCCAATTCATTCCTTCAACCTCTTCAAGCTGTCCGCCAGCGCCTCGGCCTTGCGGGGGCCGATGCCGGGGATCGCGGCGAGCTGGGCGGGAGTAGCGGCAATGATGGCATCGAGGGCCTTGAAATGATCCCAGAGCAGGCGGGCCGTGGCCTTGCCTACGCCGGGGATGCGGAGCAGCTCGGCGGAGAGCGCCGCGCCCGCCCGTGCCCGGCGGTGCCGCCCGATGACGAAATGGTGCGCCGTATCGCGGACATGCTGGAGGAACAGCAGCTCGGCGGAACCGTCGCGCAGCGGCAGGGGGTTGCTCCGCCCGGGCAGGAAAATACGGTCGCCCACGTTCCCGGCCCGGCGGTCGGCGCGCCCCATGTCGTCGCGCGCCTTGGCGATGCCCGCCAGCAGGAACAGGCCTTCGGCATTGGATTCCCTGACGATGCGCTGCACGGCGGAAACCTGCCCGCGCCCGCCGTCGATGAGCACCAGATCCGCCCACGGCGGCCCGGATTCGAGGCGTCGGCGCATCCACTCGGCAAGGGCGGCGTAGTCGTCGCCGTTGCAGGCGGCTTCCCCTTCGAGGGCGTAGGTACGGTAATCCGATTTCTGCGGCTGCCCGTCTTCAAAAACGACCATGCCCACGCGGGTGGAAGTGCCGCCCGTGTGGGAGACGTCCACGCACTCGATGCGCCGGATGGGGCGGGAGGCCATCGGGACGGCCCCCGGCAGGGCGGACTGGACCTTGTCCAGCGCAAAGGCCGCGGCAAGGCGGTCGGACATGGGCACTTCCGCTTTGGTGACGGCGGCTTCGCGGGCATTGGAAACGGCCATGTCCACAAGCCGGGCTTCGGCGGCGTTGCGGGGCTTGGCGATGCGGACGATGCCCCCGCGCGCGTCGGCAAGGGCCGCTTCCAGCGCTTCGAGGGATTCCACTTCGTCAGGGGCGTGTCCGCCGGAATCCGTTCCGGAAGGCGAAGGGGGCAGCGCCGGACCGTCCCCCGGCGTGGAGGGGCGGCCCTCCGTAAAAGCGGCGGGGGATTCCGGCGTGCCCGCCTCGCCGGGCATTCCGGGCAGGACCGTGTCTTCGGGCAGCCACGGTACGACGATGCGCGGCGGGATGGACGTCTGCGGGCCGTAGAACTGTCCGAGGAAGCTCCAGAGCAGTTCCGGGCCTTCCGCCAATTCCAGATCCGGCCAGAAAAAGGTCCGTCCGTCCACAAGCCGCCCTTCGCGCACGAAGAGGAGCCCAAGCGCAAGGCCGCCCTTGGCCGGGGCCACGCCCGCCACGTCCATGTTGCCGCCTTCCGGCAAGACGACGCTTTGGCGTTCCACCGTGCGCTCGATGGCCTTGATTTGATCCCGGAACGCGGCGGCCTGTTCGTAAAGCATGGCTTCGGACGCTTCCGTCATGGAATGGCGCAGCGTATCGAGCAGTTCGCGGGAACGCCCGGAAAGGAGCAGCTCCACGCGGTGCACGAGGGAAGCGTACTCCTCGGCGGGGACGTTTTCCGTGCACGGCGCGAGGCATTGCCCGATATGGTGGTAGAGGCAGGGCCGGACGCGGTTTTTGAAGGCCCGGTCCACGCAGCGCCGCAGGGGAAAGACCCGGTGGATGGTCTTCCACGTTTCGCGGGCCGCCTGCCCCGAAGTGAACGGCCCGAAATAGCGGGCGTTGTCGCGCCGCGCCTGCCGCACGACCTCAAGGCGCGGGTAGGGCGCGTCCTTGGCGATACGGAACAGGACATACTGCTTGTCGTCGCGCAGGACGATATTGTAGTGCGGGCGATGTTTTTTGATAAGGCTGGCTTCCAGCAGGAGCGCTTCCTTTTCCGTGGTGGTGGAAAGCGTTTCCAGCGAGGCGGCGTGCCCGATCATGGCGACCGTTTTCGGGGTCAGGGCCGAAGCGTCCCGGAAATAGGAAAGGATGCGCTTGCGGAGGTTGCGGGCCTTGCCCACATAGATGATCCGCCCCTGCGCGTCCTTATAGATATAGACGCCGGGCGTGGTCGGAAGGGTTGAGGATGCTGGACGCTCCATGCGATCTCCAAAAAAGTCTGAAAAAGAAGCAGGATGAAAGGCCGCATCCAGTCTACAGGGTGGGGGGCTGCCTGTAAACCGCCCGGCGGTTCGCGCTTGCCAGATCGCGCCGGATGCGTGTACTCTATTCGTATCCATTTATATTTTTTGCCGACGAGAGGCCAGTATGGCGCGGAAAGATCCCTACGACCCGGAAGAAGGCATCATAGACCTTTTTGATGTTGTCGACGACCCCGAGGTGTCTCCCGAAACGGAGCCCCGCGGGGATCTTCATGATGGCGGAACGCACGCCATGCCGGAACGGCCCGAAGCGGCCGGGCCGGAAGACCCGTCCGGCGGAGAGGCCGAACGGGTGATGTCGCGGTATCCTTTTGAGAACAGCGATGATTTTCTTGAAGAGATCGAAAAGACGCCCCTTATGACGCTGATGCCGCCGAAGGAAGAGGTTTCCGTGCCGCCGGAAGATCCTGTTTGGGACGGTGCGGAAGACGGGGCATCCGCCGGGGTTCCCGAAGAGCCCGCCCGGGACGAGCCGGAAGAGGCGCTGATCCGCGCTTTCGAGGCGGAAATGGCGAAGGCCGGGGCGGTTGTGCACGAGTACGGCGCGGATGCGGAGACGGTTCCCGGCGTGCCTGATGAATCCGGGACGCCATCCGGGCCGGACGCCCCGGTTGCGCCCGCCGATGCGGTGGAACCTGACGTTGCCGTTGGCCTTCCCGAAGTTCAGGAGGATTCCCTCACGGAACCCGCCGAAAGGGCGTATGCCGAGGATCTGGAATTGCTGTTCGGCGCCGTGCCGGTTCCGGATGATCCGCAGGCCGGGCCTGTGCCCTGCGCGACGGAACCTGCCGCCACTGTAGAGGCTTCCGCGTCCCTCCCCCCCGAGGGGGATGCCGCTGAGGAGCCCGAGACGCTTCGGCAGGCCGATTCCGCTCCTGAAGCGCCTGCGGAGGAATCGCCGGAGCCGTCGGCTCCTTTGGCGCCGGAGGAAGCGGCTGTGGAACCGGTGCCGGAATTTCCCGCTGACGACGCCGAACCGTTTTCGTTCGTGCCCGTTGTTGCCCCGGAAGCCCCCGCCAACGCCGCCGGGCCGCAAGCCGGGCCTTTCTGCGGCCATGAAATGGAAGAACGTATTATCCGGCTGGAGGAAGCCTTGAGCCGTCTGAACGAACGAGTGGCCGTTCTGGAACAGCGCGCGGACGACGCCGATGGGCAGGAGCCCGGCGTAGCTGCGTTGTCCGGCGACATCCAATCCCTGCTCACGGAAGGCAACGTCCTTTGCGGACAGTTGAAATCCCTTGCGGAAACGCTTGCCTCCGCTCCTTCGGGCGTTCAGGCCGCGGCGTCCGGATCCGCACCGCATTCTCCCCTTGCCGGGATGGCTGAAGAAACCGTTTGCCAGCCTGAGGCCGCCGCCTCCGCCCCTGACGGGAAGGGCGCGGGGCCTTCCCCCGAAGCCGGGCCGGAAGATGCCCCGGAGGAAGACGGCCCGGAGGATGATGGACAAGACGTGTTCGGTCTTGCGCTGGAGTCGCTGGAGCGGAGGATTGGGCTCCTTGAGAGCCGTCCCGTGCTGGCTCCCGACGCCGCCGGCATCGCGCAGGATGTTCTGGCCCTCGTCCGCGTGGATATGGAAAAAGCCTCTGAAGAGCAGGAAGCCTCGGCCCGCACGCTGGCGCAACTGGAGCGCCGCGTGCAGGATTTGGAAAGCCGCCCGCTCCCGCAGCTCATCCTGCCGGATCTCCCCGACACCGAAGCCATCACCGCCGACGTCATGAGCCGTATACAGAACGAGCTTGACCGCATCGCCGCCGAAGCCGCCGCCCGCGTTCTGCGGGAAGAGATCGCGGGGCTGATGAGGAAGTAGGAATGAATGATTGGGGAGGGGGAGGAGAAACTTTCTGAAGAAAGTTTCTCCTCCCCC
>USCL01000091.1 GCA_900553145.1 uncultured Desulfovibrio sp.
AGAGAGAGAGAGAGAGAGAGAGAGAGAGAGAGAGAGAGAGAGAGAGAGACGCTTAACGGATGGTTTTATGGGGAACGAAGCCGCGAAACGGGCCTCCCAAGCCTTACGGACGCCGACAGCCATGCGGCTTTCGTCAGGAACATGTTTCCCCTCCCCCAGCAACCTTCAAAGTACGAAAGGACGCCGTCATGTTTCCGCCGACACCGCCGAAGGGCGCGGATCCGCGCATGTACTTTTTCCTGTTCCTCCTGACGCTGGGCACGACGCTCGGCTATCAGGGCTGGACGCTGCTCTACACCAACTTCGCGGTGGAAAGCGCCCATCTTTCGGCGGCTGACAACGGCCTCGTGCAGTCCCTGCGCGAAGTGCCGGGGTTGCTTGGCTTTCTGATCATCCCCCTGCTGCTCGTCATGAAGGAGCACCGGGTGGCCGCCATAGCCGCGCTGGCGACCGGCCTCGGTACGGCGTTGACCGGCTTTTTCCCTTCCTTCGTGCCGGTTATCCTGACGACCCTGCTCATGTCCTTCGGCTTCCACTTCTTCGAGGCCGTCAACCAGTCCCTGCTCCTCCAGTATTTCGACGTCCGCACCACGCCCGTGGTCATGGGCAAGCTCCGCGGCCTTGCGGCGGGCGGCAGCCTCGCGGCGTCGGTGTTCGTCTTTTTCTGCTCCGGATTCCTGCCGTACACGATGCTGTTCCTCATCGTAGGCGTCCTCTGCATGGTTACCGGCCTCTGGGGGCTGTGCCTTGATCCCACGAACAAGGATCTGCCCATCCAAAGCAAAAAGATGGTATTCCGCAGGAAGTACTGGCTGTTCTACCTGCTGACCCTTTTCCTCGGCGCGCGGAGGCAGATTTTTATCGTCTTCGCCCTGTTCCTGCTGGTGGAGCATTTCCGGTTCTCGGTCAACACCGTTTCCGTCCTCTTCATGATCAACTACGCGATCAACTGGTTCCTCAACCCGCTCATCGGGCGGACCATCAACCGCATCGGCGAACGCAAGCTCCTCAGCATCGAATACTCCACCGCCATTCTGGTATTCACCGGCTACGCCACCACGGGCAGCGCGTGGGTCGCGGGCGTGCTCTACGTCATCGACTATATCGTGTTCAATTTTTCCATCGCGCTGCGTACCTTCTTCCAGAAGATAGCCGAACCGCAGGACATCGCCCCGACCATGGCCGTGGCCCAGACCATCAACCACATCGCCGCCATTTTCGTGCCCGCGTTCGGCGGCTGGCTGTGGGTGGAGTTCGGTTATCAGATCCCGTTCTTCATCGGCGCGGTGCTCTCCGGCTGTTCGCTCCTGCTCGTGCAGCTCATCGACAGAGAAATAAGGCTCCACGCGCCCGCCAAGGCTTGATGCATCACAAGGAACACGTTAAAGATTCTCCATATCCAAGCCCTCAGGAGGCACTTGTATGCACGCCTATCTCCGCTCGCTGGCCCTGGGCCTCGCCCTGCTGCTGCCCGCCGTCCCAGCCTTCGCCGCTGACGCCCCGGCCAACAAAGGCGACGCCGCCATCCCCGACAAACCCACGCGCATCACCGAACGCAACACCCCGGTGGCCGTGGAGTACGAAGGCAATGACAGCATCGGCTCCCGCCTCGCCACGCGCGTCAAGGAAACCCTCAACTCCAGCAACCTGTTCTCGCTGAGCGACAAGGATACGCCCAAAATCCGCATCCTCATCGCCACGGTGCCCGAATTCAAAGACCGCCCGGGCGTGGGCTCGGCCTATGCCGTGGTATGGGTGTTCTCCCAGTCGGAAAACATCCTGCGCCATTACCTGACCCGCGAAGTCGGCGTCGTCACGCCGGATGAGATCAACAGCCTTGCCGCCAAGCTCGTTGAAGAAACCGACAGCCTCGCTACCCGTTACGGGTACCTGTTCCAGTAAACGGGGCATACGCCGGGCATGAGCGTCATCACGCAGGCATTCAGCGACGCCTTCCAGCTTCTCGCAAGCGGCGACGAAGAAACGTTCGCCGCGGTTCAGGCCACGCTGTCCACCTCGGGACTCGCCATGCTCGGCTGCATCATCCCCGGCGTGCCGCTCGGCTTTCTGCTTGGCTACACGCGCTTTCCGGGCCGGAATATGCTCCGCATCCTCGTGGATACGGCCCTCTCTTTCCCTACCGTCGTACTCGGCCTGCTGGTCTATCTCCTGCTCGCCCGGCAAGGGCCGTTTGCGGATTTCGAACTGCTGTTCACCGTACCCGGCATTGCCATAGGCTTGGCCCTGCTCGGCCTCCCCATCGTCGTCGCGCACACCTGCCTCGCCGTCGAACAGGCCGACAGGCTGCTTGCCCCGACCCTCCGCACGCTCGGGGCGGGGCCGTGGCAGCTGCTGCTCTCCACGGTCCGCGAACTGCGCTTCCACCTGCTCACGGCCTGCATCACGGCCTTCGGGCGCGTGGTTTCGGAAGTGGGCATCTCCATGTTGGTCGGCGGCAACATCAAATGGGCCACCCGGACCATCACTACCGCGATCACCCTTGAAACGGGCAAAGGCGACTACGCCCGCAGCATCGCGCTCGGCATCGTGCTCGTGGCGCTGGCGTTCACCCTGAATATGGGCCTCGCCGTCCTGCGCCGGAGGATGGGGCCGTGACCCCGCTGTTCCATTTGGAAAACATCGTCCGGGCCTATCCAGATCCGGGCAGCCGCGATCCCCGTGCCGTCCGTACCGTCCTGAACCTTTCCGAGCTGGACATCCATGCCGGGGAAATCCTAGGTATCAGAGGGCACAACGGGAGCGGCAAGTCCACTCTCCTCCGCATCGTCGCCCTGCTCGAGCCGCCGGACAGCGGGACGCTGCTTTTTGAAGGCAAGCCCGCCGGAGCCGATGACCTGCATCTGCGCCGTCAGGTTACCCTCCTGCTGCAAACGCCCTATCTGCTCTCGCGCTCCGTAGCCTCGAATGTCGCCTATGGGCTGCGCGTCCGTGGTGTCCGCAACGCCTCAGAGCTTCAAAAACGGATTGACGCCGCGCTCCTTGCCGTGGGCCTCGATCCCGCCGTTTTCCTGCATCGCCGCCGCCATGAGCTTTCCGGCGGGGAATGCCAGCGCGTGGCCCTCGCCGCCCGTCTGGCCCTGCGCCCCCGCGTCCTTTTGATGGACGAGCCTACCGCCAGCGTAGACCAGCAGAGCGCCGAACGCATTGCCCTCGCCGCCCGCCATGCGGCGGACTCCGGTTCCGCCGTCGTCGTCGTTTCGCACGACCACGAATGGATCGCGCCGCTCTCCGACCGTCTTATCACGCTGCGGGAAGGGAAGCTGGTTAGGTGATAGGTAAATCGGGAGAGGGACGTCCCCCAATAAGGTGCCATCCGTAAAAATAAGATTTTTCAGAAGAACGAATTGAAGAAGAAATGCTGTTCGTTCTATGTCATGTGTTGGGCAGCACCAAGGCATGCTTTCCTATGGCAACCGGTTCAACCGGAATTCTTTTGTATCAATACAATGGAACGAATGAACCGCACGCTGAGAAAATCATCTTGCATCCATCTCTGAGCCGTTGCTATGCCGTGGCATGACTGCCGTACTCCCGGGCAGGCCGTACCATCGATACTCTCCAGTCAGAACGAAAAGAATTGTTTCCAACGTTTGTTCGCATTGGGACAACTCTTGCCGAATACAGTTAAAATCCATACAAAAATATGTATGTTACATAAATTGTAAAATACATACCCACCTTCTTTCGCTCCCGTATCCGGCAGTGAGCGGCCCTAGAGGCACCGCTTCTGCCGTCTCTTTTGATGCGATTGCCCATGTTTATCACACGCCATTTCATGGATACAATTTGCGCAATATATAACAATGGATCCACATTGTTTTTCCATTCTGAATTTTCTATAATATTAATATATTATAGGAAATTCTGTTTTTTAAAGCATAGCGGAACACAATATAGCACAGACATTTTTCAATCTAAGAAGGTGAAAAATGTACTGGATTAAGTACAGATTGTTTCGTTTTATTAGAAAATAAATTTCTATTTTATATATAAATTCACCATATTAACACAGACATATAACCGTACTGTTTTAGTATGAAACAGTTATATATCCCGGGATTCCGATAATTCTGCTGGAAATCCTACAAATTCTTTATGGCGCAATCTTTGCTTAAGCATTATATCATCCGAGATCCTGTTTGCACATTTTCCGCACGGAGGATTCTCTCAGATTGAGCCTAAGTTCCAGTATTTAAAAGGAGGCATACGGGATATTCAAAGCCATAGAATAACACATATTCAAAAATGATTTAAGAAACCACTGAATTTAGTTGCCTTTAAAGAATGCCCAAAGTGGACAGTACGAATATTTTCTCCGGAACGGGGAGGTGAAGGATGAGATAGCTCAACTTCAACGGAATCGAATGCAGCCTGTACAGGCACCCTCAATTGTATTTTCACAGACGAATGGAGAAACTGCTGAGACCATAGAGTCTAGATGGCAAATGCCGGGCCTCCGATGAACATTGAGGATATGTTTCTGGTGTATCTGTGCTATATTTCCCAATTTACTGACGAGTACGTCGAAAGTTCAGCAGGCGACAGTTTTCTCATATGCCCCGTATAGGCAGACAATTCTTGCCTCTTCATCAGTACAATACTTGGAGGAAACATATGAACGCGAATTTTCCCGATTACCTGAGCAGAAGAACTTTCATGAAAGGCAGTGCAGCAACGGCGGTCGCGCTTCTTGCCGGAGGCCATATGTGGGGCGGAGCCGCCTCCGCCGCCCGGATCTCTCCTGGCAACAACCCTTACATCACCCAGCTCTCTCCTGAAATCATTGCGGATAATGACAAAGGGTGGGTGTACTACGGTGCCGAGGCAAAGGACAGGCCACTTCAGCCATGGGACAAGGCGCAGATGAAGCCGGAAGACTTCAACAAAGACACATTGACGCTCAAGTGTTCCTGCTACTACCCCAATGCGGGTGACATCGGCCACGGCATCCACTGGGAAACGTTCAGCTACCTTGAATATCAATTCGGCGGCCGTCTGAAATTCGATCGTTATTTCGGCCAGTCCCTGCACGGCCTCACCGACGGCTGGAAAGCCCTTCGCGCCGGTCTGGTGGACATCACCCAGATTTACCACATCCACAATCAAGGGGCGTTCAACCTTTTCCATGCCGATGGCTTGCCCTTCCTTACGAACAACGTGGTCGTCGCCACTCAGCTTATGGAAGAGATGTACCCGAAGTACTTCAAGAAGGAAGTTGAATCCCAGCAGGTTCACCTTGGCTGGATTCCTCATTTCGACGTACAAGGGCTGATCTGCACCACCCCGATCCGCAAGCTGGAAGACCTCAAGGGCAAACGCATCATGGGCTTTGGCGGCGAAGTGATGCGCAATACCCTTATCGCGCTGGGAGCCACCCCCGTCGCCATTCCCACGCCCGACGTCTTTATCGGGCTGCAACGCGGTGTCGTCGACGGCGTAGCCTGGGCGGTAGGCAGTATGATCCCCTGGCGTTTCCATGAAGTAGCCAAGTACGTCACCGTCACCGGCATGAGCAATACAGCCATCAGCTACGGCATTAACAAGAAGACCTTCGCCAGCCTGTCCAAGGATATGCAGAAGGAGCTGTATTACAAGTTCCGCCTGGCGGGCAATCATATGTCCGAAGGTTACACCAAGCTTGAAGACCGTGGCCTCGAGGGCCTCAAGGCCGCAGGCACTGAAATTATCATCCTCGATCCGGAGGAAAAGAAGCGCTGGGTCGCGGCCGGCGACACCGTGTGGGAGCGCTTCATCGCCGAAAATGAAAAGAAAGGCCTCCCCGTCCGCCAATTCGCCGAAGACTTCCGCGCAACTGCAGCAAAATACAACGCCATGAGCATCCGGGAAATCCGGGAATACGTTCAAGATCCCAAAAACATGATCCATAACATTATCGACGGCTTCTAGGCTGCGCGCAAGGCTCCGCCCCAACTTGAAACCCGCCGGAATCCGATTCCGGAGTCCGGCGGGTTTACCTGTGCCAATGCCATGAATTTCAATTTGCTCCACAGGAGGTTAACCTATGAAACATGAGACTCCATCCAGCGGCAATTCCGATCTTGTGGCCGAAAGCGAGACTCCCGCCCCTTGCGCATGGATGCGCTGGGTGGATAAAGCCGCCGATATCGCTCTCACTTTCAGTATGTATGTCCTGTATCCAGCCATCGTCATAGTTATTCTCATTGATGTCATAGGCCGAAACTTTTTTGCGACGCCTCTTTCGTGGGCCATTGAAGGCAGCGGCCTCTTTCTCATTGGAGCCATTTTTCTTGCCGCCCCCAGAGTGGAATTGGACAAGGGCCATATCCTTCTAGATATCCTGTACGCCAACTATTCAAAAAAAACCAAGCTATACTGCGATATGCTGACCAGAGCGGTGGCCTGTCTGTGGATGATGGCCGCCACCTTGCGCAGCTCCGTAGAAATTCATACCGCCTTCATCCTGAATGAAAGCGGCACCGACTTCCGGTATCCGTTCTGGCCGATGCGTGTGATCATGACCATAGGCTTCTTGCTCCTCACCCTGGGGTTGCTCAGCAATGTCGTCAGCAGCTATAAACAACTTCGCGCGGGAGGGAAACGCTAATGGACATGGTCATGATCGGCTATATCGGCATTGTTCTTATGCTCGCTCTTTCCGTTCTCGGCATGCCCATGGCCTATTCCATGTGCGTCGTCGCCAGCATAGGGCTCAGCATTACGCTGGGGCCGGTGAACGCGGCTACCCAGACCATGTTCGTTACATGGGAGCAGGCGAGCAACTTTTCCCTGATGAGTATCCCCCTGTTCATCTTCATGGGCACCATCGCGTTCCATACAGATATCGTTGGCAAACTTTTCATCGCGTTTCGGCGTTGGATCGGCTTCTTGCCGGGCGGCCTCGCGGCAGCCGGGATCATGGCCGCCGCCGCATTCGGCGCGGTAACGGGTTCCACCGCGGCGGCCTCCGCCACCATGGCCTCCACCGTCATCCCCGAGCTGGAAAAGACCGGCTATGACAAGGGGCTGGCTGCGGGAGCCATTGCGGCGTCGGGAGGGTTGGCGGCCATCATTCCTCCGAGTGTCTTTGTCATTATTTACGCCGTGCTCACCGATCAGTCTGCAGGGCAAATGTTCGTCGCCATTCTCGGCCCCGGCCTGCTGACCACCGCCCTGTTCGCCCTTTACTGCATTGTCCGTTGCTGCATAACGCCTTCCATGGGGCCCAAGCAGCCCCCCTCAACATGGAAAGAACGCATTGAGTGCCTGCCCTCCGCCATTCCCGTCATGGTGACGTTCAGCCTCGTCATCGGCAGTATTTACGGTGGACTGGCCACCCCCACCGAAGCTGCAGCCATGGGCGTGGCCGGCGTCATGGTCATTGCGGCCTGCATGCGCCGCCTGAACTCCCAAACCGTCGTTCTAGCCTTTAGGGACGGCGCCAAGATGAGCGCATCCATCTTCTTCCTGTTCATCGGGGGCTGGCTCATGTCACGCTTTCTGGTGACCACCGGGACAACCCGCCACATGGTGGACGTGTTCGTCGGGATGGAGCTGTCCTACACCATGCTGCTGTTCATGATGTTCCTCCTCTTCCTGATTCTGGGCTGTATTCTGGAGTCTACCTCCATTCTGGTGCTGACCATGCCCTTCATGTACCCGATCACCCAGCAATACGGCGTGGATCCGATATGGTTCGGTGTTTTTATCACCATCATGATGGTGCTGGCGGGCATCTCGCCGCCAGTCGGCCTCAATGTCTTCGTAGTACGCGGGGTGTGTTCGCATATTCCGGTCATGACCATCTACAAGGGTGCGGCTCCGTTCATAATCATCACTGCTTTGACCGTCCTTGCAATCTGCATCTGGCCTGACATCGTCATGGGCCCGGTGCGCAGCATGATGACCATGTAGCGGGATAACCCACCCGAAATGCCGCACGGCATAAGATAAAGGCAGGGAGTCTCCATACGAGATTCCCTGCCGTTTTTAAGAAGACGTTGGTGAAAGGATTTTTGGGGAGGCAACGGCCCCTGCCGGAGGCGGCTTTGAGCAGAAGGGGACATGAGGGCTAGCCCTAGAAAAAACCCCGCAGCACGGCGGATTGGTTCAGCGTGAAAAACTCCGCCGGTACATCTGGGGCTGCGCAAAACAAAGTTGGGGGCGTATGCAGAATCCAGCACCTTCACCATACCGATGGGTCGTTCTACTGCTTTGCTGTCTAGCCACTGCCATTCCCATCAGCGGCATCTCCTCCTTTCAGGTAATCTCTCCGCTCTTGGCGGAAAAACTGATGCTGTCCGGCACTCAGAGCATGCAGCTTCTTTCTCTCTACACATGGGGGCTGTGGCTGGGCTTCGCCGTAGCCGGGCCGTCCATTTCCTTCATCGGCATCCGGGCCACATTGACGGGCGGCTTGCTCTGTTTCTCCCTCCCTCAGTTCCTCATCCCCTTTACGGACTCATTGCTTCCCATTTTAGCCCTGCGCTTCATACAGGGCCTGTGCAGTGTGTGCATCCCGATCATGCTTTCCTATGTGAGCAGCAGCGGCTGGTTCCCTCCCAGCGAACAGGGGTTAAGCACTGGCATGATCTTCGGCGCACTCAATGCCGGGGCCTATCTGGGCTCATCCCTGTCCTCTCCTTTTCTCGCGGGAGGGGCGACCCTCCCCATGTATCTACTCGGCGGATGCGCCCTTGCCGTGTCTGTGGCGGTTCACCTTGGACTCCGGCCCCCGGATACCAAAACGCGGGCTAGGTGCACGGTCGATACAGACAAAACGCCCGCAGCGCACCCGCTTTCCCTGTGGCCGACATGGGTGCTGCTGCTCCTGTTCATTCCCATCCGTGCGGCCTACTGGGCAATGCCGTTGGTATGGCCGGTCTATGCGGGGTGGCTTGGCTTCAGCGCCGGGCAGTTTGACGCCGTCTACGCCATGATAGGCATGTTGGGTTTCATGGGAATTCTAGGGGGTGCAGTGTCTGACCTTGTACTGAAAAAAACCGACAACATCATGCTGGCCCGCGTGGGAATGCTGCTTATCTGCCTTGCTCTTACAGGAGGCGCCATCGTGGCCACAGCCATGGCCCACACACTAATCCCTCTGCTGTCGACACTGGTGCTGCTTAGCTCCATCCATGCGGGCAGCACCATATTTTGGACCCTGCTGGGGATTGTGTACCCTCCGGATCCCATCTTTATGGGTAGATGCGCCAGCGTCATTACCTTTGTAGGCAACAGCCCGGTCATATTCATACTGCCCGTATGCGCATGGCTTGCCGCCGAAACGTGTTGGTCCACGGCTTTCCTTGTGTTCGGCGCAGCCTTCACCGCCAGCTCTGTACTGCTTATGTACCCGCTGAAGCATATTGTGGCAAAAAAAGAGCACGATTGCCGCTCCGCCGCGCCGCTGGAGTAGCCGCAATCCTCTTGCGGAAAAAAATGCAATCATACCAAAGCGGATCGGACAGCATAAAAAATCGGCTTTTCGCGGGGGTGATGTAACGGGGGCTGACCCTATACGCTTGTTTCCCCATCCTCCTCGCCCAAAGCGACCAAAGCGACATGGGCGGCTTCCTGCTCGGCGCGCTTGAGGCCGGGGCCGGAGGCGCGGAACTGGCGCCCGTCGGGAAGATCCACGCGGACGGAAAAAACCTTGGCATGCTCGGGGCCATAGCTGTCCTCGAGCGCATAGACGGGAAGCCCCTTGCTGATGCGCTGGGTGGCCTCCTGCAGCTTGGTCTTGAAATCCTTGCGCCGCACCTTCGCGGCGCTCTTGGGCCAAAGATCAACGTACAGACGCTCCACGACCGAGCGCGCCTCCTCGATGCCCCCGTCCACGAACACCCCGCCGAAAACGGCCTCCATCGCATCCGAAAGCAGGGAATCGCGCTGACGCCCGCCCTGATTCTCCTCGCCACGGGCGAGACGCAAGCAATCGTCAAGATGCAGTTTGCGCGCAATGATCGCCAGCGTGGCCTCGTTGACGAGGCTTGAGCGCAGGCGCGTCAGCTCGCCTTCCCGGGCGTCGGGGAACCGGGCGAACAACTGAGCGGAAACGGCGATCTCCAGCACGGCATCGCCGAGAAACTCCAAACGCTCATTATGCGCGTTGCCCGCCGCGTGCTCATTGGCCCACGAGCTGTGGGTCACCGCCAGCACCAGCAGCGACTCGTCCTTGAAACGGTATCCTATCCTGTCCTGCAACACATCCAGCGTCATGGCATGACCTTATTTCTATTCACAAACCTTGTATTGTCCACAGATGGGTTCACCTATCACGCACACCGGAGCAAGGCAACCTGTCCCTTGCGGGCAATGGGGAGGACGCGCGGGGCCGGATGCCCGCCAATCACTTCTTGACAGCATATGTGAGAGCCCCTATTTTGGGCGATACACAATTTTAAGGAGATCACAATGCCCAAACCGATCCGGTTGTTCAAACTCGTCACCGGCGAGCTGGTTCTCGGCAAGTTTGACGAAGAAGCCAACATGCTCGAAGACGTGGCGATCATTCAGGTCGTTCCCACCCAGCAGGGTGTTCAGATGATGATGCTTCCCTACGGCTATCCTTTCGAACAGGAATTCAAGGGCAGCATTTCCGGCGAACACTTCATGTATGAATACAAGAAGCTTCCCGACGATCTGGAAACCAAGTATCTGGAAGCCTGCACCAACCTTACCCTGTCCACGGGCGGCCTCGCCGGCGCCGCTGGCAAGTCTCCGCTCATCAAGTAGCTTTGTCCCCGCTTCGGACGAAAACGCCCCCATCCTGCCCCGGCCCGTTCCGGGACGGTGGGGGCGAAGCATTCCCTCAACCCCGCCGCTCCCGGAATCTCTCCTTATGAAAGAACTCCTCTCCCTGCTGCCCCGGCCCAGTCACTACATTGGAACCGAGGAAGGTTCCGTCCACAAGGAGCCCGCTTCCGTCCGGCTGCACTGCGCCCTTGCCTTCCCGGATCTCTATGAAGTGGGCATGTCCTACCTCGGCCACAAGATCCTGTATACCATCCTCAATGGGCGCGAAGATATTTTTGCCGAGCGCGTGTACGCCCCTTGCCGGGAAACCGGCAGGCTCCTCCGCGAACACGGCGTCAGCCTCGCCACGCTGGAAAGCGATACCGACATCGTGAAGACGCACATGTTCGCGTTCGCGATCACGCATGAGCTGTGCTTCACCAACGTGCTGTACATGCTGGAACTGTCCGGCATCCCGCTCCGCGCCGCCGATCGCGGGGACGATCTGTTCCGCTGGCCCCTCATCGTCGCGGGCGGCGGGTGCGCCATCGCCTCGGAACCGCTTGCGCCGTTCATGGATCTGATGCTCCTCGGCGAAGGCGAGGAAATGGTCCCGGAACTGTGCGACCTCATAATCAAGGCCCGCGAGGAAGGCTGGAGCCGCTCGCGCCTCATCGGGGAAGCCGTGAACATCCCCGGCGTATATGCCCCGTCGCTGTACGCGCATGACGCCAACGGGGTGCTGACGCCGCTCAAGCCCGATCTGCCGACGCCCGGACGCCGGATCGTGGCTGATTTCAACAGGGCCGCCTATCCCGAAAAGCAGGTTGTCCCGTTCGGCGCGGTCCACAACCGCCTCAGCCTCGAAATCGCCCGAGGGTGCACCCGGGGATGCCGCTTCTGTCAGGCGGGCATCCTGTACCGCCCCGCCCGCGAACGCAGCCTGCCGAACTTGGAAAAAATCCTTGAAAACTGCCTGAACGACACCGGGTTCGACGACGTTTCCTTCCTTGCCCTCAGCACGGGCGATTTCTCGGCGCTGAAAACCTTGTTCCTCGGCACGATGGACCGCTGCGAGGCGGAACAGATTTCCGTTTCCCTGCCGTCCTTGCGCGTGGGCTCCATCGACGACGACATCATGCGCCGTCTGGCGGGCATCCGGCGCACCGGGGCCACCCTCGCGCCCGAAGCGGGCAGCCAGCGCCTGCGCGACATCATCAACAAGGGCGTCACCGAAGAAGGGCTGATGCTCCACGTCCGCAAGCTGTTCGAGCACGGCTGGCAGCAGGTGAAGCTGTATTTCATGATCGGCCTGCCCGGCGAAACGCAGGAAGACATCGAAGCCATCGTGGATCTGTGCCGCAAGGCGCGCGACGCCGCGGGCCGGGGGATGCCGCGCCTGCAAGTGACGGCGGCCATTTCGCCTTTCGTGCCCAAGTCGCATACGCCTTTCCAGTGGGAACCGCAGATCTCGCTGGAGCAGGTGCGCGAACGCGTCCAATACCTGCGCGACGCCTTCAGGGCTGAAAAATGCCTGAAACTGCGCTGGCATGAGCCGGAAATGAGCTTCCTCGAGGGAGTCCTGTCCCGCGCCGACCGCCGCATCGCCGACGTGGTGGAAAAAGCGTACCGCAAAGGGGCGATCTTTTCGAGCTGGGTGGAGCAGTTCAGCATCGACCCGTGGCTGGAATCCCTTGCCGAGTGCGGCCTGACCGCCGAAGAATTCACC
>USCL01000092.1 GCA_900553145.1 uncultured Desulfovibrio sp.
CAAACCCCTCCCTCTCCCCTTCAAAGACTTTCGACCTTATCGAATCCCTGTTCGCCGCGTTCCCGGAAGCGGACGGCTCCGGCGGGGCTGTCTGCCCTTTTTCGAGGCTCAGAGGCTCACAATGAGAAGGGAATGCCGATAAGCAGCTTCAGATCGCGTTCGGACTGGAAGGCGTTCCGGTACGTGCCCCAGCTCGGTTGATCCGTGCCGTTGCGGTATTCGGTATAGTGCAGCTTGACGAAAGCCCCCTCAAGCGGGCCGTCTGGATTCACGTAGTTGATATCAAAGGTAAAAGCCCATTCCTTGAGGTATTCCGCCGTACCGTAGCCCCGCCCGTCAAAACCGAAGGCCGCGCCCGCGCCCGCCGAAAAGCCGGATACGGGGAGCAGGTCGTCGAGGGTACGCATCACCCCGGCATACGCCGCCTTTTCGTTGTCGGCATTCCAGTCGGAACGGGCATCCCACCACACGTCGAACGCGCCGCTGGAACTCCCGCTGCGGTCGGTCAGACGGTAGGCGAACTGCCCTTGGCTCTGCGGCCCGGACATGGGCGCACGCACATACGTGCCCTCCAGCCGGAAAGTCCACGGCGGGGCCTCGTATCTTCCGAACAGATACTGCAACGAAGCGAGGCCGTCGAAGTTGTCGTTCTCGCTTTTCCCGGAATCGTCGCTGTCATTCATGAAATAGGCGTGATAGCCCACGGTCAGGGGGCCCTCGCCGCTTCCCGTCCTGTAGCTGCCCTTGAAGTGCGCGTTCTGCAAATGATCTTTAGATGCGCCGTACCCGATTTCGAGCGTCAGGCCGCCTTCAAAGACATACCGCGCCCCGGCGCTCCACAGCCACGGCACGGACGTTTCGCCGTCGTTCTTGCGGAAATGGTTCATGTTGACGAACCACGGGGATTTGTACTCGTCGGCCCATGCCGCCGCCAACGACAGCCGTCCGAAATCCACCCCGGCGTTCACGCCCCGGTAGGTCCCCGGCATGATCGACCAGTTGACCCCGAGCACCCCCGGCCCGGTCGGCTGGAACCATCCGGCCTTGGCCCATGCCGGACCGGCCTTGGCCTTGAGCGCGGCCTTATAGACGGATACGCCGTCGTCGGTGCGGCGCTTGCTCCAGTCGGGATGCCACGGATCGCCCCACGGCTCGAAGCCCATTTCGTGATCCACGGCACCTTTGTTCATAAGATCGTGCGAACCGAACACGCCGAAATCGAACCCGAGCCAGCCGCCCGCAAACCCGGAGACGAAATCCGCGTTCGCCTGCACCGACGCGTGGTTGAGGTTGGTTTCGTACCGGCCCTTGTCCACGTCATAACGCCTGCGGTCACGCCGGAAGAAATAAAGGCCGCCCGTGATTTCCGCTTCGTCGAAAAAGCGCGTCCCGGTGCGGAAGGCTTCCCGCGAATCAAGGCCCTGCGTCTCCGGCGCAAGGTCTTCGGCCGCCCCTGCGGGAACAGCGGCAAAGGCGGCCAGCAGCGCACACGCCAACGCCATGCGACGGAGGCGCAGCCATGCCATGACCTCGGCGCGAAACGTCGCTAGTCCATAATATATTGAAAATAAATGTATAATAACCGAAAAGGGCTGACGCTGCGCCTCCCCCCCGGCCACGTAGGGGCAATCTTTCAAGGGATGCTTGAAGAACCGATCCCCGCCTTTGGGTTCCCGGCACGGAGCGAACGCCCGTGGGCCGAACAGCTCCAAACCAGCCTTACGCACCGATCCCGCCGTTCGTCTTCATGATGAACCGATGGCAATCGGAGGGCAGCAGCGGCTTGCTGTAGAGGTAGCCCTGATAAACGTCGCAGCCGAGCTCACGGAGCAGTGCGGCCTGCTCCTCGTTCTCGACGAACTCCGCCACACTCAGCATGTTCCGCGCCCGGCAGAGGCGGGTGATCGAAGCCACAATGTCCGCGCAGATCGGGTTCGTGACCACCTCCCGGCTGATCGCGCCGTCGATCTTGACCACGCTGACCGGGAACTGCTTCAAATATTTGAGGGAACTGTGCCCCATGCCGAAATCGTCGATGGCCAGCGGGAACCCGGCGTCGTAGACGCGGGAAAGGATATGGCTTTCCGGCGTATCCGAATCCAGCGCGCTCGACTCCGTGACTTCCACTTCCATCAAAGACGGCGGCAAATCGTAACGGGCCGCGATGTCAAGGAGCTGCTTCGGGAAGGAACGCTCCAGCTGAAGGGCCGACACGTTGACCGCCATCGTGAGATCCGTGATCCCGG
Source organism: uncultured Desulfovibrio sp. (assembly GCA_900553145.1). GTDB lineage: Bacteria > Desulfobacterota > Desulfovibrionia > Desulfovibrionales > Desulfovibrionaceae > Bilophila. The sequence goes on from USCL01000092.1 coordinate 2,247, forward strand.
CGTCAAGCCAGCTTTTGCGCACCCGGCAGGCCGTTTCGAACACCCACAGCCCGATGGGCCGGATGAGCCCGGAGTCCTCGGCCAGAGCCACGGTAATGGGCGCGGGGATCAAGCCATAGGAAGGATGCTTCCACCGGATGAGCGATTCCACGCCCACGGCCCTGCCGGTCCGGGAACAGATCTGCGGCTGAAATTCGAGGAACAGCCCTTGGCCATTCCGGTAATCGTACTCAAGATCCGTAATCAGGCTCCGGGCGAGGGACCCCGCGTCGTCGTTGTGATCAAGGCAGCGCCGGGAAGAGTCCGCCGTGGCGCAGGAGCGCAGGAGCAGGCTCCTGAACGCGTCGTTGATCTGCTTTACTTTGATTTTATTGGCGATAACAATAAACGGCATATAGATGAGCACACCCACGACAAGGTTTATCACCTGTAGCGCCGAACCGCTCAAAGAGCCAGTGGACAGGTAGCCGTTGAGCAGGATGGGGGTGGTCCATTCCGTCGCCATGTGGGTTCCCGGGACCAGCCCCACGGCGACCGCGACGTAACTGATCGCCGCCAGCAGCACGGGCGTGAGCATGAACGGGATCAGCATGAGCGGATTGAGCACGATGGGCAGGCCGAACAGCAACACTTCGTTGATGTTGAACAGGCCCGGCACAAGAGAGATGAGCCCTATCTTTCGGCTGGCCTGCGTCTTGCCGAAGAGGATCAACGCTCCGGCAAGGCTGATGCCGGTCCCGGCCCCGCCCATGAATACGAAGGTATCCATAAAGGTCTTGGTCATGATGTGCGGCAGAGGCTGCCCGGCGGCGGCCGCTGCCTCGTTGGCGAGCATGGCCGCGCCGTAGATGTCGTGGGTGATCGGGTCAAGGACGTTGGCGCCGTGGACGCCCGCGAACCAGAGGGCATGGAGCGAAAGGATGTACAGCATGCCCCGCCCGAGCCCTTCCCCGATGGCGTCAAAGGGCATGCGGATGATCTGGTATACGGCCTCGTGCAGGGAGACCCCCGCAAACGCCTGCATGGCCACGCCAAGCCCCGCGAACACAAGCACGGTCAGCATGCCGGGGATGAGCGCGTTGAAGGCTTGCGGGATGGCGATGTCGGGCGTGCCCCCGGGCAAATGCAGGTGCAGCCGCTTGATGGAGAAGAAAAACAAGAACAGCCGGGCGGCGAGCACGCCGACGAGGATGGCCACGAACAACCCGGCGACGCCGAGCCAGCGCCGGTTGAGCGCGTCCCCGTCCTGCTGCAGCAGGCAGAAGAACGCCGTAAAGGCAATAAGCCCCGCGATGACCGGATTGGCCCGCAGGACCGGGTTGTTGTGGTTGAACTGGCCAGCCAGATGGTGGCCGATGGAAAAGACCATAATGAGGGACATCACGGAAAAGGTGGCGTCCTTCAGGATTTGCCCGAACAGCCGCCACTCGGGGCCGAACTGCCGGAACATGAAATCTTTATAGGCATCCAGCGGGAAACTGATCATCAGCTCGGCAAGGGAGCCGAGGAACATGAGCGGCAGGGTGACGATAAGCGCGGCCCGGATCGCCGCCAGCGTGGACCAGCCGGAAACGGCTTCCGCCAACGGCAGCAGAAATTGTTCAATGACGCTGTTCATTTTTCGCAACTGGGATGACATGCTTCCTCCCGCACGCGCTCCGCCGGAGCCGGATCGAAGGCGGCAAGGGGGCGTACGGATTCGGTTTGGAGCCGGAAAAGAAAGGGAACCCGTCGGGATATTTCCGCATCTTCGATGAGTGCAGGATGTCACAAAGCGTCGCTTCCGGCAAGCGGGAGCTTCTCTGGAAATGCCGGTTCAGGGGCGAAACGCGCGGCGGCATGCGGCATGCGAAGCAACGTCCCCACCCGGCGCCGGATACGCTGCCGCGAAACGGGATGATGGGGACGGGAAAGGCCTCGCCGCCACGCGGCGTATGGCCATGTTCCGCAGGGGGGTATCCCTCAGCCTATAGAGGCCGCGCCTCCTTTTCCTTTTCCCGGCACTGCATTATACTCTCAAAGCCGCGGCATTTCGCACCGGCGCATCCCGGGCGCGAGGCGTCCGCACACAGAGAAACGCCATGCCATCCGTATTGATAGTCGAAGATCATGCCCTGTTCCGCAGCGGCCTGAAACAGCTCATCAGCATCGAGCCCGGCCTGACGGTCGCGGGCGAGGCCGGGGACGGGCTCGCGGGCATCCGGCTCGCGCAGTCGCTCCGGCCCGATCTCATCCTGCTGGATATTTCCATGCCCGAACTCAGCGGCGTGGAGGCCATCCCCCGTATCCGCGAGGTCGCGCCGGAAGCGCGCGTCCTCATTGTTTCCATGCACGCCACCGCCGGGCACGTCCGCGCGGCGCTGAAGGCCGGAGCCGACGGCTACCTGCTCAAAACGGCGGACGAGGACGAGTTCCTCGTCGCCATCCGGGCCCTGCTCAAGGGAAGGAAGTACATCAGCACCGAGCTCACCGGGTCTATGATTATTTCATACGTGGACGGCAACGCCGAGGCGGCTTCAAAAGCCGACTCCCTGACGCCAAAGGAAAAAATGGTGCTCAAGCTCATCGCCGAGGGCAACAGCAACAAGGACATCGCCGCCAAGCTGAACCTGTCCGTCAAAACCATCGACACCCACCGGACCAGCTTCATGAAGAAGCTGGATCTGCACAATGTGCGCGAAGTGACGCGCTTTGCCATGCAAAACGGGCTTGTGGGGGACGGCATTGATTGAGCGACTCCGCCGCACCGGGAAAAGCCCCGCAGGGCTTCCATGCCCCCGGCCGCCGGCAGGCCTTTCGGAAACGGAACCCGCCAGCGGAACGGCCCACGCCCGCCTGACGGCGTTCCTGTCCGCATGCCTGCTGTTCCTCGGCCTCTGCACCGTCCCGGTTTCCGCCTCGCCGGAAGACAACAGCCTTGTGGTGGCGCTGGAACGTTTCCCCCCGAGCTTCAACCCCGCCGTGGCCAGCGGCAGCCTGACCAGCCAAGTCGGTGCGCAGCTGTTCGCCGGGCTCGTCCGCACCGGGAAGGACGGCCCCGTGCCCTATCTCGCGGAATCATGGGAAATCGATCCCGAAGCCAAGCATTTCCGGTTCCGCCTCCGCAAGGGCGCGACGTTCCACGACGGCACGCCGATCACCGCCAGCGACGTGGCTTTTTCCATCCGGGCGGCGCAGCGGCACCATCCCTTCCGCTCCATGCTTGAGGCCGTGAGCAGGATCGTCCCGGTGGACGACCTGACGCTCGATCTGGAGACGTCCATCCCGCAGCCCGCCCTGCTCAAATGTTTCATCCCCGCGCTGATCCCCATCCTGCCCGCCCATATTTACGGCGACGGCACGCCCATCGACACCCACCCCGCCAACCTGCGGGCCGTGGGGTCCGGCCCGTTCCGCCTCGCCTCGCTGGAGGAAGGGAAACGCATCGTCCTCGAACGCTACGAGGGCTTTTTCCTTCCCGGCAGGCCGCGCCTCGACCGGATCGTCTTCCGGGTCTATTGGGACCAAAATGAAATCCCGCTGGCGATCGCCCAAGGCGAGGCCGATCTCTACGCCTTCTCCTCCCTGTCGGACGAGGAGCGCATCTTCCGCTCCGACCCGGCCATTGAAGTCACCCGGGAGGAATTTTCCCTCCTCCATCCCTTCGCCCTGCTGACCTTCAATGTCCGCAACCCCATCTTCAGCTCCCCCGAAGTCCGCAAGGCCCTCGCCATGAGCCTCGACAACAAGGCGCTGGCCCAAGCCGTGCACGGCGGGGTCCAGCCCATGTACGGCCCCATCCCGCCCGGCTCGGAATGGTATTCGCCCGTATCCACGCCCTACGATCCCGAGGAAGCCAACCGCATCCTCGACCGCGCCGGATACCCGCGCAACGAAAACGGCATCCGCTTCACCGTGGAAATCGATTACGAGCCCTCGGCCCAATTCTCGCTGTCCATCCTCAAATACCTGCAAAGCCAGTTCATCCGGACCATCGGCGTCTATTTCAGGATACGCACGGCGGAGGACCCGGATTCGTGGGCCAACCGCGTCACGAGCGGCGCGTTCGACGTGACGATGGACGAGCTGTACGGCTGGCACGATCCCGCCATCGGCATTGAGCGCATCTACGCGACCAACACGTCGGCCATCCTGTGGTCCAACATGAGCCATTACAGCGACCCCGAAGTGGACGCCCTGTTCCGCGCCGCCTCCGCCGAAAAAGCCCCGGAAGGCCGCAAGGCCCTGTACGCCGCGCTTCAGGAACGCCTTTCCCGCGAGCACGTCGCCCTCTGGCTCTGCACCATCCCCTACGCCACGATCCGCAACCGTAACGTCCTGCGCGTCGCGGATCAGCCCTTCGGCGTCCTTTCACCCTTGGACGAAGCCCATTGGAAACGCCCGTGAGCATCATGGACAAGAGCATCGCCTCCCGCATCGCCCTGCTGCTCGGGCTGTTCTGCCTCGTGCTGTGCGCGTTCCTCATCTCGCTGCTCCAGCTCCTCAAGCTACTGTCCGAAGAGGCCGACGAAACCGTCAACGTCGCCCTGCCCAACATGGCCATCGCTTCCTACATCAGCAAGGAAAGCGAATGGGCCAAGGGCATCCTCCACGACAGCATCCTGTGCCGCGACCGCTTCGTCCATCTCGGGGTGGTGCAGGAAATCGAAGCCCGGCGCTTTCCCGAAAACGTGCTGGAAAACCTTGAAGCGCTTGCCGTGGAGCCGGGGATCAAGGAAAAGATCAAGAACAACCTGAATGAGCTGAACGGGATCCTCGCGGGCACGAACCGGGCCGTCGCCCAGCGCATCGACAACCTGCGGAACACGGAGCGGATCGTGAAGCGGATCCGCACCCTCAACGCGGGGTTGCCGCAGCTTGAGCGGAAGCTGTCCGCCTTGGGCATGGAGCCGGGGGACCCGGGCTTCAACGCATGGAAAACCGCCTATTCCGACGTGCTCACCTCCATGCTCCTGCTGTCCATGCACCATGACCGCCCGTATTCCTTGCGCCTCAAGAGCGAAATCCGCGCGGACGTCAAGCGGCTGCTGCGCTCGGCGGAGGCCAGCCCCTTCTCCGGGCACCTGAAAAGCCTCTCCGGCGACGCCGCCACGATGGCCCTTGCCGAAGACGGCCTCCTTGCGCTGTACGAGGAATACACGGCGCTGGAAAGCACGCTGGACGCCCTCAAGATCACCCACCAGTACACGTCGAACAGCCTTATCGAATCGGCCAACGCCGTTTCCCAACAGTCATGGACGAGCATTCAGGCATCCAAGAAGACCCTTGCGGAACGCTACGCGATCATCGTGGCCACGGTGGGGGTCACCTTCTTCCTTGCCGTCTTCCTCGCGCTGTTCATCTACCGTTCCATCGTCCGCAACGTGGTGGACCCCATCAAACGCCTGAACCGCTGCATGCTCGACCGGGTGCACCGCATCCCGACCCCGTTCCCCAAATCCGTGCGCTACGAAATCGCGGAAATGACCTCCTCGGTGCGGCATTTCACCTCGGAGATCGAGAAGCATGAGCAGGAACTGCTCCATTCGCACGAGAATCTGGAGAAACAGGTCGCCGAGCGCACCTGCGAGCTCAAGGCGCTTTCCGAAAAGCTGCTCATGGCGCAGGAAAGCGAACGCTTCAAGCTCGCCTCCGAGCTGCACGACAATATCGGGGCCACGCTCGGCGCGATCAAGTTCGGCATGGAGCGTTCCCTGCGCTCGGTACGCCGCCTGCCCGAACACGAACTCCAGCCGGACATCTGCGACACGCTTTCCACGTCCGTCTCGCTGGTCAAGAAGCTGGCGACGCACTTGCGGCGCATCCAGAACGAACTTCGCCCGCCGCAGCTCGAACTGGGGCTTGAAGCGACCATCGCGGATTTTTGCGAAGAATACGAGCGCGTCTTCGCCCACCTGCCCATCGGGCTCTCCGTTTCCCTCGACGAGGAGAAACTGCCGCCGAACCTGCCCATCGTGATTTTCCGCATCATTCAGGAAGCGCTCAGCAACATCGTCAAGCACAGCGGGGCGACCCGGGCTTCCGTCTCCCTCGGCATGGACGGGGACGCCCTCCATCTGGTCGTCAGCGACGACGGCAAGGGCTTTTCGGTCGCGGAGAAGCTCTCCGACGTGAGCGTAAAGTCCGGCCTCGGTCTCAAGAGCCTCCGTGAACGGGCGCAGCTCAGTTCCGGCGTGCTGACCATTGATTCGGAACCCGGCCGGGGGACGGCCATCACCGTCGTGTGGGACGCCGCCGCGCTGCTCGGGTAGAGTGCGCCTCCAGCGGTAGGGGACGCTGCCCTTAACCCCGCCGGGGGGAAATGATTCTCCCGGCCCCCAGTGTGCGGCTGAACGGCGCGGCCGCTTCGCCCGCAGGGGCACATGCCGTCCAACCGCACGCCTATCGCGTCAGCCGTATCCTGCTTGTATGGACGTTCAACAAAACGTTAACGTACCGCTTTCACTCTAAGATGAATGGAAAAGCGAACCGCCCGGTTCGGCTTGCCCGCGTCCGTGCCCTTGCGGTTGATTACGGCAAGCTCTCTTTTGCCCGCTACAGATGGCCGCTACACGATAAGCGCCCGGATACAAGGGGGGATGCATCCGGGCACTTATTGTAGGGGGGAATCCTTCTGTTTTTCAGTCAATGCGTTTCATTTCATGGCCCTGTCAGAGCCTTTGATTGATACGCATCCATAGTATGTTGGATTTACGATATTTTTTCTTGACAAACGCCACGGCAAAGGAAATTTTTCTTCGTATCCAGCTGAACTCTTATGAAATAAAATGTGGATCGTTTAGTGTGGCAGATCCTGTTTCATTCAGGCAGATACATGCTTCTCCATTTTCGTGGAAGGAAAACCTTGGCCGGAAATTCAATAAGGGCGAAAAGTTGGGAATGCTGAGAGAAGGGGGATTAGGGAGAGAGGAGAGGGGACTCTTGAAAAAGGGCCCCTTCCCCCTCACCCGATGTTTCGACTAAGCGGTGGCTTGAGCTTCGTTTCCGGCTTCCACTTCAGCCTGATTGGAGCGAAGCGCGCGGCCCTTGCGGTAGATGAGGATGGCGACGCAACACCCGAGGAGGCTGATGGCGGCGAGGAAGTAGAAGATGACCGAGTAGCCCTGATTGCCGTACACGTCGAGCCAGTGGCCGAACAGGGGCGGGAACAGGCCGTCGGGCAGGTAGCCGAGAAGGCTGATGACGCTGACCGCGATGCCGGTGTACTGGGGCGGGATGCTGACTTCTTCCATGCAGGCGAACATGGTCGTGTAGATGACGAGGCCGAAGAAGCTGAACATCATGGTGAGCAGGATGATCACCGTGTTGGACGTGCCCTTGGGCAGGGAGAGGATGACGAACAGCATGCCGATGATGATGACGAAGCAGATGGCGAGGATCTTGGCGGCGGAACCCATCTTGTCGGAGATATAGCCGCTGAAGGGCCCGGTCAGGATGCGCAGGCCGAAGGCGCGGATAGTCCCGAGCACGGCGCCGAAGGCGATGGAGGCGCCAAGGACGTTGGTGGTGTAGGGGGTCATATAGGTAATGCCGATGTACATGCCGTAGCCGCAGAAGATCAGGACGACCATCATCCACACGGCGGGAAGCTTCATGACCGTAAGCGCGCTCTTGAAGGGGTTTTCCTTCGGGGCGGGGACGCTGTTGTTGTACGGGGTCTTGTCCTGCACGAAGAAGGCGACCGCTACGGCGGCGACGGCGCAGAAGACGGACTGCCCGAGGAGCATCAGGTGGAACCCTTCGATGTTGCTTGCGCCGTTGGAGTAGATCCAAGCGCCCACGAAACCGATGATGGACGAGAAAATACCGGTGGTGCCGTAGAAGGTGCCGAACATGCGGCCCTGTTCCTCACTGCTGCCGGAGTCTCGGATGGCCTTGATCAGCGTGGGCCACTGGACCGTATTCGCGGCGATGGCGAGCAGCGCCCAGATGAGCTGCGCCGCGCCGTAGGAGGTATGAAAGGCGAAATAGGCGTTCAGGACGCACATCATGATCAAGGAGAGGAGCAGGAGCTTCTTTGGGGACCCGCGGTCCGCGAGCACGCCGCCGGGGATGTAGAGGGCCATGCTGACCGCCGTGAAGATGGTCATGAGCAGGCCGAGCTCGTTGTTGCTGGCTTGGGTGGCTTCGCGGAACACGTCGTAAAATTTGATCTGCACGTACGGCAGGGCCATGGACGACGAGAAGGTGATGCCGAGGGCGAACAGGCGCATGTACTTGAGGAAGTTCGACATGATGATCTCCTGAAAGGTTTAGGCGCGGTATACGGTCTTGCCGCCGACGACCGTCCGCACGACCTGCACGTCCAGCAGGTCGTCCGGGGCCGTTTCCAGCGGATTCCGGGACAGGACAACGAGGTCGGCGAGGAAGCCTTCACAGATGGTTCCCTTCACCGTTTCGCCGAACATGGAGTGCGCGGCGTTCACCGTCCACGCGCGCAGGGCGTCGTAAACGGAAACGCGCTGATCTTCGCCGAGGATCTGCCCGCTCTTGGTGCGGCGGGCGGTGGCGGCGTACATGCTGAGGATGGGATCGAGCGGCGTCACCGGGAGGTCGGTGTGGAGGCAGAACGGCATGCCCCGCTTCTTGGCGCTGGCGACCGGATCCATGCGGAAGGCGCGCTCGCCGATGAACCTGTCGCGGTGCAGATCGCCCCATACATGCACGTGCCCGACGAAGAAGTTGGCGATGATGCCGAGCTTCGCCATACGGTCGAGCTGTTCCTCGGACGCCATCTGACAATGGATGAGCATGTGCCGGGCGTCGGGGCGGGGATAGGCCGCCTGCGCCTTTCCGATGGCGTCGATGGCTTCCTCGATGGCGTTGTCGCCGTTGGTATGGATGGCAATCTGGCACCCGCCCCGGTGGTAGCGTTCCACGCGGGCCTGCAGATCTTCGGGGGTATGATGGAGGAGGCCCTTCTCGTCAGTGCCGAGGTAAGGCTCCTTGACGCTGGCGGTGCGGCCCTGAATGGAGCCGTCGAGCAACAGCTTGATGGACCCGAGCTGGAGGCTTTCCGAACCGAACCCGGTCACCAGCCCGCCTTCCATGAAGGGGATGTACCCGTAATCCATGATCACAAGGTAGAAGCGCAGGTTGAGGTCACCTTCCTTTTCCAGCTCGTGGAAGGCCCGCAGGATCTGCCACTGGTTGCCCATGTAGCCGATGGAGCCGTCCCCGATGCTGCACACGCCCTTGGCGTTGGCGGCGGCGATGCCCTTGCGGAACGCGCCCTTGTATTCTTCGACGGTATACTTGGGGATGACGCTGAGGGCGAGGTTGTACGCCTGCCCGACGAGCAGCCCGCTCGGGAGGCCGTCCGCGCCGAGGCGGATTTCACCCTGCCCGCCTTCGGGGATCGGGGTGTCCGCGTGAATATTGCAGATTTCCAGCGCCTTCGAGTTGACGTAGGCGAGGTGCCCGCTGCCGTGCATGACGAAGACGGGATGGTCGGCGCAGGCGGCGTCGATGTCCGCGCGTTCCAGATGCCGCATCTCGGCGACCATGCTGTCGTTGTAGCCGTAGCCGATGACCCATTCGCCCGCCTTCTTGGCCTTGGCGTTTTCGCGGATCATGTCCTGAAGCTCGGCGATGTCCTTGATATGGTAGCAGGTGAACTGGAGGAATTCACATTCCGCCCAGTCGGTGACGTGCGCGTGGGATTCGATGAAGCCGGGGATGAGGGTCTTGCCCTCAAGGTCGATGCGTTCGGTGTCTTCCGTGATCTGGCGGAACACCTCGTCGCGGCTCCCGATCGCGGCAATCCTGTCACCGATGGTGTACACGGCCTCAACCGTATGCCCTTCGGCCTGCATGGTCAGGATCGTCCCGTTGTAGAATACCTTTCTGTCCATTGCTCGCTCCTCGTGGCGTGCCGGAGGCTGGCACGTTCTTTTTTCCACATGGTGATGTTCTAGCGGAGCGGCGGCACGGAAGGTATCGGGGGTTTTCCTGAAAGAGACCCGGGAAATCCCCTAGGCAATCGGGTGTGGGTCAGGTTTGCGGTCGGGATTGGCTGGATTTGGGGGAGGTTTGGATATGGGGCATGGGAGAAACAAAAAGTAACATAATGTAAAAAGATTATGAGATATAAATAAAAACAAAAAGCCCTGCCACAGCAACCGATTGGGGTTTTATCCCACAAGATTTCTGTGAGGAGTCACCCAAGATGAGAATCTGTTGCAGCCAACTTGAGAATGTGAACT